>JAUVDV010000013.1 GCA_030595125.1 Deltaproteobacteria bacterium
CCCTAGCAAACTCCCGCTACCGACACCCTTCAAAAGACTCTGGCACTTTCTCAGAGTTTTTCTTATCATCTATTTCACCATGAAAATGAAGGACATGACTGTGTACCCGAGAATTACCTTGCTTCACGCTCTCGTCTCGTCAGCGTTTTTGTTGTCACTACTGCTCACCGGCTGCGCGGATCCCGTGGAGCAAAAACCAGCGCCGGTCCCCACCCCCAAACCCGCCGTCGAACCCAAAGAGAAGCAGGCGCCGGCAAAACCGAAGCACGTGGACGATCCTCTGATCGGATCCTGGAAAGTGGTCGATGCAAAAGGGAACTACGCCCAGGGGAACATCGGCATTGTCTGGACGTTCGAGGCCGGCGGGGTGGCGAAGAGCGCCGGTCTTGCAGATCCTCCAAGCATGGGACGCCATGACGGCCCTGCGGGTGTCAACGCTGTTCACACCGAGAGCTTGTGGTCCTGGAGGCGCGTGTCAAATGGCAAGATCGAAATAGCGCCAAAGGGCACTGCTGGCGCCGGAGAGATCAGCCATTCCTTTGATGGCGACAAGCTGGTCCTCGACTGGAACAGGGGCGGTCAGATTTTGCACTTGGTCAAGCAGTAAGGGTAACAACGTTATTTGGGATGCGTGGCCCTGAGGGTTCTGTCCAGTTCCTTTATCTCTCCCAGAGATTTTGTCATGGCGGCCCAGCCGTACCAGTAGGCGTAGTCCGGGTTTGCGTGGAACACGCCCTGGTAGGTGCGCATGCGATGTTTGAGGAACATTCTGAGCAGCACCTGTTCGATATACGACCCGCCCGTGCGCTTGAAGTACAGGAGGTCGGGATAGGCGAACTTGTAATGATCCGGCTTCTTCAAAATTCCGTCTTCGTAGAGCCCTGCCACGATGGTGATGGCCTCTGCCATGACGCGATCGGCCTTGCGAATCAGTGAGTCCGCCTTCTCCATATGATCCCGGGCGAACTTCCCGGAGTGACAATTGCCGCACGTGGCGAGCATCTTGTCCCGCTCCGCCTGCCAGTCCTCTTCGGTAAGCCGGATAAAATCGAGAGACTTGAAGGTGTCAAGCCGATCGGTGGGCTTCCCTGTCTTTGGGTTCAGCACTCCGAGCGCCTTGAGGATGATGGTCCGGTCCTTCGCCCATTGCTTGTCCTTCGGCATGGGCAACCTGACGGCGAAGAATCCCCAGGCCACCCTGTTGGTGTGGGTCCCCTGCGGCAAGTGACAGAACTGACACGTCGGGGCCGAAGTTCCCTTGTGCAGCTTCCCCTTCTCCCTGATGGTGTAGCGGGTTCCGTGTTTGGAGCTTGACCACATCTCGTACTGCGGGTGGTCGTAGCCCATGTGGCACTGCTGGCAAGCCTTGGGATCCTGGGCCTCCCGCTTGTCGAAAGCGTGCCTCGTATGGCATTCGTCGCAGGAGTTGTTGTTGTATCGCTGACCCTTCTCCTGACGTTCTTTCCGCTGCGCCTCCGACTTCAGACCCATATTGTGGCAGCCGCCGCATCCCTTGCCACCCGCCATCAACTCCTCGGGCTCCATGGCGGTGACGGGCATCGCCAACATGACGGCCCACCCGTGGCTGTGCTTGCCCTTTGAAAACTGCTCCACCTGCTCATCGTGGCATTCGGCGCAGACCTGTTCCGACGGGAACGTCGCGAGGTGGGCATCATCGGGGCTGTTGTGCTTGTCCCCGTGGCATTCGGAGCAGGAGATGTCGTTTTCCCTGTGCTTGCTCCTCTCCCAATCCGCCACCCAGCCGGGAGTTGCCGTCCTGTGACAGGTCACGCAGGTTTCCTCGTTCGGATCCCTTTCCGGTTCTTTCGAGTCAGCCAGGTCCTTCGGATCGGGCTGATCCTTCTTGTCGACCTGTTCTTTTTTATCCGGTTGTTCTTTTTTTTCCGGCTGGTCCGACTTGGGCGCGCCGTTACAGCCGCCAATCCCCAGCAACATCAGAAAAACGAGAAGCATCTTGCTTTTCATGAGGCGTTCTCCTGTCTACAGAAATTCCAACAGGCTCCGACAATATCAGCGCAATCATTGTCAATCAACCCGCTGGCTTATCTCTGCCTCACAAGTGCATCCCCTGAAGACCCCATACAAAGAGTTCATTCCCAATATTTTCTGGAGAAATTCCGCATTTTGTCTATAATTAAATGAGATATGTCTGTATTTAATCTGGAAAAATCGCTTGAAAGAGCGGAGCGGAGACTCGGAGTACAATCCGATCGTTCCGGAAGAAAGATACGTTCCGACAGGGGTCGATCCAGGATCCCGGCGGCTGTCTTGAACCACCTGGCTATTCTTTGCTCAACTCGGGAACGTCCCAAAATGCGTACTTTGATGCACGACATCCAGACATTTTGCGTTGAGCGCGCAATGAACGTTCCCTCGAGGGCGACGTTGTACAAATTGCTGCCCGGACTACCGGTACCCGCATACAGGGTGGGTGACCTGCCGCAATCGGTGCAAGACGCTCTGTACAATCAGGTTCCGGACGCACTGGTCCCCGGCCATCAGGTGGCTTATTACTGTTTCAATTACGGAAACTCGAGAGCGGTGAGCTTCGCGGCCGGGCTGCCCTGGTTGGCGCTGTACCAGGCGGTGCGCCTGCCCGGCTATCGAAAGAAGAGCCTGGGCCTGGCCCTGGCGGTGAGCGCAGCGATAGGAGTCTGAGATGAATATCCGAAATCCCGTTTCCGTTATTCCGCAAGCTGTGGGGGACGCGGTCGCCCAGATCCCCTATTGGTTTGTGATCGGTGGACACGCGGTGCGTTGTTTTTGCCCCTACAGGCCCTCAAGAGACGTGGACTTCGGTGTGAACCGCCAGCGGGATCTGAAAGACCTGGTAGGTCGGCTGAAGGAACAGGGCAACGTGGAGATCCTGGAGCGCGGAAAAGACACGGTACACCTGCGTTTTGAGGGAATAGATATCTCCATTTTCGTTCTGGAGTTGTTGAAGCCCTTTGTTGAGGATCGCAGATTGACACCCGAGGGGGTTTTGGCGACCAAATTACACGCCATCCTGGACAGGGGAGTTCGCAGAGATTTTTTCGACCTGTACGTGACGATGCAGAAATTTTCCATGGGCATCGCGGAGTGTCTGGCCACCGTCCGCCTGGTGTTCGAGCAGGAAGTCAACGATGCGTTGTTGCTCAGGGCCCTGACCTATTTCGACGACGCGGAAAGAGAGGCGTCGTTGCCAGGCGAGGGATCTGACGATTGGGCAACGGTGAAGGATTTCTTCATCACGCGGGTTGGAAACCTTCTCGTTCCTCCAAGACGGGAACTGGAGATTCAGAAACTCGTGGTGGATGTTCGCGAGGGCATTCCACCTGAATAGTTCGGAAACAAAAGGAAATTCGTATCAAACTCCATAGTCGATGATGAACACTTGACGGTGCATCATCCTTGTAAATTGAACATTGCATATTAATATTGCAAGGACATACAGGTGTCGAAATCCTCCCAAGAACAGCAAGCAGGTGTTTGCAAACTGCGTTGACACACCTTCTCGCGTTCCGTTAGCATTCCTTCGTATTCAATAGCTTCTGGATATCATGTGGGAGGTATCGTTTTGTCGCATATCGTGAAAGCTCTCCCTGTTGTCCAGGTTTCGATAATCATCTGTTTGTGTATCGGCCTGTCGCCGCTCTTTGCCGGCGCCCAGGACAAGAAGAGCGCACGGTCGAAAGCGTGGCAAATGTACGTTGACTGCAAGCCCGATCTCACGCCGGCTCAAAGTAAGGAATTCGAGTCAAAGTCGTGGGACGATCGCAAGCTCTTTCTCGCAACCCATTGCAAACATGTGTTTAAGCCGGAAATGGCACAACCCGTGAAGAAGAAGCCCGTTGCCGTCGCGACAGAGCAGGGGGAGCACAAGATCGCCGTTTTTCAGATCGTCAATGAGGCCGGGATGGACCAGAGGGATGTGTCCACCCTCGACATCATCGTGGAAAGGACCGTGAAGGAGAAAGCTCACGGCCGGTACGGGATCGTTGTCGTGGAGCCGGCGCAAGAGGGGGAGTACTGCGATGACGGCTGCATGCTTGAAAAGGTGGGGGCAAAGGGTGCAACTTTCGTAGTCCACGGAAAGCTGAGTTCGTTCGGCACAGGGCAGATCCTCTCTCTTGAGCTTGTCAGAACAGATGGAGCAGAGATGGTGGCGAGCACCGTGACTGATGCGGTGGCCCTCGAAAAGCTTCCCGGCGAGACCCGCACCGCAGTGGAACTGCTGATCTCCAGAAGTCCGTTTGAAAAGCCGGCCACAAAGGTAGTCGCACCTGCCGGGTTCGTCGCCGCAAAGCCCCGGAAGTCGGCCATGAGACCCCCGCCCAGGCCGCCCAGCTACAAGGGACCCAGGATCGCAGCACATATCTTCTTCTGGGGCGGGCTGGATATCGGGGCTGCCGGGGGCATCTTGCTAGAAGCCGGAGTAGAAGAGGCAGCCATCGGGTTCTTTGTTGGCGGGGGCCTCTGCGTGTTCATAGCCACCGTCTGTGCCGTAAGGTTTTCCACGTTGAGGGAGAAGCGGAAAACCTGGAACAGGAAGTACGGCGGAACAATGTACGGCGGACCGATCGTCACACCCGACTTCGCGGGGATGGGGTTGGTGAAGAATTTTTAGCTTTCATGTTTGACCGATGATCGGCGTTTCGAGCGATGCATTATCCTTGTAAATTGAACATTGCATATTAAAATTGCAAGGATATCAGGGGAGGGGCAGGACTGCTCGCCGTGCCATCAGCCCGCAGCATGAATGCTGCGGCAACGATGCGCGCATAGCGTGCAAGCCCTTTGGGCTTGGGCGGCGGTTTCCCAGATCTAGTGGGAACGCAAGCTCATCCTGACCGCGCTCTATTCAGGGCGCGGCATGTAGGACGGAACGGCAAATCCTGGAGTCAGGGAAGCTTTCTGGTAATATCGAAGTGAACGAACAGTGAAGATCCAATACTTCGAGATGGAGATGCCATGACGAGTTTCAAAACAAACCCTGTCCGTACATCACTGATAGCGTGTGCGATGTTCGCCCTTGTCGCCGCGTGCGATGACAACACGTCAAAGGAACCGGACGCGGGAACAGACGCCGGCGCTGACGCATCGTCGATCACGGATCTCGTCTACGGTGAGTTCGAACCCTGGGGGTACCCCATCCAAGACTACATCGACGTTCACACCGAGGAGTTCGGGGAAGACGGATTCTTCAAGTCGATCTTTGACCTGGCGGTCTTCGAAGATCGACTTTACCTCGGCTACGGCGACGCGGATCGCAACCTCGGCCGGATAACGCCGATCGAGATTCGATTCTGGTCGCAAGAGGATCCGCTCGCGGTAACGGCGGAGTTCACGACCCAAGAAGAACAGATCGATCGTTTCCGGCAGACCGATGACCTGCTGATGATTCCCGGCGTCGACGCCACCGAGGACGACCTCCTGGGAAACGCCTACACCTTTGGAGCTGGAGGCGAATGGCACAAGAGCCGCACTCTGGACCTCGCGTGGCACGTCCACGACATGGCGGTGTTGGACGACATCATCTACGCGTGCGGCAGCGGCGGCACGATGGATGACTACAACAACTCCACCGTAAACGCGCTCTTCTACGAAAGTGACGACGGAGGCGAGAACTTCACACTGGCCCAACAGATCACTCACCCGGACCCCCCCGGTGACCAGCGGCTCACAACGCTCCTGTCCGTGGGTGGTGAACTCTACGCTTTTGGATACGTGTCGAAGTTAGAGGGAAGCTCGAGCAACATCTCCTCCCTGCTAGCCTACCGCAAGGACGGCGACGAGTTAGCACCCCTGTCGGGTTTCCCTTCCTTCTGGGTGACCGACGCTGTGCAGATGACCGAAGATCTCGGGATTATAGTGGGCGTACACACCAGCGGCTCGCTGGCGTGGGGATGTATTCTCATAGACGGCACCGACAGCTTTGCGAATGTTCCCATGTGCGAAGGAAAAACCGTGCTGGATCTGGAACCGCTCGCCGACGGACGAACCCTCGTCATCTATCTGGACATGGACACGTATCCCACCCCTGACACCGACAGCTGGGGGCTTCGCGTCGGAGTTACCGAAGACGGGTCCGATCTGGTGGATCTGATTTCGCAGGACATCGAGAGTTCCCCTCAATCCATCGCGTACTGGCGGAAAAGCCTTTACCTGGGCCTGGACAACGGCGAGGTATGGCGTTCCGAAGGCCTGTCGCCCTAGCCGAACAGGGCGAGCACTCCCTGCGCCATCAGGCGATGGCCTTCGTCCGAGGGGTGAACACCGTCCTCGGTCAGCAGGTGCTCCACTGCGGATCGATCTCGCCAGTACTCGTCGATGTCCGCGAGGGCGGCTCCGGGCTCTGTGCCGATTTCCCGGATGACGTCGTAGAAAAGGGACGCCTTTTCCTGATCGCCCTTCAAGGCCAGCGGACACGAGGTAGCGAGCAGCGGAACCGCTCCACTTTCCCGCACCCGCGCCGCGATCCCCCGGACGGACTCCTCGAATCTCTCGACGGACACGCCGCAGAAGAGATCGTTCAACCCGAACTGAATTACCACCAGATCCGGGGAATGCTCGACGATCCTGTCCACCCGTTCGAGACCCCCTGCCGCAGTATCACCGGGAACACCGGCGTTGATCCGGCGAATCGAACCAAGGCAAAATCGCGCTTCGAGCCCATCGACGAACAGATCGAAGAAGCTCCTCGTAACCATCCAACCCTGTGTCAGTGAATCGCCAAGACCGGCCACGATCACACCCGAACCCCCTTCGAGCTCATCGATGATCGGCGCCAGGCTGATCTGCAAAAGTTGTTCCCGATTCATTTTTTTTCTACGAAACCATTCTTTTTCATTACAATTAAGAGTCGTACATGAAATAAAAATAACTCCCTAACCAAAAGGAGGAGGACATGAATCCTCGCTCATTCAAATTTGTCCCGGTTCTTGTGGTCATCTGCGCTTTCGCCATCGCGTGTTCAGCCAAGGCACCTGCTTTCGACACCGACGGGGGGACAGACGTCGGTTGTGAACCGGGCGAGACACAGGTTTGCGAGTGTACCGACACCGGAATATCCGGAGTTCAGACTTGTGATGTAAACGGCGACTGGGGCGAATGCCTTTGCTCCGATCCGGATCCATGCGGCGACGGCGTGGTGTGGGTCATCGATCGCTCCGGGAGTATGGCCGATCCCGCTTCCAAGTGGACCGACTTCATTGACGTGTTGCAGATCATCATAGATGACAACAACGGCACCGTTCCCATGGGCCTCGTCATGTACCCGGACAACACGTGCGATCCCGAAGATACCCAAAACGTGGAGAACCTCTGCATGTATCCCGATGCTGTGGACATATCGGTGGGCTCGGGCACGGGCCAGTCTGTGTGGGATGCCCTCGACGATGTCGAAACATGCGGGGGAACACCCACCGCGGGTGCCCTCGAGGTTGCCCTCCAGGAGGTCCAGAGTTCCGCCACAGAGCTACAGATTATTCTGATCACTGACGGCCTGCCCAACTGCAACCTCGATCTGAATCCCGTGACCTGTGACTGCATCAAGGACACTTGCATTGACCAGCCCTACCAGTGCCTCGACTCCGAGGACACGATGGCGGCGGCGGCGGCCCTCTACCATATCGGCGCGCCGGTTCACGTGTTTGCCTACGATGTCGAAACTGATCTGATGGATGTCATGGACGATATGGCAGAAGCCGGCGGATCCAACCACGCCGAATACTGCGCCGACGCCACCGACCTGGAGATCTCCCTGGCACAGTTCTTCGAAACAATCGTGGACTGCTGATCAGTATGCCCTGGCGAAGAGAACCCTTCGCTTAGAGGGTTTGCCCGTCTTGATGCACTTGCCCGGCTCCGAATCCGGCCCCTGACCCTCAAGCGGTATACAGCGAATGGTGACTTTGGTTTCTTCCTTGATAGCGGTTTCTGTTTGCGCGGTCCCGTCCCAGTGACACCACGCGAACCTGGATTCGCCGTCCTTGAAGACGTCCGTGAAATCACCCCACGAATCTATGGTGACCGTGTTGTCCTCACGGAACTTCACAGCCCGTTCGAGCAGGAAGTCCTGAAACCCGTCTAGCACTCCCCCCAAGTCCTGAGCGAGGGTGGCGATGGGCATCTTGACCTTCCCGTCGGCTATTCGGAGTTTGGTCATGGCCTCTCCCGATTCGATATCCCTCGGGCCGAGCTCTATTCGGATGGGCACTCCTTTTCGCTCCCACTCGTAGTACTTCTCCCCGGGGCGCTTGCCTTCCCTGTCGTCGAGTTCCACGGCCACGCCCGCCGACTTCAGTTCATCCCGAAGCCCTGCCGCTGCGGGGAGCACCTTCTCCTTCTCGTGGGCCTTGCGGAAGATGGGCACGATCACCGCCTGCACCGGCGCGAGCTTCGGCGGAAGAATGAGACCCGTGTCGTCCGAGTGGGTCATGATGAGACCGCCTATCAGCCGGGTGGACACGCCCCAGGAGGTTTGCCAGACGAAGTCCTCGCGACCCTCCTCGTTCTGAAATTTCACGTCGAAGGCCTTGCCGAAGTTCTGGCCGAGATCGTGGCTCGTGCCTGCCTGCAGCGCCTTTCCGTCGCGCATCATCGCCTCGATGCTCATGGTCTGAACCGCGCCCGCGAATTTTTCCGACTCGGTCTTGATGCCGCGAATCACCGGCATGGCCATCACATTGTGCGCAAAATCACCGTACAGATCGAGGATGCGCAAGACCTCCTCCGACGCCTCGTCGTGATCGGCGTGGGCCGTGTGACCCTCCTGCCACAGAAACTCGGTCGTCCGCAGGAACAGTCGCGTGTGGACCTCCCAGCGCATGACATTTGCCCACTGGTTGATGAGCAGCGGGAGATCCCGATACGAGTCGATCCACTTGGCGAAGAAGTGGCCGATGATGGTCTCCGAGGTAGGACGAATGGCGTACTGTTCCCCCTCGGGAAGCGCCTTGCCCCCCGCGTGGGTCACCACCGCAACCTCCGGAGCGAACCCCTCCACGTGCTGCGCTTCCTTGTTCAGAAAGCCCATGGGGATGAGCAGCGGGAAGTACGCGTTCTTGTGACCGGTCTCCTTGAATCGCCTGTCCAGGCCGGCCTGGATCTTCTCCCAGATCGCGTAGCCGTGAGGCTTGATTACCATGCAGCCCTTGACGACCTTTGCCGCCTCGGCCAGATCGCCCTCGCGCACTACGTCCTGATACCATTGAGGAAAATCCTCTGCCTGGGTTGTGATTTTTCCTTTTTCTTCTGCCATGAGATGGGCCTCCATTCAGGAGGCGTTGAGTAGCACGAAACTCGTTGAGGCTCTAGTACTGAGCGAAAAACTCGTTCATAACAGTGCCCAATCGCAAATACTCAGTCATTGAGTAAAAATACTCAGTCATTGAGTAAATAGTTGCTTCCACCTAAATACAGTGCAATATTAAGCATATGAACGTTGTATATGAACGGTCAATTGTAGCGAAGATTCGAGAACGGCTCCGCGATCAAGCAGATCTTGTTCAAATTCTCACGGGGCCTCGCCAGGTAGGCAAGACTACTGCCGCCCGTTCAGTTGAAAAAAACTGGCCTGGAGGGGTGCACTACGCTGCCGCAGACTTGCCATTGCCGCCGGGGCCTGAGTGGATCAAGGCTCAATGGCTCACAGCAAGGAAACATCACTCCGAGGAGAACCCTGCGCTTCTGATCCTCGACGAAATCCAAAAAGTCGCTGGGTGGAGTGAAAGTGTGAAGGCCCTTTGGGAGGAAGACCGGGCGAAGAACATGTCGATGAAGGTTCTGCTTCTCGGCTCTTCGGCTCTATTGATTTCCCGGGGCATGACCGAGAGCCTTTCCGGGAGATTCTATCTTCACCGATGCCTGCATTGGTCTTTTGAAGAATGCGTCAAGACTTTTGGGTTCGACCTTGAAAAGTGGATCTACTTCGGCGGTTATCCAGGTGCGGCTCCAATGACTCAGAATGAAGACGTCTGGCGATCATATGTAACCGATTCACTGATTGAGACTGTTCTCGCGCGGGATGTCCTTGCGATGCAGAACATCACCAAACCCACTCTTTTAAGGCACCTGTTCGCGTTGTCCTCGAGCGTTCCAGCCCAGATTCTCTCTTACAATAAAATGCTCGGACAGCTCACGGATGCCGGAAACACCACAACGCTTGCCCATTACCTGCGCTTGCTGGAAACAGCTTTCCTCATTTCGGGACTGGATCGCTTCTCGGGAAATCGCATCCGGAAACGCGGATCGAGTCCAAAGCTCATTTTTTGGAACAATGCGCTTGTATCCGCACTTGGCATGATGTCGTTCGACCAGGCCAGAAAAGACACCGCATGGTGGGGAAGGCTGGTTGAAAATGCTGTCGGCGCGCACCTGCTCAACCATCTGCAGGGTCTGAGACATCAGGTGTGTTATTGGCGAAAAGGCAACCTGGAAGTTGATTTTGTTATTCGTACTCCCGGCGACCTATTTGCCCTGGAGGTAAAGAGCGGAAGACCAGCTCGGCCCCGTGGGTTGGGAGCCTTCATGAAACTGTTCCCAAAGGCAAAACCACTCATTGTCGGAACTGGCGGAATGGATCTCATCGAATTTTTCAAGACCGATCCGGCTACGCTGTTTTCCTGAAAAACCTTCGCAGGAGTCAGTGCCAGTTTTCGACCGGCAAGCCGGTGATCCGTGAAAAGTGCCTGATGTTGTTGGTTACCAGGGTGTAGCCGAGCATCATGGCTGTTGAAGCGATCATGATATCGAAGTCGTCGAGAGGTTCCCCGGATTTCTCGAGCGCCGCCTTGAGAGCGCCGAATGTATCCATGACGCCGCGGGAAACCTCCACTACCGGAAAGATCTCGGCCACCCGCCTCACCTTGGCCATGTTCTCGTGCGGGCTCGCAGATTTCTCGGCGCCGTACACCAGCTCACCGTATGTGATCACCGAGATCGCCATGGGTTTGTCCCTTCGCTCGCGAAAGGCCTCGACCACCGACGGCACACCCTTGAGGGAGTAAATGATGATGTCGGTGTCAATCAAATACATCCGTCATCCTCTTGTTGCGCCCCTTCGACCTGCGTGCCTTTCGGATTTCACGGGCTATTTCTTCCGCGCTCCTCTCGTCTTCCCACGAACCGGCGAGATCCAGAAAATCCGCCGCCCCTCGCCGCTGATCGTCGCCGGCCGTCGCCAGGTGTTTCTCAATTATCGCTATCACTTGCCGGCTGACGGACCTGTGCTCCCGATCGGCTCTGGCCTTGAGGGCGCGGTACAGATCGTCATCGATTCCCTTTACCTGGAGGTTCGCCATCGATATTTCTCCCGACCTCATGGAAAAGGTCTGATACAACAATCATACCACGGATTCATGCATTTATATTATTTTTTCATGAACCGTTGTCAGCGCTCGCCCTTGCCGTACCTCGACTTCACCCGCCGGGCCATAATGCTCACCAGCTCCGACGCGATGATCCCCCACTTCTCGATCCATGCGAGAGGATCGACCTGATCCACCAGCACGATGTTCTCCCCGGGCTTCATGATGGTTATCCTGGTCCTTCCCTCGGGGTCCCTGACGGTCAGCAGGGTCTTTATCTCGTAAAGGGGCGTCTCTCCGTAGGTATGCTCGATCCTAGCGCTCCCGGGCGCGACCATGAAATGCAGCGGTCGTGACGCAAACCCCAGTGGTATTCGAAGCTTGGACGACAGGAAGTCGGCTATATCGGTGATGGACTCGTTCAGCACGCTCTGATGAAGCGGCAGGTACGCATCGCACCCGTCGACGCGAATCATCAGGGCGAATATCGGAAAATTCCGGGTCGGCATTATGCCGTGAGCGACGAGAAGGCCCCGAAGAGCGTTGAAGGGGATCGTCAACTTGCTTCCGAGAAACAACAGCTCCGCCTTGAAGTCGATCCATGCGGGGATCCGGTTCGGAGCCCTCAAACCCATGTTGTATTTCCCAAACCGAACCGAGTTGCGCTGCCCGCGATACAAGCTCTTGTCCACCTTGCGGACATAGCGCCACAACGGATCATATTCTCGCTCGTGCCGCCCGAGAATGCGGGAAATGAGACTCAGGGTCAGCGTGCCCTCGGGAAGCTCGAGGATTGGCACCTGATCCGTCGGATCAAAGTGCTGCGTTTTCGTTTCCCGAATCGATCCCATCTATTGAATTCTACTCCTTCCCAATTCTCGGGATAGCGTCAAAACGCTGTTTCTGCTATTCGACAACAAGCAAAATGAAAGTCACCTTCATATACCCCAGGTTCGAAAAATTTCTGGAAACGGTTCCCGATCTCGATCGGGAGCTGGTCGACTATTTCCTTGGCAACTTTACCACGCCCCCGTCTCTGGGCATTCCCATACTCGCGGCCCTGACGCCACCGGACTGGGAATTCGATCTCGTCGATGACAACAACGGGGATCCGGTGGACTTGCACACGGACGCGGACGTCATCGCGATAAATTGCTTCACGCCTCAGGCCACGCGCGCCCTCGAGCTGGCAGACAGCTTTCGCGCCGCGGGAAAGACCGTGGTAATGGGCGGTTTCTGGCCCTCCACAATGCACAAAGAGGCGCTCGAGCACTGCGACGCAGTAAACATCGGGGACGGCGAGCCCACCTGGGCCACAATTCTCGACGACGTAAAGAACGGAACGCTCGCGCCCGTTTACAAGGGTGGAACGTCGTTCGATCTGGCGCAGATGCCCATACCCAGGCGAGATATCTTCTACGACAAAGGCGGTTACGATTGGAACGAGGATCTCGTTCAGGTAGCGCGGGGCTGCACCTACAAGTGCGGAATGTGCTCCATCCCGACCCACGCGGGGCACCGGATCCGCCTGCGCCCGGTTACGAGCATCGTGGAAGAGGTACGCACCCTCAAGTACGACAATGTCTACCTCGCGGACGATATGCTGTTCTTCCCCAACAACCGGTTGCGCAAGTGGACACGAGAACTCTTCGAAGCCCTCACGCCCCTGAAGAAGAAGTTCTTCGTGGCCTCCACCATGGCGCTGAACACCGACGACGATTTCATCGATTTCATCGCGCATGCGGGCGTCGATTCCTTCTATTGCACCATGAACGTGGATCCCCGGTCCATCCGCGCTCTGGGAGGCGATCTCGCGGCGCGACAGGAGCTGGTCGATCTGGTGAAAAAACTGGAGGACAGGGGAATCAGATTCTTCGCGTCCTTCGGGCTGGGCCGCGACTGGGACGGACCGGAACTCGTCGATTCCATCCTCGATCTCTGCAGGACGGCCGGGATACACACGGCAGAGTTCTTCCTGTTTTCACCTTATCCGGGGTCTCCGTTCTGGGACCGGCTTATTCGCCAGGACAGAATCCTCACGCGAGAGTGGCGCAAGTACAACGGCGCTCACGTAATCGCACGGCCGCTCAACATGGAACCCGAGCAACTCTACGACATGTTCATCAACGTGTGGCGGGGGTTCTACACCGATCTCGCGCGAAGCGAAGTGGTTAAAAACCTGCGCCCGGATCAATCCGATCCGCACATGGCAAAGCGCCGCAAGGCTGTCGGAATCAAGACGGGCACATCCGGCAAGGGGAATGGGCACGAGGACAACTCATGAGCCGCGAATCCGTGCGGCGAGCGGTGGTGACCGGGATGGGGGTGATCTCTCCCATCGGAAACAACAGAGAGAGCTTCGTCGACTCGGTCCTTTCCGCAAGATCGGGAATCGACCTGGTCAGGGCATTCGACACCAGCCCCTTTCGAACACCATACGGCGGCGAGGTAAGGGGCTTCGACCCACAAGAGGCGGGGCTCACAAAAGACGAGATCTCGCTCCTTGGCGACCGCTATCTTCATCTGGGGCTGAGCGCGGCGCGTCAGGCGCTCGCGGACGCGGGCCTCTCCTGGTCGCGTGAAGATCGCCGAGGACCCCGCGTGGGCCTGGTGGTCGGCACGTGCAACGGCGGCCTCCTGACCGCCCAGCGGCAATACGAATTTCTCACCAGCGAATCGGGGAGCAGGCTCGATCGGAAGATGAACCTGCTCATAAGATATCACACGCTGGGAAAGGCGCTGACTCACACCCTCGGCATCGACGGCCCCGCGTGGGTGATCTCCACAGCCTGCTCGTCCTCGACGGGCGTCCTCGCGCTCGCCCTGGAACTCATCTCCAGCGGAATCACCGACGTGGTGCTGGCGGGCGGCACGGACGCGTTGTGCATGGCCACCATGGCGGGTTTCGATTCCATCAAGGCCACCTCCACCGACAAGATCGCGCCTTTCTCCACGCCCACCGGGCTCAACCTGGGTGAGGGCGCGGCCTTCTGGGTGATCGAGGAGGCGCGGGCGGCGACGGAACGAGGCGCAAAAATCGAAGGTGAGCTGCTGGGCTACGCGTTCACAGCGGACGGTCATCATCCCACGGCGCCGGACCCCCGGGGAGAAGGCGCGTATCGCACCATGGTCACCGCCCTCGCCCGCGCCGACGTGGCGGTATCCGACCTGGGCTGCATCAACCTGCACGGAACCGGAACCGAGGCGAACGACCCGATCGAAACCAAGGCTGTCGCCAGGCTTGTCGGGGATGCCGCGATCCCCACCTATTCCTTCAAGTCCCAGGTGGGCCACTGTCTCGGCGCGGGCGGAATCCTCGAAGCGACTGCCGGCCTCACCGCCATGAACGAGGGCGTGATCCCGGCCACGATCAACTTTCGCGAGCCTCGGCCCGGCTGCAACCTGGACTACGTTCCAAACGAACCGCGCAAAAAAAACTACGACCGCTTCTTGTCGTGCAACTACGCCTTTGGGGGGCACAACGCCGGGATCGTCGTCGGGCGGCACATGCAAGACCGGCCGCCGGCCTCGCGAACAGGCGAACAGACGCGCACTGTGCTCACCGGAAACGGGGTGATCTCCTCATTCGGAATCGGCTCGGACAGGCTCCTTGCCGCCCTGCGCGAGAACAACAGCGGTCTGGTACCCGCCGGCGAGCGGGTAAAAGAACGGACCGACGCCAGACTGGGCGGCTTCGTCCCGAAGTTTCAGTCCCGTGACGTGGATCGCCGTCTTGATCTTCGACCCATGAACCCCATCAGTCGCTATGCGACGGCGGCGGCGAGGCTCGCCCTCGGGACGGCAGATATCAGATTGAGTCCGAAGACGGGCAAGGATATCGGCGTCATCAGCGGAATCTACGTGGGGACCAGCGAGGAAGACCACATGTTGGCGGTGATGCGCTCGGGCGGAGCACAGGCCGACATCGCCGGCTTCTCGACCATCGTTCCAAACGCAATGGGGGGATGGATATCCAACGCGCTGGCGCTCAAGGGCTACTCGTGCACGGTCACCATGGGTGCGGACGCGGGGTTGTTCGCGCTCCTTTTTTCCCATCTGGCCATCCGAAGCGAGTCCTCGCAACGCATTGTCGCAGGCGCGGCCGACGAACTCTACTCGCGCTACTACATCAATTACGACGAGCTTGGCCTCCTGCACACGGGCGAGTACGAAAAGAGCTACCGAATCAGACCCGAACTGGACGACAGACGGATCCTCTCCGAGGGCGCCGCTTACCTCGTCGTCGAGGAACTGCACAGCGCAAGGGAACGAGGCGCCGGGATCCTCGCGGAGATCGTGGGACACGGCCAGACTACCGACTCGATCAATCTCTACGAACCCAGCCGAGATCCGGAAGGGCTCGTCCGGGCAATCCGGGCGGCGCTCGATGATGCCGGCTGGTCCGCAAAGGACGTCGGCCTGATCACCTGGTCTCCCCAGGGGAACAGCGGCGACCTCAAGGTTGTGGAGGCCCTCGACACCGTTCTCCTCGACAGGGCCTCGTCCGTTCCAATGATAACCGGCGTCTTCCACACCGGACTCGCCGAGGCCGCCTCCGGCACAATGACCCTGGCGGCCATGCTCAACGCGTGGGCGAACGGCGGCGAGCTGTGGTCTCAGACGACCGGGCTCGAGGAGATCGACTCGCGGCCCCTGCCATCGGGGCCCGTTCCAACCCTGGCCATCGCCACAAGCGATCTGGGATACAATCTGGTGCTGGCAATCGCCCCGGGTGAAGGAGTTTCTTAGATGAGACCGAGGGTTGTGGTAACAGGCGTGGGAACAATCTCATCGATCTCCGGAGATGCGCCGGGATTTGTGGACGCCCTCGCAAAAGGCCGACGCGGTCTTGTCGAACTCAGCGACCCGCGCCTCAAAAACCTCAAGTCCACTCACGCGGCGCTCATCCGCGATATCCAACCTGACCCCGAAGATCCCCGGGAAGTCCGCTGCCTGGACCGCAACGTGCACATCGCGCTTCGCGCACTTCGGGAAGCTCTCAAAAACGCCGGTCTCGCTGCCTCCCCCCTCGGCCGCAGGGGCGGAATAGTGTTCGGAACGTGCTCGGGGGGAATGCTGAGTATAGAAAAACACTACGAGAGTCTGGTGAACGGCGAGGATCTCATAGATCCGGATCTCCTGTTCTCCAAGCTTTACTACACCACCGCCCGGGTGCTGGCTTGGGCCGCAGGCGCCGGGGGACCTGCGGTATCGGTCGTGACCGCCTGCGCCGCCGGATCGGGAGCCATCGCACAGGGCGCCGATCTGATACGGACCGGCCTTGCGGACGTCATCATCGCGGGGGGGTCCGATTCCTTCTCGCCCTCCACCCTGGCGGGCTTCGACGCGCTCAAGGCCACCACCGACGGTATGTGCGCGCCGTTCTCCACGCCCATAGGGCTCAACCTGGGAGAGGGCTCGGCGTTCCTTGTTCTCGAGAGCCTGGAACACGCCGCAGGAAGGGGCGCCGACCTCAAAGGAGAGCTGCTCGGAACCGGCCTGTCCAACGACGCGTACCATCCCACCGCGCCGGATCCCACCGCAAAGGGTCAGATCTCCGCTATGAAATCGGCGCTCTTCGACGCCGGGATCAGCCCCGAACAGATCGACTACATCAACGCTCACGGCACCGGAACCAGGGCCAACGATCCGGCCGAAACCAGGGCTGTCCGACGGTTGCTCGGGGACCGCGCATCGGCGGTGCCGGTCAGCTCCACCAAGTCAATGATAGGCCATTGCCTCGGCGGCGCCGGCGCCCTCGAAGCATCGGCTACTCTCCTTTGCGCAGCTGCGGGTTTCTTCCCGCCCACCGCAGGTTTTTCAGAGGGCAGGGAGGGCTGCGACCTGGACTACGTACCGGACCCGGGGAGACCCTGGAAGGGGCGCGTCGCTCTCTCCAACAGCTTTGGATTCGCCGGCAACAACGCCTGTCTCGTCCTGGACGTGTCCCCCAGGGCAGAAGCTCCCCACCGCAACCCGCCCGAATCGAAGCAAGATCCGGTGGTCATCACCGGCCTGGGCCTCGTCAGTCCTCTGGGAGTCGGCACGGAGCCGCTCCTGGGAACCGACCTCGGCGTGCGTGAAATCGAGCGCTTCGCAGTTCCCGCAGCGCCGTTTATGGGCGGCCTCGTTCCCCACATCGACTCCCGCAAAATAGATCGGCGGCTCGACCTCAAGGGTATGGATCTGTGCTCCCGATACGCCACCCTGGCGGCCCGCCGCGCCCTCGACGAAGCCGGAATCAAGCCCCGCCCGAAGATCATGGAACAGGTGGGTCTGATCCTGGGCATCGCAACCGGGCCCGGTCAGGGGGAGAACGATCACCTCAGGGCGATCTTCGAAAGCAACTTCGAACTGCAGAGGCTCGGCGCATTTCCTTATGTGGTCCCCAACGAGGTGGCCGGGCACGTCGCCCGATCCCTCATGCTCAAGGGTCACAGCACGGTCCTGGCAGCGGGCCCCGGCGCCGGACTCACCGCAACGATATCCGCCATCACGGCCCTCGAACAGGGCCACGTGGATACCGTGCTCGCCGCGGCCTCCGATGAGCTCACCGAACGCAGCGTCAGCGACGGTCACAAGGTAGGGTTCTGGGGCCCCTCCACCGCCGCAACACCGGGTGAAGGAGCCGCTGTTCTCGTGCTGGAGCGACGGGACACCGCCGAGAAACGCGGGGGAAAGATCCTTGCGCAGGTGCTCGGCTGCGCCATGATCACCGATTGCTCCGGTCCGCGCAGTGGCGACGTCGACGCTCTCCAGAGACGAGTACTCGAGGAGGCGTTGGCCGGCGCCGGCATCGACGCTGCAGAGGTGTCACTCGTGGCCCACGGGGGACCGGCTGCAGCCGGATGTGACGACAGTGTGATTCGCGATCTTTTCGGCGACGCAACCAGGCCGATCTCCCTCGCTCCGAGGCTGGGTTTCGCCGAGGCGAGCCTCCCACTGTTCAACCTGGGTTACCTCGTTGCAACCGGAGAACCCGGATCCACGGTGATCTCGACTTTCGCATCGAGTCTGGGTTTCGCCGGCGCCGTCGTCGTGCGCCTGGGATAGAGATCACCACAAACACATCGGCATTCGTGGTATGATCTATTTCCTACAAAGGGAGGGAATAATGGAGAAGACGATAGCGGTCGTTTTGGCATCCTTGCTCGGAATCGGATATCTCGCGGGATGCGAATCCACGCCCAAGGTGAAAGACATGGGCGACGCCAGTACGGACGGCGACACGGACACCGACGCGGACACCGATACCGACGCCGATTCTGATACCGACACGGATACCGACGCGGATACCGATACGGATACCGAACCGGAAGTGGAACTCTCGTTTATCTGGATAGCCAATACCTCGGAAAACACCCTGTCCAAGGTTGACACACAGACGGCGGTAGAGGTGGCTCGCTACCTCACGTGTCCGGGCACGAATTGCCAGCCGTCGCGCACGTCGGTCAACCTTCACGGGGACGCGGTCGTGACCAACAGGGACGCATTCCCCGGCTCGGTTATAAAGGTCGCCGCGTCGATCGACGACTGCGTGGACGGCGATAGTAGCGGGACGATCGAAACGTCCACCGGACCAACCGACGTCCTGGCATGGGGCGAGGACGAGTGCATATTGTGGTACGTCGAACTACCCACAACTGGATTCACGGTGCATGGGCTCAGGGCGACCGCCTGGGACGGCGAGACAGATGCGATGACGGGAGAGGGCGGCAACGTGTGGGTAGGCACCTGCAATTTCACCGACACGGTCAATAGCGAGGTGGCCTTCAAGCTCGACGGGGCGGACGGGCATGTCGTGACCCAGGCGAATCTTCCTTTGAACTGCGCGTACGGCGGGGCAATGGACGCCGACAAGGGCTTGTGGATTTTCGACCGCACTCCTGCCGATAGAAAAATCACACGACTGGACGTCGACGCTCTCACATGCTCGACCCCTGTAGACGTCGGCGGTTACGGCATCACCGTACATCCCGACGGACGTGTGTGGACCAGCGGAGCGGACAACACCGGCGCAAATCATCAGGTTTACCGTTACGATCCGGCCACAAGTTTACTCGAGTCGACTCCCACCGTCGGCGGGGGAGGTATCGCCGTTGGCGTGGAGAAGAGCGCGGGATATCTGTGGGTCTGCAACTGGACAGACAGCTTGTTGAAGATAGATGAGGATGACATGAGCGTTGTGGAAACCTATGTCATCGGCACGGAAGTGATCGGCGCGGCCGTGGACTTCGAGGGTTATGTCTGGGCCGTCGACCGGGCGGGGAACGCCGCTTACAAGTTTGATCCGGACACCGAACAGGTGGTCGCCACCGTTCCCATTCCGAACCCGTACACCTACAGCGACATGACCGGCGTTCAGCTCAAGCAGGTTGTCGTAGTAGAGTAGTGGCAACCCCCACGCCTGCATCGCCATAGCGAAAGCACGGCAAGTGCTACGACTTCATGGTATGATCGGTTTTTACAAGGGAGGAAGTCATGAAGACGATGATGACGGTCGTTTTAATGTCCTTGCTCGGAATCGGATATCTTGCCGGGTGCGAATCCACGCCCAAGGTGAAAGACTCCGGCGACGGGGGTTCGGACACGGACACCGATACCGACACGGATACTGATACCGATACCGACGCGGATTCGGATACGGATACCGACACGGACACCGAACCGGAAGTGGAGTTCTCGTATATCTGGATAGCCAACCACGGCGAAGGCACATTGTCCAAGGTCGACACACAAACCGCGGTAGAGGTGGCCCGTTACCTCACTTGCCCATCGGGTTGCACCCCGTCGCGTACCTCGGTCAACCTTCACGGGGACGCGGTCGTGGCCGACCGTAAATCGTTTCCAAGCTCGGTGACCAAGTTCGCCGCCTCGCTAGACGACTGTGTGGACAACAATGGCAACAGCGTCATCGACACCTCCACCGGCCCGACAGACGTCCTGCCCTGGGGAGAAGACGAGTGTATGCTGTGGCACACGAAGCTGCCCACCGCCGGACTCAGTGACATATACGGGTACCAGGGGGCCAGGGCCGTTGCCTGGGACGGCAAGGAAAACACGGACACCGGCTTGGGGGGAAGCGTGTGGGTGGGCACATGTACTCATCACGTAAATTATGTTCCCCCACAGAAGGTTTTCAAGCTGGATGGGGACAATGGCGATGTCGTCGGCCAGGTCGATCTCGATACCGTCGGCTGCTGTTATGGAGGGGTCGTCGACGGCAACGACGGCTTCTGGGTGCACAGTCGCTCAGACAATAGTCCGGCGAACAGGACTATCGTTCGGGTGGACATGAGCACCCTCCAAGTAACGGATATTGTGCCGATAACGGGTGGCTACGGCATAACGGCGGACTCCCAGGGGCGAGTGTGGCTCAGCGGCGGGCCGCCCAGCCCGAACAACTACGTATCCCGCTACGACCCGGCGACCGATTCCTTGGAGGAACTTGAGATATCGGTTCCCTATTGGCTCCGCGGTATCGCTGTGGGTGTGGAAAAGAGCGCCGGCTACGCATGGTCGGCCGCCACCTGCGGCACACTTTACAAGATCGATTTAGAAACCATGATTGTCGCGGGGAGTTACGATATCGGGCTCGGGGACGGGGTATCAAGCATGATCGGCGCGGCCGTGGACTTCGAAGGCTACGTGTGGGCCGTCGATGGGGGTGCGACTGTGAACGCAGCCTACAAGTTCGACCCCGACACCGAGACCCACATCATCGTCCCCATCGGCCAAGGGCCGTACACCTACAGCGACATGACCGGCGTTCAGCTAAAGCAGGTTATCGTAGTCGAATAACCCCATCCCGGCCTTCCCCTGCAAGGGGAAGGGGAAGATGATGGAGGCCGGCTTTAACGGGTTCTCGCTGGGGGCAAAATACGATGAATAGAATGAATTTATTTTTGGTGACCCTGATCACCGCCGCCATCGTCGCCGGCTGCTCGAACGTTTTGTCCATCGGAGACGGTGGGGCCGATACGGATACCGCTACGGAAACAGACGCGGACACAGATAGTGATACAGATACTGGTAGCGATACTGGTCCTGACTGTTCCATGGGAGAGTACAGCGGCGATTTCACCATCAACACGCAATCGGACGTTAAAACCATTGCGGGATACACATCGATCTCGGGAGACCTGACAATCAACTGCCCGTCGTGCACCGACTTGAGCGAGTTGTTTTGTCTCAACTCGGCGGGTGGGGGGTTGGCTATCTGGGGCAGCGATGCCCTCACCAACTTGGACGGTCTGAGCGCCATCACCTCCGTCGGCGTGTATTTGGCAATCGGGCAGAACGACACCCTCACCAACTTGGACGGCTTGAGCGGCCTCACCTCGCTGGACGGGAACTTGACTATCTGGGGCAGCGACGCCCTGACCGACCTGGACGGTCTGAGCGCTCTCACCTCGGTGGGTGAGGATCTGGGAATCCAAGAAAACACCGTCCTCACAAACCTGGACGGGCTGAGCGGTATAACCTCGGTGGGTGGGAGTTTGAATATTGACTACAACTGGGCCCTCACCGACCTGGACGGCCTGAGTGCCCTTGCATCTGTGGACGGGGACTTGTGGATCCAGAACAACGCCGTCCTCACCGACCTGGACGGTCTGAGTGGGATCACCTCTGTAGGTGGGAGCTTATTTATTGGCTCCAACGCCGGCCTCACCAACGTGGACGGTCTGAGCGCCCTCACCTCCATCGGCGTGTATTTGGCAATCGGGCAGAACGCTGCCCTCACCAACGTGGATGGTCTGAGCGCCCTCACCTCCGTCGGCTGGAATTTGTCAATCTCCAGGAACGACGCCCTCACCAATCTGGACGGTTTAAGCGGCCTCACCTCGGTGGGGGGGAATTTACAGATTTCCGAAAACGCCACGCTAACAAGCCTGACCGGGCTTGGCGCCCTCACCTTGGTGAGCGGGAATTTACAGATTTCCGAAAACGCCACGCTAATAAGCCTGACCGGGCTTAGCGCCCTCACCTCGGTGGTCGGGTTCACGCAAATCGAATACAATATGTTCCTTCTCGAATGTGAGGCGTGCGATCTGTTGGACCAGCTCACCAGCGGACCCACTTTGATCGATGTTCACGACAATCTCGCTGACTTGTGCACGCCGGTTCCGGCGAGCTGTCCGTAGATCTACGGAACCACCGTGAGGTCGTCCACCCTGGCGAAGCCCTTGTCGAATGTGGCCACGAACCGCGTACTTCGTCTCCTGGCGAGCGCCACGATTGCCGAATCGGCGAAGCTCAACACCGGGCCCTGCGCCTGGGTTTGAAACACGGCGAACGTCTCTCCGAACAGGTCGGAGCAAGGGACAAGCTCAACATCCCGCGAGTTCAGAAGAATCGAACCGACCCTGATAGCTGTAGCGAGATCCCGCCTTGCGGCGAGCACGGTAACTACCTCGAGGAAGACATACTCCGGCAATAGCGCCGATCCCCACTCGCCCTTGAGCAGTCGCTTCATTGTTTTTGACGCAGCCGGATGGTGCGTATCCCGCGAGTTGTGGAACGCGATGATGAAGCTGGAATCGAGTACGATCACGGCGCTTCGGTCATGCCGTACACAACGGCGTCTATCTCTTCGCTCAGACGCTCTGTCCCCTTGGGATAATCCTCGGGCCGAAGATCGCACAGGCTGCCAGACTTTTGCTCCACCGGCCGGCCCGCGATGTAGAATCGAATCGCCTCGTTGAGAGCCTCGCCGATTGTCTTTCCGGCAAGAGCGGCCCTGGCCTTGAGCGCCCTGTACGCTCCGGGGTCGAGGTTTCGGATTGTTGTATCCATGTATCCTTTGTAACACATGTAACCTAACGGTGCAATGAAAAATCCGTCGCCGCCAAACGCGGCGGAAATTCAATCGCTCAAAACGACTTCTTTTGCTATGGTCCCCTCCCACGTTTGCGGAGGAAAAGATGGACCTGGAACTTGAAAAAACGGTTGAAGCGCGCGCGGCGGTGCTCAAAACTATCAAAGAAGACCTTATCACGCGGCTGAATCTCGCATACGAGCCCGACGATCTCCACGAGGATATATCCCTGCTCGGCTCCGGGCTCGGCCTCGATTCCCTGGACGCCCTCGAGGTGATTCTGGGAATAGAGCACTCGTTCGGGGTAAAGATCGCCGACGACAACATAGGCATCCTGCGCTCCATCAACACTATCGCCGACTATGTCATGGCCGAAAAGGAAAAGGGGCAGGAGGTGCAGTCATGAGAGTATCCCCCATCAGGGAACTGCTCGCGGCCAGGGGCGCCGTCTTCTCTGAGCGCGCCGGCGTTGAGATACCCCTCCGCTTCTCGGGCGCAGATAAAGAATACTCGGCGGTTCGCGACGCGGCGGGCCTTTGCGACTTCTCCTTCATGACGAGGTACAGGGTTCCCGAGGACGGGCTGGATGTGCTCGAGCAATACGCGTGCGGGTCGGTGGCCAACATCCGGTTCGGGCGGGTGCTGCACACGATGGCGGTAAACGATGACGGCATGCTCGAGTCCGATGTCTACATCGCCAACGACGACGAGAACCTGATCATGCTCTGTGAATCCCTGGTCGACGATGCGGCCGCCGCCGCAGTTCTCGATGGAATGGGCGCCTCCAAAGAGGGCCTCGAAGACCTGAGCGGGTCAACAGCCGTCTTTGGGCTCGACGGCCTGAACGCGTGGGCCATTGCAAGGGATCTCTTCGGCACGGACGTGCTCGGTCTGCCTTACCTTTCAATCGAAAATTACGAACTCGACGGCGTGGAGATCAAGCTGATCCGGGGCGGCAAGACATCGGAGTTCGGCTACCTGTTCATCGTACCGGTGAAACACGCTACCGCGATATGGGAGCGGATCGAAAAGGCCGGCGAACCCCATGGTCTCGTTCTCGTGGGCACGGAGGCCCACTCCATGCTCAGGCTGGATGGACGCTTCTTCAACATCTACGAGGAGGGCGCGAGGGTCTCGGATCCTCTCCCGCTCGGCCTGCAGTGGATGATCGACTTCGACGGTGACGATTTCAGGGGCAAGGCAGCTATTCTGGAGCGCAGGGCCAGTGGATTGAAAAACAAGATCATCGGCCTGACGCCGTCGGATCCCGGCGGTGTGCTGGAGATCGGAGACGAGATCGCGCACCGGGGCGAGACGGTGGCAAAGGTGGTGGCGGCAGTATACTCGCCCACCCTGAAAAAACGCATCGGACTCGCGCTCTTCGATCTGCCGTATGCGTACTCGGGCCTTACCCTGGAGGGCAACGACGGGCTCCTCATCGAGACCATCTCCATGCCGCCCTTCATGCCAAAGAGCCTCAGCGTCAAGCTCGACGAAATGTAAAGGAGGCGCAACCGTGGGAAAGATCATCACTCGTCGTGTGGATGTGAAAGTTGAGTTCCATCACGTTGACATGATGCAGGTGGTGCACAACTCACACTACTTCCGATGGTTCGAGCTCGGACGCATGAAAATTCTCGAAGACGTATTCCCCATATCCTGGGCGATGGAAAACAAGATCGCCACGCCGGTGGTGATGAACCACTGCGACTACCTGTGGCCGGCGGCATACGGGGACGATCTGATTGTCACTACACGCCACCGGAAGGTGGAGTTGTGGGAAGGCCGCTTTCTCTACGAACACTCCATCTCCAACAGGAAAACCAAGGTTGTGCTGTGCAACGGACAATCCGCCGTGACCGTGGTGGACATGGGCACGGCCAGACTAGTCAAGGAAATCCCGGCCAACGTCTGGGAGCGGTACCTGGCGCTGGAGTAGCCGGGGGCCAATCAGAATTTCCACAGACGATTATCAAGTAGTGTTAAAGTAGCATGGTTGTGGCCTTGTTATTTAAACAAGCTACCGGCAAAGGGGGCAATATGAGATTGGTTCTTTCTCTACTAATAACAATCCTGAGTCTGGGGATTGTAAGCTGCGATGGCAATAGCGGCGGCGGAGATACCGATTCTGATTCCGACACGGATTCTGACACCGACACTGACACCGACACGTGCGAGGGTTGTGAGATCGGTACGGAATGCTTCACCGACGGTACAGTTAACCCGTCCAACTCCTGTGAAATATGCGACACCTCACAATCCACCACCGCCTGGTCGGACAACGACGGCGGCGTGTGTGACGACGGCCTGTTCTGCAACGGGACGGACACCTGCGGGGCCGGAACGTGCTCGGTTCATTCGGGAGAACCCTGCGTTCAAGACAGCTCCTTCTGCAACGGCGTGGAGATCTGCAACGAGACAAGCGATGCATGTGAAAGCGAGGGGGACCCTTGCATAGCCGGTGACGGCCTCTTTTGTAACGGTGCAGAAACCTGCGACGAGATTGGGGATACCTGCGCCTCTCCGGGTGATCCGTGCACCGATGACGGTCTCTACTGCACTGGCGCCGAGAGCTGTAACGAAACTACGGACTCCTGCGATAGCTCCGGAGATCCATGCGCCGGAGGGGACGGCTTCTTCTGCAACGGCGTCGAAACCTGTAATGAAATTGGGGATACCTGCGTCTCTCCGGGAGACCCGTGTACCGACGACAGTCTTTTCTGCAACGGCACCGAAAGCTGCAACGAAGTAGCGGATACGTGCGACTCTTCCGGCGACCCGTGCGCGGCGGGCGACGGCCTCTTCTGCAACGGTGTCGAGATCTGCAATGATACAACCGACGCTTGCGATTCGCCCGGAGATCCATGCATCGCAGGAGACGGGCTGTTCTGTAACGGAGACGAAACCTGCAACGAGGTAGCGGATACGTGCGACTCTTCCGGCGACCCGTGCACGGCGGGGGACGGCCTTTTCTGCAACGGTGTGGAGATCTGCAACGATGCGACCGACGTCTGCGATTCGCCCGGAGATCCATGCATCGCAGGAGACGGGCTGTTCTGTAACGGAGATGAAACCTGCAACGAAGTAGCGGATACGTGCGACTCGTCCGGTGACCCATGTACGGCGGGCGACGGCCTCTTCTGCAACGGTGTCGAGATCTGCAATGATACAACCGACGCTTGCGATTCGCCCGGAGATCCATGCATCGCAGGAGACGGACTGTTCTGTAACGGAGACGAAACCTGCAACGAGTTGACCGATGTCTGTGACCACGACGGAGATCCATGCCTTTCTTCGGAGACCTGCTGGGAGAGTGATGATCAGTGCTGCGAGCCCGGATACGGCACCGTCTGCGACACCGTCAGCGGCGACGTCTACTCCGCCGACTCATGCGGCCACCAGGAGAGCACCCTCATCCAGGATTGTCTTCCCACTCAGACCTGCGTCGCCGGCGCCTGCGTTTGCCCCGAGGGCTTCACGGGCGTGGATTGTACGCAGTGCCTCATCTACGTCGACCAGGCCACGGGAAATAACGCCCTGGACGGTAGATCTTGGGCTAACCCAAAAGCAGATGTGCAAGGTGGACTCGTTGCGGCAGTCTATTACGGAGGCTGTGAGATATGGGTGGCCCAGGGCGTCTACAAACCCACCGCTATTAGCGACAGAAACGCAACCATCCAGTTGCAATCCGGTATTGACCTCTATGGCGGTTTCGTCGGCGGCGAGGTAGTCAGAACCCAGCGGGATTGGGAGACGAATATCACTACGTTAAGTGGGGAGATTGGCTCCGCCTCGTTGGATTCGGACAATTCCCATCACGTTGTTACAGGAGCGGACAATGTAATCGTGGATGGATTCACAATTGGAGAAGGCTATACAAGCGGCGGTGCGCCGGGCAGCAACCATGGCGGTGGTATGTACAACGACAGCGTTTCTCCGACAATTAGGAATTGCACTTTCTACGACAATTACGCCTTGGGCGGAGGCGGTGGAATATACAATGTCTATGCATCGCCGACAATTGAAAACTGCGAGTTCAATAATAACGATGGGGATGATTACGGCGGCGCAATTCGCAATATCCATTCCAGCCCACTAATTGAGAATTGTTATTTCTCCAGCAATTTGGCCGAAAATTATGGAGGCGCCATTTACAGCACCAACTCGTCATCGTTGACAATCGTCGACAGCACGTTTTTTCAAAATGTTGTTACTTATTCTGGCGGAGATGGCGGCGCGATCAGCAACAGTTTTTCTGCTCTGAACATCGATAACTGTGTTTTTGAGGATAACAGTTCAGGTGACAATGGTAGCGCTATTTACATGATCAGTTCTACCGGCACGATATCGAACAGCACTTTTATCCAAAATTCTGCTGCAAGTACAAATTGCGGTGGTGCAATATATTGCCAATTATCTTCGCCGGACATCGTGGGTTGCACATTTCTGAATAACGACGCCTATAGAGGAGGTGCCATATACAATTATTCCGCTTCACCCAACATCACCGACTGTAACTTCGACTCGAATTCTGCATCCAGCGGCGGATCCATATGCAACTACTCTTCGTCAGCACCTACCGTCACTAATTGCCAGTTCAACTCAAATCATTCTTCCAGCGATGGCGGATCCATATACAATTACTCGTCATCCCCTTCTTTCACTAACTGTCAGTTCACTAGCAACTCATCCGGAGCATCCGGAGGGGAAGGAGGGGCAATTTATACGATTGGCGGCAGCCCAACCCTCACTAATTGTCTCTTCGAAGGCAACTTGTCAGGAACCGATGGAGGCGCAATGCGTACGAATGGCGGCAGCCCAACCCTCACTAATTGTCTCTTCGAGGGCAACCTGTCAGGAACCGATGGAGGCGCAATATACAGTTCCGACAGCTCTTCGATTGTTGTAAGTTGTATTTTCAGGGGCAACAGAGCCGACAGCAACGGTGGAGGAGTATATTCGACAAATTCATTATCAAATATCACATTCAACAACAGCACTTTCAGCGGCAACTCCGCATATTCCGGCGGAGGCCTGTACATCAATTCAGGCACCCTGAACCTGAACAACTCCATTGTTTGGGGTAGTTTTCCAGACGTAATCGTTACTATCAGCGGCACCTTATACGCTACATACTCCAACATAGACGGCGGATACTGGGGTACGGGCAACATCGATGCCGATCCGCTCTTTGGAAACATTCCCTACGAAACAACCTTCACTACCGACCCGGGCACAACTGACACCGTGATTGTCGCCAACGCCGTGGGTGTCGTGCTCAATGGGTTCATCCTGGAAATTGAAGACAACGGAATTGCCAGAACCGTTACAGCGGTATTGGGAGACCAGATCACATTTACTCCTCCTCTGGCCACAGCTTCGGTCGAGGGAATGCGCATTGACAACTGGGGAATGGGCGCAACGGATCTCGACGTGGATCTCACACTCCAGGCGGGTTCGCCCTGCATAGATGCGGCGGATGGCGACCTGGCTCCCGAGTTTGACTTGGATGGTTTCTCCCGCTGGGACGATCCCGCGGTTACCGACACCGGAGTGGGAACGCCTACATATGTCGACATGGGAACGTATGAATATCAGGGGATCTGATCTGAGCTGGAGTAGGGGATCACCTCAAAGAAATACAATCGCTCTCCCACCAGGTGATTTCATCGGCGTTGTACGCCGCGCCGAGCACGTCCATGTCGCCGTCGCCGTCAACGTCCGCCGCGTGTACTGAACTGGCGCCATCGTATACAGCGTCCACCGCATGCTCGGCCCAGACAGTACCGTCACTTACTACATTCTCCCACCAGACAATGTCATCGGCATCCAGGGCCGCGCCGAGCACATCGATGTCGCCGTCGCCGTCAACGTCCGCCGCGTATACCGACCAGGCGCCATTGAATGCACCATCTACCGTGTGCTCTGTCCATGCGGTACCGTTCCCCGCTGTGTTCTCCCACCAGGTAATGGCATCGGCATCCAGGGCCGCGCCGAGCACGTCAATGTCGCCGTCTCCTTCAACGTCCGCCGCGTATACCGACCAGGCGCCATCAAATGTCCCGTCCACCAGGTGCTCTGTCCAGGCGGTACCGTCGCCCGCTGTGTTCTCCCACCAGGAGATGGTATCGCCGGCAGATGCAGCGCCGAGCACGTCCATGTCGCTGTCTCCGTCAACGTCCGCCGCGTATACCGAATTGGCTCCATTGAATTCGCTATCTACCGTGTGCTCGGTCCAGGCAGTGCCGTCACCCGCCGTGTTCTCCCACCAGGCGATGTCGTCGGCGAATTCAGCAGCGCCGAGCACGTCCATGTCGCCGTCTCCATTTATATCCGCCGCGTATACCGAGCTGGCTCCATTGAATGCTCCATCCACCGTGTGCTCGGTCCAGGCGGTACTGTCGCCCGACGTGTTCTCCCACCAGGCGATGTCGTCGGCGTTGTATGCCGCGCCGAGCACATCCATGTAGCCGTCTCCGTTAACATCCGCCGCACACACCGAATAGGCGCCGTTGAATGATCCGTCCACCACCCGCTCTACCCAGATTGATCCGTCACCGGCCGTGTTCTCCCACCAGATGATGTCATCGCCATCAGTCGCCGCGCCGAGGATGTCCATATCGCCGTCTCCGTTGACATCCGCCGCATATACCGAATGGGCGCTATTGAATGCTCCATCCACCGTGTGCGCTGTCCAGGCAGGAATCGAAGCACAAATCGGACCGGTGTCCGTGTCCGTATCAGTATCGGTGTCCGTGTCAGTGTCCGTGTCGGTGTCCGTGTCAGTGTCCGTGTCGGTGTCCGTGTCAGTGTCCGTATCGGTGTCGGTGTCGGTGTCGACGTCGGTGTCCGTGTCGGTGTCCGTATTCCCCGCGTCGGCAGCGGTCAGGGTCTTGTAGAAGTCGCCGCAGGCGGTCGACAACACTACCAGACACCATAACCACATTACCCTCGTCATTTAAAACCTCCCTACAATCATCATCCCCGCATTGTCACTGTCGAGCAACGGAACCAGAGACACTTCGGTTTCTTTGTCATCTGAGAAATTCGGCTCAACGAAGAAGGCCGTGATCCCCGCCGCAACCGCGACCGCCCCTACGCCGGCAAAAATCCTTGTCGCGAGCTGCTGTTTGTTCACGATGTCCTGTCTTTCCTGCATAACTTCGAGATCAGAAGGGGGACACTCTCCACCCGGACAGATCACGTCAATTCTGTCTTGCTCATTATTGGCAACGGCACTGGTTATGATAGCTCCCGCCAACCCCGCAACTCCCACACCGCCGATAATCCATGTCCAGGAACGCTTTTTGGGATCCCAGTCGAAGGACTGCCCATCGCGCTGGGCTCCAGCTTCTTCCCCGAAGCCATCTTCCGTTTCCTCCGACCCGGTCTTGATTTTATTGGTCAGGGCGGCGATCTTGTACAGAACCCCGGTCTGCGTCTCTTCCGAAATCTTTCCGCTGCCCTTTATGAGGAACGTTCTGTACGCATTGACCGCGCGTCGATACGACCTGGCACCCGCGAGGGCCTCGCCGATATCCTCCAGATACTTCCAGTTGGGGTATAAACGATACGCAAGCTCCAGGGACCTTGCGGCCTCCTTGTACTGACCCATCTCCAGCTGAGTCTTTCCCCGCTTGTAGTGTGTCGGCGCCTCTTTCCTGTCTTCTTCCAGCTTGATCAGCGTTTCGAGATTCTCGAGATCCTTCTTCGCAGCCTTTTTGCGCACTTGTGAGATATTGTCACCGCTCAGTGAGAGAAACTTTTTATACACCTCGACCGCCCGATCGTAGTTCTTGAGTGCGGCCTCGATCTTGCCCATCAGCTCGAGAAACTCCCAGTTCGGGCTCAAATCATAGGCCTGTTCCAGCTCTATAGCCGCCTTCTCATATCGGTGCTGCCTGTACAGTTCCTTGCCCTTCTCGAGGTGGGCCTGCGCCTCTTCATTGTTGACCTGGTTGCTACTTATTTCCTCCAGCCGCTCGAGCACGCCCTTTGCCCACTTTCGCTTTTTTGCCGGGATCTTGTCGCCGCCCTTTTCCAGGTAGGCATCGAGGGCGTGAACCGCATTCTGGTAGTCGTCGAGCGCGGACCAAGTCTTGGCTATGTACTCCAGATACTCCCAGTTCGCGTCGAAACTGTAGGCCTTGTCCAGATGATACGACGCACGCTCGTACTGACCCTTTTCCAGAAAAGCCACGCCGTCCTTGAAATGTCGATCGGCCTTGTCTTTGTCGTCTGACCTGACATTGGAAGTGAACGTGAAGGTCGCTGTCAGCACAAGAGTGACAATGAAAAGTCGCATTCTTCCCCGTCGCGTGTTTCGATTCCCTTCTATCTTGCCACTTATAGACTCTGCGCTCAAGGGCACACCTGTCAAAAGGGCGAGAACTCCTCAGTTTTCCGGTCTTGCCAGACACCCGTTCATCTGTGATATGGTCCGGGCGATGAAACGACTGTTAATAATCCTGACCGCTGTCCTTCTCGCCGCCGCATGCAAGGCCGAGATCGGCGATCCGTGCTCTTACGACATCGATTGCTCCCCCAACATGAACCGCAACTGCGATAGCACCCAGCCCGGCGGATACTGCCTGGTCATCGGCTGCGAATCGGACGAATGCCCGAACGAGGCGGTCTGTGTCGAGTTCACTACGCCGTGCCCCGACGGCCCGGGAATCGATGAGGACGGCGGAGTCGAATACGAGGAAATGTGCGACCAGATCGAGCCCAACCGGGGGCGCACGTACTGCCTGCGGCATTGCATGACGGACAAGGGTTGCCGTTCCAGCTATTCGTGCCTGCTCCCCTTCGATCTCAACGCCACCGTCATCGACCTGGAGCAGACAGACTCCTCTCTTGGCGTCTGCGTCCCCGATGTCTGAGAGTCGGCATTTTCGAAACTCGCAAAGACAGCGAATCTCTTGTCAGGTGGAGGTGCTCAGGGAGAGAGACGATACGAGCATCATCTCCTACACCAAGGATATCAGCACGGGCGGCTTGTTCCTGGTGAACACCGGGAATTTTCAGGTGGGCGAGCAGGTCAATGTGGTCCTCTCCACTCCTTCCACATGGGAACCGCTCAGCCTTGTTGCGCAAGTCTGCTGGAGCGAACGGGCGATCGACGAAGACCTTCCCGGAGTGGGGCTCAAATTCGCAACCCTCTCCGACGAACAGCTCATCGCCCTGTCCAACTTTGTTTCATCACTCGAATTCGAGGGTTGACCATTGACCCATTGACCCGAACGGAAAAACCCCTTAACTTCTCACACCGCAATAGAGCGGTCGACAGCAACTGAGCAAAGAATTTAATGGCTAAACAAGAACATATCGAGCTTGATGGGGTAGTGGAAGAAGTGCTTGCGGGCGGTATGTTCAGGGTACGCCTCGATTCTGGCCTCGTAGTGCTGAGCCACCTGGCGGGAAAAATGCGAAAGTTCCGTATTCGTATAGTTCTGGGCGATCAAGTACGCCTTGCGGTGTCCCCCTACGATCCGACGAGGGGCCGCATCATCTATCGAATCAAATAACAATCTGTTATTGGATTGATCGGACGGGACTTGAGCCCGATGTCCCAATTGACAACAAAAAGAAGAATGATAGGATTCACCTCCGTTTTCGGCGCCGTCGCCAAGTGGTAAGGCAGAGGTCTGCAAAACCTCCATCACCAGTTCGAATCTGGTCGGCGCCTCCGGATTGGGCAATCGTTTTTCAATGAACCAGTCTAACCAATCAAAAACCGTCAATTCACCAAAAATCAAAGGGGGTTCTGCGGCGATTCTCTCCGGCGCGGCCGCCGGCGTCATCGCATCCATCCTGGATCTGCGCCAGGCCTGGGCGGACATCGAAGGAGCCGCCTCGATCGCTCTGCTGGCGCTGGGAATCATCGGTCGGCTCGCCCTGGCCGGAGCTCTGCTCTCCCTCATCACCTGGAGCGTCGCGCTCCTGGGCGCCGCCGCCGCCCGCAAGTTTCGGCGCTCACCGGGCACGGGCGCCGCGCTGGCATTCGTCGGGATCACGGCCCCCGGCCTCGTTTACATATCCATTCGCCTCTTTGCGGGCGGGGTCACCTCTCAACTTCCCGCCCGCCCATTCCTGATCGGCGCGGTGGCTCTGTTGATGATTGTGCTGGTCGCCGGCGCCGCTCGATCGATGATCGCGATCGTATCCGCTGCGGACGAACGCGGTCGCAAGACAAAGATCTGGCTGCTCCTTGTCTCCCTGGCCCTCGTTCTGGGCGCGCTTTGCATGCGCTGGTGCGACGCTCACATGTACCGCCGATTGTACCTCTACCTGCACGTCCTGCTCGCCGTGGGCACTCTCGGTGGGTTCGCCCTGGCATTGCGCCTGGCGGTTTTTTCACGATTCGCGCGGACCACCGGCCCGAGGGTGGGGGTTATCTGCCTCATGGCCTGCGCGGTCCTGGCTATTCTGGCCGGTTTTCTGATGGACAGGCGCCAGGTGGTGAAGGTGGCGGTGTACGAGCGTACGGCAACCACCGCCAACGTGCTGCTGGTCACAACCGGCCCACGAAAAGTGGGGGAAGGGCCGCGCCCGTCCGCAGACACCCGAAGAGTTCGCTACGAACGGGAACGCCAGGCTCTGCGGGCCTCGTCTTCCGGTGACTTTCCCGTATTCCCCGGCGCGCATTTCGCCCTCATCACCGTGGACGCGCTTCGAGCCGACAGACTGGGGCTCTACGGTTACAAAAAGCGTGATCTGTCACCCCGCCTGAATGAATGGGCAAAGACGGCCACGGTTTTCGAACGAGCGTATTGTGCCGCCCCTCACAGCTCGTACTCGATCACGTCGTTTCACACATCCCACTACACCCACGACGAGGCCATGCTGGGTGTGGAGATTTCCCACCCGACCATCGCTGAGATTCTTCGCGATGAAAATTACAAGACCTCCGGCTTCTATACTCAGGGCATTTTCTTCACGCAGGGCGACAAGGTCGGCCACTACCGGACCAACAAGTTCGGTTTCGAAATAGCCAACCACGGCGCCCCTCCCCCGGACAAACTCACGGACAACGCCATCGCCGAAATGGACAGGCTCATCGGTCTGGAAGAACCAGCGTTCTTCTCATGGATTCATTATTTCAACGTCCACGAGCCGTACAAGTCGGAGCGCTTCGGCACCTCGCCCGTGGACCGATACGAGGGGGAAATCGTGGAGGCGGATCGGGAGGTCGGCCGCCTGCTCGACTACATCGAGAGCAAGCTGGCCCGGGACACGATAATAGTGTTCACGGGGGACCACGGCGAAGAGTTCAAGGATCACGGCGGACACTACCACGGGTCGACTCTGTACGAAGAGCAGGTGCGCGTCCCGCTCATCATCAAGGTTCCCGGCGCCAAACCGGGCCGAATCAAGGCGCCTGTTTCCCTGGTGGACATCGCCCCCACCGTTCTCGAACTCCTCGGCGTCAAACCTCCCGCCCATATGGTCGGTCAGGATCTGAGGCCCGCCATATTCGGGGGAGACGCCGCACACGTGGACAAGCCCGTGTTCTCCTCGGTGATGCGCCGTCACATGGCTCTTATGTGGCCGTGGAAGCTCATTTCCGATCCCTCGCGCGGCCTGTACGAACTGTACAACCTTGAAACCGACCCGGCCGAGAAGGTCAACCGATACGACAAACACAGAAAGACAGCCGACGAACTCCTGCAGGAAACCTACGGCTGGCTGGACGAGATCAGCCGGGGAGAAGACGCCGCGCACACGGCGATCAACCTGGGAAGGATGCGGGACAAGCGCTCCATTCCGGGGTTGCTGGCGGTCGCGCAGAACAGCGGGGCTCCGCTGAAAGACCGTGTTGAAGCGCTCCAACTGCTGGCGGACATCAAGGCGTGGAGATCCATCCCGCAGATGACCGCGCTCCTGGAAGACCCGGAGGACGAGATCGGGCTTTTCGCGGCGCTCGCCCTGGCCACGGTCAACAACGACGACGGGCGCGATCTGCTGAGAGACGCGCTCTATGACGACGATCCGGGCATCAGGGACAAGGCGGCGGTCTCACTGGCCAAGCTGGACGACAAGGCGGCGGTCCCGGTGCTCATAGAGGCACTCGGAAGAAACGATCTCAAGGTTCGGGAGGACGCTATCAGGCTCCTGGGCGATCTACGGGACCCGCGCGCAACCGAACCGTTGATCGAAACCATATCAGAGGATCGCACGCGCTATCTCTCGGTTCTGGCCCTGGGCAAGATCGGGGACCCGCGCGCATTCGACACGCTCATGGACGTGCTCGAACACGAAACCCACACGGATATTAGAGGCTACGCAGTGGTCGCTCTGGGCTGGCTGGAATTGGAGAAAGCCACATCCAGGCTAATGAGGATCCTTGACGAAGAACCGGAGATCAAATGGACCTCGGAGGCCCTCATCAGACTCGGAGCCATCGAAAAGGGCTTTTTGTTCGGTACGGACATACAAAAAGGGGCTCGGGCTCTCAAGGCCGGCTGGGGCAAATGCACGTCCAGGGAGCGGGTGATTCCGGGCAAGTTCATGGGACGCACCACGTGCGTCGTCACAGGACACGAAGCGACCCTGGAGATCGAGGCGAACCCGCCGGGCGGAGCTGTCGTATTCATTCGAGCGCGACATCTGGGCCCGGACAACACCGCGCGAACCACTCTTCGCATCACCGTCGACGGCGTGGTCGCGGGCGAGGCGACCCTCGGCGCAACAATGGAAGAGCACCGCATAGACACGGTGGCCGATTTGTGGTCGCGCGCAAGGCACAAGATCAAGCTGGAGCAAGTGAACGCATCCGGTGAAAAATTCGAGGTGGACCACTTCCTGGTGGTTCCACTCAAGGCCGATTGAACGTTTTTTTGAACATCTCCAACATTCGTCATGTCAAAGATGTCGGATATGGATTTAAAAAAACAAAGTTGTGATATGAAGAACACACAACAATCTGGTTGAGGAGGAACGAGTCATGCGCATGCGCAATATGCTTTTCGGCATGATCATTGTCACAACGGCGATGATGACATCCGGCAATGCAGCGGCCGGCAACAGCCCGCTCGACACAAAGGCGGCTTCCATGAGCACCGCCGACGCGGCCCAGCTTGTCGCCGTGGGAGACCTTTACCTGGAGGCCATGAGGCTGGACGAGGCGAAGGCCTCCTACAAGGCGGCTCTCAAGCTCGAAGCCAAGTACGGAGACGCCGAGTTCGGTCTCGCTCGCATCGACATTACCAGGGGCAAGCTCGAAAAGGCGAAGAAGGCCTGCCGGGGAGTGTGGAGGCGTCACAAGGACCAGAGCGTCGGCGAGGTCTGCGCCGGCTGGCTCTGGCTGACATTCGATCGTTCGGCACGTGCGATGGACGAGTTCCAGAAGGCCATCGCCAAGGGCGATCTGGCCCGCGGCAAGACCGGCATGGCAGAGGCCCACAGGCGTCGCGCCGACGACGGAATTGCAATTACGGAGTACCAGGAGGCCCTCACGGCAGGAGCGGGTTACATCGCCCGAATGGGTCTGGGTCTCTCGCAGGAATCAAACGGCGACACCACAGCCGCTCTCTCCTCTCTGAAACAGGCTGCCACTCTGGAGCCGGCATCCTGCCTCGCGCACTTTCACTACGCCAGGATCCTGGGCAAGGGAACAGAAGCAGTCTCCCACATGCAAACGGCGATCGCCATCAGGCCCAACTGGACCGAGGCCTACGTGGAGCTTGGCGAGATCCTGCTCGAAAATGTCGACTTCGCCGGGGCAAAATCCGCGTTCGAATCGGCGATCTCAACAGCCAAGGTAAAAAGCGGCATCGCACATCTGGGACTGGGCAAGGCGTTGTTCGGGCTCAAGAAACCCGCAGATTCCAAGAAAGAGCTCGAAGCGGCCGTCGAGCTGGTCCCCAATCTGGTGGATGCATACCTCCTGCTGGCCGACATCGAGTACGCAAACGGTAACTCCGAAGCCTCCCTGGAAGCCCTCGACAAGGCCAAGGCCATGGCCCCCGGGGTGGTCCGGGTGTACCTGCACACGGGCGAAACTTATTTCAGGCTCGGTCGCTACACCAGCGCCAACAGCTACCTCAAGCAGGCGATCAATCTCAAACCCGCTCTTTCACTCGCCCACATGTACCTGGGTGACATCGCCTGCGAACGGCGCCTCTACGCAGCCGGTCAGACCCACTACGACAACGCACTCAAAGGCGATATGGTCGGACTCTCCGCCGACAGTATCAAAAAGCGCAAGGCCGTATGCAAGTCCAAACACCCCTGAACAAGCCCTGTGAACAATGAAACCCACAAAATTTTCGATGAGATCCGCGGCGACAAGTCCGACGGCGCCACCTCCCTCGCCCTGAGAGGCCTCGACGCTCTTGATTCCATCTCGCCCGATCTGCCGGATGATCCCGAACAGGCCATGGAGATCATCGTCGCGACGGTCACTGTTCTGGACAGCCTGAGACCCTCCATGTCGGCCATAGGCACCCAGGCGGTCCTCGCCGCTTCTCGGACCAGGTCCCTCATGTCGAACGGTCTGCAACCGGGAGCCGCCCTCATCCGAGCCACCAGAACCGAGCGCGAGATCCTCGGGCAGGCAAACCTGACAATCGCCAACCTGGCCAGCCGCGAGATCGGCCACGGAGGGTGCATCGTGTCCTGCTCCTGGAGTGTCACGGCAATGAGCGCGCTCGTTGCCCTGCGCCCCGATTCAATCCGCATCGGCGAGGGTCACCGACTAGGCGACGGCCTCAAGGCGGCGGGCTGGCTTGCGGCCCGAGGCCTCGAGGTGGAGGTTTTCCCTGACGGTGCCCTCCCCACGGCGGTGGAGGGGTCCAGACTGGTGCTGGTGGGAGCCGATCAGGTGCTCGCCGACGGATCGATCATAAATCGATGCTCCACTTTCTCGTTGGCGATGGCCGCGAGTTATCTCGGCGTGCCGTTCGTTGTCGCCTGCCAGCGGATCAAGCTCGGCGGGCATCGGCATGCCCGCATAGAGAAGGCAGACGATCTGTTCAATGATCTGCCCCCGGGAGTCACGGCTTGCGCGCCGCTCTTCGACGTGACGCCGCCGGACCTGGTGGACAGTGTGATAACCGAATCGGGACGCCTCTCTCCATCAGAAGCGGGCCAGGTTGGAGAAGGAATCGCCAATCTGCGAAGCCAAATCCTGGGATAAGATTCTAAATCTCATAGGACTTGGGGTCGTAGGACTTGGATAGGACTTGGGGTCGAAACCCCAAGCCCTATCTGGCGAATTATGCAGGTTAGGGCAGTTCTGCCCACATGAGAACACACCTATCCCAGTCGCTCTTTCCAGCGGCGTAGACGCGGCTCTCGGAAGTGCTCAGGCCGGAGATCCCGCAGTATGGGTTATCGCCTGGGCACGGTTCGAGGATTGCCGACAAATTCGTGCCGTCCCAGTGGTGGATCCGCCACTGGTCCGGGCCTATGTCGCCGTATGCGCCGCGCCCGCCGGCGAGGAAGACATCACCTGTGGCATCGACCGCGCCGACGTTCCAGCAGCTCGGCCACGGTCCAGGCTCGCACGTCGTCTCGGTCAACTCGCTCCATGTGATGCCGTCGTATTCAAGCAGCTCGAACCCGGTGCTCGCCAGGATGTCCCCGTCTCCACTCCATCCCAGCCACTTGAGAGACTTTGATGGTGGATATTCCATGTCAACTATCGAAGCATCCACGTCGACCACGGAGGCGTCCACATCGATCCCGGAGGATTCAATTTCGAAAACATGCGCCTCAACCGGACCACCGCCGCCCCAGTACGTGACGTCACCACTGAGGGTCGACAAAAGAATGCCCAAAGAACCTACACCTGTAGACGTGCCCGTAAGTAAATCAAACGACGGAAATACCGCAGAGTCATCGAGCAGCCAGTCGCCTGTTCCCGGATCGCGCGACCAGACGACGCGTGTTCCCGGAGTGAAAGCCCACCAGCTTGCGTCCAGCCATCCCACGGCGTGAGGGATCCCCGACGCGTCCATGTACATCGCCTGGATCGCGCAGCTCCCAATCCCAGAGAAGCAGTCCTCCAAACCCTCCACCGTTTCTTCTATCCAGGTGCCGTCCTCCCTGCGCAACAGGTAGTAGTCGACGTAATTTACGGTCCCCCACCCGCCCGCTCCCCACGCCCAGACCGTATCGCCATCGCTCCAGAGGTTTTCGCACCCGAAGTCACTGACGTTCCCGGACGGCAAAGTAGACACTGTCAGCGTTGTACCGTCGAACTCGGCAAGCCCTCCCCCCGGTTCACCCCAAAAACCCGCGCATACAACGACGTCCGTGTCGCTGAGCGCGAGGACGCGGGGCTCGGCATAGGAGTAACAGATCCCGACCGATGTATTCGGTATAACGACCTCATTCCAAGTCCAGTAGTCCGGCGTGCCGGAGTCGACTCCCGAGTCCGCGTCCGTGTCGGAATCGGTATCCGTATCGGAATCTGCATCGGTGTCAGTGCTTGAATCCGGGTCTTCGTTTCTTTTACTATCGTCGCACGCGGAAAGCAGACTGAAAAACGGCAAGACGATAAGGACCATAGGATAGAAAAAGAAGGCATTTTTTAAGTTATTGGTTTCAATCATAATTCCTCCCCCTATTCCTCTATTATACCGGATTCTAATAAGTGTTGCCCGCAAAATCATAATTTGCCATACCTGGTTGAGCTGCGTTCACAGCACCCCAGTATTTTTGACGCAGCCGAACAGAATTTGTCATGCCATTTCCATCAATAATCCACATCATGCCGCCGGGAGCACCTACCCAATCAACAAATATCACACTGTGGCCTCTATTATTGATTGATAAATAGTAACCAGGTTTCATCAAGCCGGGGTTCGCATCAAGTTCCCAATGTGGAATCATACGACCGCAACCGTCTAACCATGTGAACATATCTTGAACGCCAATGTCGCCGGTAACAAGCGGTCGGGGTATTCCAGAACAGGCAATACTGAGCCTCGCCCCCTGCTGAATTGCGTAAACCGCAAAATCGGAGCACCACGCACCATCACCTATTCGATATTTTCTTGATCCGCTTTGGCCCAGGTCTTGAGCGGCTACTTCAAGAATTGGGTTTAAATAGTCTTTACCCACAACCGCTGTCAATAAATCATGTTTGTACTCAGCAACACGCCAATCCATAAACAATTGACGCCCATAATACAAATCAAGCCAGGTATTTATTCCTGTTTCCAGATAAATCTGCTGATTGCCCAATACAATTTCAATCTCGGCAACTTGTAATCCATTTGTTGAGCCGAACCAAAACCTAATATCGTCCCAATCATCTGGTTCCAGCCAACTAAAAAAGCTATCCCAAGTAGGACCGTTACAAAAGTGATAGTACACTTCAGCATTCGGGACAGAAGGAGCTGCTCCCAGGTTTATGCATGCAGCGTCCATTCCGGATGGTGGTGAACCAGTATATCTTTTACTTTCCGGTCGTGCATAGTCCGGTGCAGGACCTGTATAGGTTCGGTAGTGTTTTCCCAGACACAACCACATGTTTGCAGGAGAACCTGCGTGTGCGCTCGTTCCTGCCTTAATTCTTATCCAATTGATCAAACCGGGATCACAAATAGTTGGCTTGTTAATGTAAAAGGTTGGGCCTCCACCGTAACTACCACAACCGTCTCCCATTTCCACGCAATATTCATCAATTTCGGGGTCACAATCTATTGGTAATGCCACATCGAAATAATAATCATTTTGTTCTTCGAGAGTAAAAAGTTCTACGCGATCAACTAATGATTTCACCTGGGATACAACTATTTCTTTCAAGTTGTCTTCGCTATAAGGAATAATGTCATAAGGATCATTGACAAATTCTTCGAGTTCATAACTGTACTGTTCTTCTTCTTGTGCAGTCGATTGCTTTGGACAACATAAACAAACAGAAATAGTTAATATTACCGGCCAAATTCTCTGATGCTGACACATTGCGCCCTCCCCTGTTGTGAGAAAGAAATACTACAATTATTTCTTTAGTCGATATTTATCAAGGGGGGGATTGATATGTCAAGATGGAACAATGCCTTCATGTCTATCCGACTTCAGAACCGGAGTATGCCCCAGCACGAGGTGAGTTGAAGCAGACGATGAAAGAGGGTTGGCTCGAAAGGTGGAAAGGGAACGGAAATCGAATAAAAGAAATGATGAAGGCCGGTGAACTGGATGGTGTTCGGAAAGAGCTTCTGAAGCTTGCCGAAGATCTACCTCCATCTCGAACCTAGCCACTCCCTCCCCCCTACCCCGGAAGACGATTTCTTGATCACCAATGATGTCACCACCGGTCCGGAGGAGGCTTGGCGTTGGGGAAATGGTGTTCCGGGGGGTCCGGAGGGGGAGTTTTTCAAAGCCAGGGGCGTGGTCGGCGGGCAGGAAGGCGGTTGGCACCGGGGAAATCGCGTTCCCGGCGGGCCGGAAGACGGTTGGCAATGGGAAAGTCGCTTCCCGGGCGGGCCGGAAGGTGGTTGGCATTATGCCAAAGAGGTCACCGGCGGGTAGGGAGATGTCGGGCACCGGGAAAGTCGTGCTCCGGGCGACCCGGCAGGTATCCGGCACTGTGCCCGGGGCGTTCAGGGCAGCCCGGAAGGCGATTGGCACTCTGCCAAACGAGCAACCACGCGGCTTTGCGGGTTTTTTACGAGGGGATGGGGACGATTGCCCTGCGTCGCTCCTTCGGAGCTATGCAGGGTGGCACGATGACTAAATCGTGGGATCGGGTGCGGCGGCGTCTTCGACGGTCTGACCGGCGCGCCGGGTGGAGGGCCTGACTTTCTTTGCCAGATCCTTCTTGCCCGCCGCATTGAGCAGGGCGCTGAACAGGTTGGCGGTAACGGAGAAGGCCTGGTCGTAGTCCTTAATGGCTTCGTTCTTGACGCTCAGGGTTGCCTCTGCCTCGCGAACCTCCTTGTTCACCTCGGCCACGGCCCCTTCCAGCATGCCGAGGGTCTTCGAGATTTTGGCGGCCCATTTTGCCGGGTTGAAGGTGTAGTCCTCAAGCAGCGGCTCGGGCGCCGGGATTTTGGTCAAATTGGCGACCACGGCGCCGGCCACGCGCGCCAGCTCCAGCGGATCTTCGGGCGTATCTCCCTTGAACCCCAGGCGAGCCACGTATTTGTCGCCCATGATGGTCGTGAGCTGCGCCCGGGAGGTTACCACCTCGTCATGAGCAGCATCGACATCCTCATCCCGCCCGTCGCGAGCGGTCGTGTCGTCGCGAAGCTCCTCCAGGTGCGCATCGTCGGCCTTTACCATCGCGTCGGCCTTGGCCTCCAGGTGATTGGCGGTCATGTCGACAACCGTATCCACCGGCTTGATGATCTCCTCGCCGAAAATCACGCCCATGGCCCCGGACATCAGGCCCTTGTGCGTGCGGCCGGACGCGACCACTTTCCCGGCCGATTTCTGTCTTCTCAGTGTTGACTTGGATGCCATTTTTCCCCTCCGTTTTATGGCTGTTCGTCTGCTGTTTTTCTGATGTTAATGATGTCTTTATCGTTGTCGAATAAAGCTGTCAATCGACATCCTTTGTTTTTGAACCTGATCAGCAGCGCGAAAAGCTGACCCCACACTCGACTTGGGCGTGCTTTCGATGCATGATCCTTCAAACCCCATCCCGGCCTTCCCCTGATATAGGGGAAGGGGAAGATGATAGAGGCCGTCTTCAAATGGAATCTACAATCGCACCCGGCTTTCTGGCAGCCGCGCCGCACATGCGCGATCCGTTCTTCGAGAAGACGTTGGTCTTCATGATGGAGCACAGCGACGAAGGTTCCATCGGGCTCATTATCAACCAGCTGTCGAATATCGATCTGGCCACCGTGCTGACCGAGATGGAGCTGGTCCTCGAAAACCCAATCGAAGTGGCCGAACATCCCCCGATCCTCATGGGCGGGCCGGTGGCGCCGCAACTCGGCTGGATCCTCCACTCCTCCGAATGGTGTGGACCCGAGACCCGGGTATTCGAAGACAATGTCGCGGTCACCGCATCCCGTGAGATCCTCAAAGATATCTCGGAGGGGCGCGGACCGGAACGCTATCTGTTCTGCCTGGGGTATGCCGGCTGGGGGCCGGGCCAGCTCGTTGACGAGATCAAAACCGGATCCTGGATCAACGTGCCGTGTAGTCACGAGCTGATCTTCGACGTTCCCATCGAAGACAAGTGGCGCAGCGCAATCAAGAGCCTCGGCATAGATCCCATCAACATCGTTCCCATCATCGGCGACGCCTGAATGCGCCTGCGCAGATACCTCGCTTTCGCAACAGCGCTTTTATTGTTCACGCTTCCCGCGTTCGATCTCGGGGCGGACGACACCCCCGTTGAAACCGCTGCTGTGGGCCGGACCGGGACACCGGACAACCATTTTTTCGGCCAGCTGGAGGCCAACCTCTCCTTTCTCGGCCAGTTCATCTCGGGGAACGCCAAGATCGGATCTTTTGCGTACGCCGGACGAATCGGCTGGAGAAAAAACCCCTGGGACCTGTACGTGGTTGTCGAACACGGCCTGTGGCGAGATATCGAAAGCGCGGACGAGGACAGCCTGTCATTGCAGGTGCTGGATCTGGGACTCGGCGCAGCGTACAGCTACTTCAACGACAACATGCGGATCAGCCTCGCGGCGGGTCCCTCCATCTTGTTGACCCGGTCACAACTTGACGCTCCGGGCTCAACGGGTTTTTTCTTCGACTTTCGCCCTGCGGGGTTCAGATGGAAGCCGGGAAAGGTTGTCTCCATCGAGCTTCACCCGTTCACCTTCGCCATGGTCGTGCCGGTGCTTACGGGTATCCCTCTTGTCTACATGAGTTATCGTACCGTGCTGTTGATTGATTTTGAAACATGAGGATTGGAAAGTTGCGTAGTCAGTTAATCATCGCTGCTGCATTGCCGGCGCTCCTGGCTCTCATCTGTCATTCGACGGAGGGGGCCGCCCATGAAGTGACGGTTCCACAGGGGCGTACCCTGTACATCCAGATCGATCATTTCGCCGCCTTCTTCAACGACGACGCCGAAAACTCCAACATCGCCGGCGGCATCGGATACGCCGGACGGCTGGGCTGGCGGAAGGAAAAATGGGGCGTCTTCGTTCAGTTCGAACGGGATTTCTGGATGGTCAGCGAGGTGGATCTCGATCTCGTCAACGGCGTCCTCAACTTCGCCGCCGGTGCGGAGCGTCTCTCCTTCAGGGAACGCGTTCGATCGAGCATCGCGTTCGGCACATCCACTCTGATGTTCGATACCGTGCTCGACGAGGCAGGCACCACCGGCCTCTTTCTGGACATACGGCCCATCGGCCTCCGCTGGCCCGTTAACCGCAAGGTCACGCTGGAGGTGAGCCCGCTGTCCGTAACGCTCCTGGCGCCGGTCCTTTCGGATCCGGGAATCAGGAAAATAGAATACAGGACGGTGCTGACCCTGGAGGTGTCCCTGTGAGCCGCCATCGGATCGTTACTGGGGTATTCCTGGTCGCCGCCCTTTTCTCGGCGGTCGCCTCGGACTCCCTGGCATATACGATAAACACCGGATTCACCGACCCGTGCCACGAGCGGATGACTTACCGCGCGGCAAAGGACCTTTTCGCAAGCGGTCTTTTCAAGCCCGAAAGCTCCGTCCAGGTTCCCAACGACGACGTCTGGGAGGCGGTCAGCGACTACATCACCCGCACAATGAACCTTGAGTACGAAAACGACGCCCAGAAGTTCACGGTCGTGAGTTTCTTGATCGGAGCCAGATATCCGGACAATCGCGGCAAGTCGATAACCAACGTGCAATCCCTTCGAGAGGTGCACAGGGATCCCAATCGACAAAAGGATCATTTCCTTCGGGAGGTGGGCGACGATTACTCCGCCGGGAACGAGCTCGCCATAGAACGAGGTCTGGATTTCATCCGGTTCAATGTGGAGGCCATGCGGGAAGCCAGAAACTTCCCACCGGCCGAACAGGTGGTGAAGATACCCATCTACGTCGAGTTTTATGGAATGGTCGACGTGAAGATCTGGGCCCCGGCATTCCGGCTGGGTGTCGCCGCACACGCGGTTCAGGACTCTTTTTCCCACACGATCCGGAGCGACGACCTCCATCGCATACGCCACGTGATGAACTATGTGGACGCAGTGACGTACAGCTACAAGCAAGATCGTGACGGGCTTCGCCACTCGTGGGCCATGGACCGCTGCAAAGAGGAGGCCGTCGATATCGCGGTCGGCGCGCTCGAAGCGACCACCGATTTCCTGGCGATCATATCCTCGGACGACAACGTCATGGCCATCGATCTGGAGCGTTTCTTCGACGATTGGATGGTCTACGAGCAGGGATGCAACGCGGAAAACGATTTCTGCAACTCCAGGTGGGCGCAGATAGCCCGGATGGATCCTTCCCTGCCGGTTCTCGAGGAGGTCTTCGACTGCAGCCAGGCCCCGGGGAGCGGAACCATGCGATTCCTTGTCATTTTCCTTGCCGTGGCCATCGCCCTCATCACCCGACGCATCATTGTCATTGCCCGCAACCGGATTTCGAGATAACCACTCTTCCATGGTCGATTTCGATGAGCTGACCAGGCGTGCGCAGGCGTGCTCCCTCGCGGGTGTAACCGGAAAGATCATATCCGTAGACGAGCTCGGCCTCGAAGCGCTCCTTCCCGGCGCCCGAATCGGTCATCGGGTAGAGGTGTCGTCCACGCCGGGCGGACCGGTGATTCGCGCCGAAGTGGCCCGTTGCGAAGGAGAGCGGGCAAGGCTCCTGCCCCTTTCCTCCACAATCGGAATCGGTGTCGGCGATCGGGTGGAGATCATCGAAACCGCAGGAACGATCCCGTGCGGCGACGCCCTTATCGGTCGAGTTATCGATCCCTTCGGCGCTCCGCTGGACGGGCTTCCCCAACCCGCAGGAACCCAACCATGGCCCCTCCATCGCCCGGCGCCGGATCCCATGTCGCGAGACGCCATCGACGAACAACTCGTGACCGGCCTGAGGGCCATCGACGGATGCCTGGCTATCGGAAAGGGCCAGCGGATCGGACTCTTCGCCGGACCCGGGGAGGGCAAATCCACACTTCTGGCCACCCTGGCGAAGGACGCCGCAGCCGACGCGTGCGTGATCTGCCTGGTGGGAGAGCGCGGTCGCGAGGTCAGGGAATTCGTCGACGGGATCCTCGGCGACGAGGGGCTGCGCCGATCGGTGGTGGTGCTCGCCTCTGCGGACGCTCCACCGCTCGTTCGCGTACAGGCGCTGGAGACCGCCACCGCCGTGGCCGAATGGTTTCGATCGAAGGGGAAGCACGCTCTTCTTCTCGTGGATTCTCTCACGCGGGTCGTTCGCGCCCGCCGTGACACAGCCCTCGCGCTGGGAGAGGCTCCCGCCCGGGCCGGATTTCCCGTCTCCTCCTTTTCCTCCCTCCCTTTGATGCTCGAGCGCGCCGGACGCGACGGCGTCGGATCCATCACCGCCGTCTACGCGGTGCTGACCGAGGGCACCGATGACGATCCGGTGGCCCAGGAGGCCCGCTCCCTGCTGGACGGGCACATCGTCCTGTCCGCAAAACTCGCCGGCGCGGGACGCTGGCCGGCCATAGACGTGGTGAAATCCATCTCCCGGGTGATGGGATCCATCGTCTCAAAAGAGCACCGGTTGACCGCCGACACGCTTCGACGCCTGCAAGGAGCGCTGGCTGAAAACGAGGATCTGATACTGATGGGCGCGTACAAAAAAGGATCATCAAGAGACACCGATACCGCCCTTGCTCGCAAGCAACAAATCGACGCGTTCCTCCAGCAGGGTCCGGATGAAATCTCCACCCTCGAACAGACCATCTCCGCCCTTCAGAACCTGACCCGCGAAGCCTGAATCCGTAACCCGGCTAGCTTGTCTACTTGACACTACTCCCACGAAAGCCCTACATTATTAAGTAATTCATCCCTGTGGGCATGTCCCACGGCCTGCCACGGGCAATGCTCGTGGCTTTTTTTTGGATAAAACATGGAACGGGTTTCCTGCTATATCGACGGCTTCAATCTGTATCACGCGATAGACTCCGTGGGGAAAAATCACCTCAAATGGATCGACCTTCGGAGACTGGCCACCATGTTTCTCGACTCTTCAATACATGAGTTGAACGGCGTATATTACTTCTCTGCCTTCGCTACCTGGAGATCCGAAGCGTACAAGCGTCATCGAGAATACGTAAGGGCCTTGAAAACTGCTGGAGTAACACCAGTGATGTCGGAGTTCTATGAGAAGAGAAACCGATGCAGAAACTGTAACAGCTCCTGGATCGAGCACGAGGAAAAACAATCCGATGTCAAGATCGCTTTATGGATGATCGACGATGCGTATCAAGACAAGTACGACCGGGCGTTGTTGATTAGCCGTGATTCGGATCTCTCCCCGGCTGTGAGGTTGTTGCACAGCCGATTCCCGGAGAAGAAAGTTTACGTGATTGCGCCCCCGAACCGTCGCCACAGCAAGGCGTTGGCCAAGACGGTACCGAGAAAAAACCTCAGGACAATAAAAGAGGTTCACCTCGCAAGATCTCTGTTCGGCGAAAAGGTGCTTTCTAGCGACGGACAAATCGCAGCTACCCGACCTGTGAAGTACACACCGATATAACCAAAACGGTTCAGCGAGATTTGATGTCTATGTCGTGCTTGCGGATCAGGCGTTCCATGTGCTTGCGGTCGATCCCGGATTCCCGCGCGGCGGCGGAGATATTTCCGCCGGTTCGCTCGAGGACCTGTACGAGGTAGGACAGCTCGAAACGGGCCACTATCTCGGCCTTGACTTCCTTGAACGGCCTGGTTGTGTCCACCGGCGCGGTGGAGAGGTCGGTCGTCTCATCGTCTGACTCTCTGGACGATGTCGCAACGTCATCCCGCTTCTCCCCACGGGCGAGCACCATCGCCCGATCTACAGCGTTCCGAAGTTCCCGGACATTGCCCGGCCAGTCCATCTGCATCATGCGCTCGAGTATATCGTCGGAAAGGGGCGATCCGCCCACGATCCCCAGAAAGTGCTTCACCAGCGTCGGTATGTCGTCCCTGTGCTCACGCAGTGGCGGCAAGACGATCTTGAAAACGTTGAGCCTGTAGTAGAGATCCTCTCGAAATCTACCCTTCTTGACCTCCTCGAACAGGTTTCTGTTGGTGGCCGCCACGAATCGCACGTCGACCGGAATTCGAACCGAACCGCCGATCCTGCGCACTTCCCTGGTTTCGATTGCCCGAAGGAGTTTGGGTTGCAATGGGAGCGGCAACTCGCCGATCTCGTCGAAGAAGAGGGTCCCCTGATGGGCCAGCTCGAACGCACCTGCGCGATCCCGGTCGGCTCCGGTGAATGATCCCCGAACATGGCCGAACAGCTCCGCCTCGATGAGTGTCGGCGACACCGCTCCGCAGTCCACGATATGAAAGTTCCTGGGACCTCGAACGGAGTTCCTGTGTAACGCCTTGGCGGCCAGCTCCTTGCCGGTGCCCGTCTCGCCCTCGAGGAGCACGGTGATGTCCACCTCCGCCGCTCTCTCGAGAAGCGCGTAGGCCCGGCGCATGATTTGCGACGAACCTATCAGTTCACCGAACTTCCTCCGACGCGACAGGGGCAGCACCTGGCTGTCCACCAACCTGACCAGCTCGATCTTCGCCTTGCCCAGGGTCAGTATGGAGCCCAGTGGAACTACCTTTTGCGAAATTCTCACTCCCTCGAAGACAGTTCCGTTGGTGCTCCCCATATCCGCTACGTGTACCCCGCCGGGAACCGGTACCAGTTGCACGTGCTTGCGGGAAACCGAGGCGTCCTCGATCTTGAAACCGGCATCCGCACCGGCCCCCACGACAACCCCCTCCCGCGGAAGCACCACCGTTCGGCCGGAGTCCACCCCCTTCGTCACCTTCAACTGAACCCGAATTTCCTCCACCATGGGGAGACCGTCCGCACCGTAGCTGATGGCGGTGTCTCCAACCTCTGTAAGCGCTGTCTGTGGAGATTCCTTCATGGCGGCATCACTATACACAAAACGGTTCCTGGTGACAAAATGTACCAGTCTCTCTGGACACGAAGTCCCAATTGGGCGAAAAGAGACGACCCTCGGCAGCCAATCGCCCGGGCGAAAGGAAGCGCACGTGTTCGAAGGAATCCATACCGCATTGGTAACACCGTTGAAGAACGGAACCGTGGATCTACAGGCCCTCGGACCCCTGGTGGACCGGCAGGTGAACGCCGGGGTTCAGGGACTGGTGATCTGCGCCACAACCGGGGAGGGAGGCACCCTCACGCCGGATGAGCGCCGCCTTGTCATCGACTCGGTCGTCAAGAGGGTGAACGGAAGGCTCTCCATAATTGTAGGAGTGAGCTATGTAGCCACCTGGGCGGTAATCGAGGCGATCCACTCGGCCGCCGATCTCGGGGTGGACGCGGCGCTGGTCTCTTCTCCGGCCTACGTCAAGCCCTCACAGGACGGAATCTACTCCCACTACGCGGCCGTCGCCGATCAATCCGGCTTGCCCATAGTGTTGTACAACGTGCCCTCACGAACATCCTCGGACATCAAATCGGCCACGGTGGCGCGCCTGGCCACTCACGATCGCATAGTCGCAATCAAGGAAGCCTCCGGTTCGGTGGAGCGGGCCCAGCAGATCATCGGCTCGGTGGCCGGGAACATCAACGTGCTTTGCGGAGACGATCCGGTCACTTTGTCCATCCTGGTGGCGGGTGGTCACGGGGTAATAAGCACCGGCGCCAACGTAGTGCCCGAGAAGTGGGCCGCCATGTGGCGAGCCTGGAAAGAAGGCGATGTAGTAGCGGCCGCCGCCGTGCAGGCGGGTCTGCTCGGGTTGCACGAAGCCCTCTTCATGGAATCCAACCCCACGCCGGTCAAGGCTGCCATGAACCTGCTGGGCCTTCTGGAGAAGGAGATCCGCATGCCCCTCACCTGGGCCGTGCGCCCCACCATCTATCGCCTCGCTGCGGAGTTGGAAAACCTGGGTCTGCGAGTTACCGGAGTATCCAAATGACCGCTCCCGTGGCCGTGGCCCTGGTGGGCGCCTTCGGGAGGATGGGCCTGGAGATCGCCCGCGCGGCCGCCTCCTTTCCAGGCTGCACGATAACAGCTGCGCTGGAGCACGGTGATTGCCCCGGGCTGGGAAAAGATCTCGGGCTTGTATCGGGAATCCCCAAGATGGACGTACTCATCGGATCGGATCTGTCGGAGGGCCTCGGAGGAGCGGACGTGGTCATCGATCTCAGCCTCCGCGAGGCAACGATCGAAGTCGCCAACGTCGCCGCCTCGGAAGGAAAGGCACTCATCTGCGGAACCACCGGCCTTCACGAGAACGATATCTCCGCCCTCGAAGAAGCATCGAAAAAAGTGCCCATCCTCCACACGCCGAACTTGAGCCCTGGTATCGCGGTGATGACCGCGTTGCTCGAACAGGCCGTAAAAGCCCTGGGCAATGAATACGATATCGAGATTGTCGAGATCCACCACCGCAACAAAGTGGACGCGCCGTCGGGCACCGCGCTGGCCCTTGCCGAAGCAGCCAGATCGGCCGCCGACATGGATCCGGACGAGGCCCTCGTTTTCGGACGTCACGGAGAAACCGGCGTCAGGCCGACAAATCGTATCGGAGTTCATGCGATGAGGGGCGGCGGTGTGTTCGGAGAGCATACCGCGGTGCTCGCCGGTGAGCACGAGCGCCTGGAGATCACACACCGGGCCGGATCCCGTGCCCTGTTCGCAACAGGGGCCCTGCGCGCGGCGGTCTTTCTCCGTGGGATGAGTCCGGGGCTTTACACCATGGCCGATGTGCTGGGGTTGAAGCGCAACTGACCCGGGGAGTTGAAGACTAGCCGCCGAAGTCCTGAGTCCAGTAGTGACCGTAAGGACTCGATGGCACGAGGGCGTAGCCGATGCCGATTTCGGTGAACGCCGGCGCCATGATATTTTTACAGTGTCCATCCGACGCCATCCAGCCCGAAACCACCTCCGAGGGTGACGTCTGGCCGGCGGCGATATTTTCACCGGCGGTGGAATAGCTAGTGTATCCGGCTGTCTGAATCCGCTCGACGAAGTCGTTTCCGCAGGGTCCCCCCGGACTGTCGTGCGAGAAGTAGCCGAGATCTCCCATGTGCCAGTTGTGCCGACGCGCGGCGTTGCGAAGTTGGCTCTGCATCGTGAGTGGACCGCAAGGCCCGAATGAACCGTAAGTGCCGCAATTGGCCCCGGAGGCGCGATACTGATTGGTCAACGTCAGGACCTGCTCCTCGAAACTCTCCCAGGAGGTGTTGAAGTTCAGATCGAGCGATTCACAGGGGTCGCCGGGGTCGGGACCCGTATCCGTATCGGAATCTGAGTCCGTATCCGTGTCACCATCAGTATCGGAATCGGTGTCCGTGTCCGTATCGCCGTCCGTATCGGAGTCCCCATCGGAGTCCGAGTCCCCATCGGAGTCCGAATCCCCATCGGAGTCCATGCCCGCCCAGGTATCAGTATCCCAGGCCTCGGGACCGGTCGCGCAACTTATCAGCAAGACGAAACCCAGCGTTGCTACTGAATAAGCAAGCTTCCAGACGCTATTCATCTAAATTCCTCTCTTTCACAAACATGCCGATGCTCAAGATCACAATCGGAGCTAATGATAAGGAGCAATTACAAGAAGAAAGTAGCTCACCATAGACGACATTATGTTTCAGTATAGCTGATTTTCCAAAACGACGTTCAGTAACTTTTAAACCCCATCCCGGCCTTCCCCTGCGCGAGGGGAAGGGGAAGATGATGGCGGCCGGCTTTAACTTTACTCTATGGGTGATGTCTCGGGGATGGTGAAATCATACAGGAACTGGAAGCTGTCCAGGAGAACTTCTGAATCCAGGACCCCGTCTCCGGTGTCGTGAATGTGGAAGGTCAGGGTGAACGTCTCGCCGGGGTTGATGGGCCAGGAGGTCATAAGCCAGCCGGTGGATGACCCGGTGGCAGAGCCGTCCGACATCTGATCCATGGCGCACTCGTAACCGGTGCCGGTGATATCGGTAGGGGTCTGCGGATCCGGGCAACCGTTGTACCAGCAGCAATCGGAGAGCGCCGAATTGATGGCGATGTAACAGTATTTCTCTCCCTCGTTGCATCCCGTCTGGCCGGCCGCGCAGATGAAATCGTAATAGCCGTCCGGATCCCGGCAATCGGTGAAGTTGAGTATCGACTTCTCGCCGCCGTTGGTGGACGCCGCCTCTATGAACACATAAAGCTTGTCGTTGAACTGGGTGGAGATATATTCATCGTATTCCTCGGAAAAGAAAACGTATTTAAACGAGAAACCGTGAGCCTGCTCCGGCGCGATAAGATCCAGGGTCCACTCCATCTCGTTGTGAGTGGGTTCATCTGCGTACTGGTCGTTGGCGTACGGATCGGTTCCGGGGTTACCGCCAATGTCCTCGCTGTGCTCGGTTCCCGTGGCCGGTCCGGTCGCCATCAACGCGTAGGACCCATTCAACTTGGGCGCCAGGTCGTTGGACCCATCCCCAAAATGTTCCACCGCCTCGTATGTGCCGTCCACCGGTGAGGTTGTCGGCGATGCGTAAGTGTTCGAGACCACGAGATCGGTGCTGCAGATATCTATCGCGCACAGCATGTTGTCCATGGTGATGCCCACGGCGGGGCAATCGGAGCAGTCCTGCTCGATGGGGCCGCTGGGCCCGGTGTCCGTGTCCGAGTCCGAATCGCCGTCCGAATCGGAATCTGCATCAGCGTCGGATTCCAGATCCCGATCGCGAACATCATCGTCGCAGGAGCCGAAGCTCGTGCCTGACAACACAAACAGGAAAATCAAAAAAAATCGCATATATGTCATTTTTTTCCCTTTTTCCCCCGCCCGAATTACATGGCACAGTACAGTGTGTCCGTTGCTCGCGAAAAAGGTGCAAATTTTCTTGCCGACCTATGGTTTATCCGGATCCCGCCGCTCGCTGATCAGCTTCGATTCCCCGGGTTTGGCCGAGAAACGGACGGTCCGCAAGAACTTCCCGTAAGACCACGAAAAAACGACCTTGTGGCGCCCCGGTGCGATGGGCCGCTTCTGGATTGGGGTATTGCCGATATTCTTCCCGTCGAGGATCACGTCTGCCCAGGGCTCGGCGGCCACGCTGAGGAACGCGCGTTTCACCGGCCTGGCCTTGGGCCTGGCTTTGATCTCGTCATTGGGAGACATGGTAGCGGCCTTGGGAACCGTTCTGGCCGTGAGGCCGGCGTCCTGAGGCCTGGCGGCCGGGGGTTTGACCGCCAATTCGCTGGCAGCCTCGTCCGGTTTCCCCGGGGGATCGACCGGCTCGGGCAGGTCGTTCCTTGAAGATACCGAAGAATCCGTCTCATCCCCTGCGGAGCCGAGCATGCCGGGTACAACGGCAAACCCCACGATCGCAGCGACGATCAGGGCCAGGGAAGCCGCAATGAAAAACCGACCCGGGAGCTTTCTGAACGGCCTGGATCTGGAACCCACATCCTCGGTAGTAGTGGCCAGGGCCGTGGGCGGCTCGACGGACAAAGACTCGGTTTCGGTGACGCGGACTGTCGCTCTGCTCCCCGTCGAAAGACCGCCTTTCACAGACTCCAGCGCGTCGGCCAGGTGTTTTTCCACCCCCTTCGATTTCATGTCCCAGTCCTCGCCGGGCGCCTGGGCCATCTCGACAGACCCGAGGAACTCGGCCAGGTTTTGGGCGTAAGGGCGCCAGTTCCTCTGCTCCAGCACATCGGCCAGAGCCCGCTGAAAGACACTCGCATCACTGTAACGCTTGTCCCTGTTCGCGGTCAGGGCGCGGTCGATCACCATCTCGACCAACTCGTCTTCCGCCTTCTTGCGCCCATCCTTCAACCGCGTTCCGGTGATCAATTCGTGGAGCACCGCCCCGCAGGACCACACGTCGGCGCGTGCGTCCACATTACTTCCGGCGGCCTGCTCCGGGCTCATGTACCCGGGTTTTCCCTTGATCACTCCCGTCCTTGTCTCGAACTCTCTGGCCTGGGAACGCGCGATGCCGAAATCGAGCAGCTTGACCTGGCCATCGTTGGAGACGAGCACGTTGGAAGGGCTCACATCCCGGTGGACGAGCTTCAGCGGTCTCCCCTGTTCGTCCCGCTTGTTATGAGCGTATCCCAATCCCTCGAGGACAGACATCACCACGTAGAGCGCGAGCTGGGGGGGCCATTCGATCCCGACAACCTTCGCCCGACCCGCCAGGGAGGCGAGATCGTGTCCCTCCACGTACTCCATGGCCAGAAAATAGTGGCCGTCCACGTAGCCGAAATCGAATGTGGGCACGATGTTTCCGTGAGCCATGGTCACACCCAGCCTGGCCTCGTCGATGAACATCGCCACAAAAAGACGATCGGCGGACAGGGCCGGATGGATGCGCTTGATGCACACCTGCTTCTCCACACCCTGCCCGTGGACAGCGCGGGCCTTGAAGATCTCGGCCATCCCGCCGACCGCGACCTTTTCTAGAAGCTCATAGTTGCCGAAACGCTCGCCCATTACCCCATATATATCACGGCTGGACGCGGCCGTGGTACTCCTTGCACAAACCGATGATCACTTTCGATTGATTGGTTTTCAACTTTAGTTAAGATATATAGTTCGATTACGATTTTCGACGTCGCTTTGTTTTTGTTAAAAACACTGTGAGTTCGGAGTGCTTCGAAGGTTGCCGAGAAATGGAGTGGTCGCGATGACAAACGTTTTCAAATTCCTACTGCTGCTCTTCCTCACCATGTGCGTGTCCACCGGGTGCCAGGTCACTGAAGAAAAAATAGAGACATGGAAAGGAACCCAAAACGGCCCCAAAAAACTCGCCGGCACCCTCATCGATCCGGACATCGACATCAACTTGAGGGTCAAGGCGGCCGTGGCTCTCGTCGAGATAAACGAATGGGAGAAGTTCAAGGAATCGTTCCCGAAGATGGAGAAATCCGATTCCGAAAAAGTGATCCTGGCGCTTGCGCCGGTCCTGGGGGAACTTTCCAGAGGCGAGGGCGGCGGGCCGCAGGAAAAATCGCTCGCCAAGCTGCAGGTGGACGCCAAGGACGGGCTCTATCTGATGCTCGACTACACCCAACCCGGAAGCAAAAGCGCGGTGATCGAACCGCTGGTGGCCTGGTGCGTCGAGGGGAACTACAACATCCGCGCGATGGCCGGATACAACGTCCGAGCGGTGGTCAAGAAGATCGGCGAACCGGCCACCGATGCCCTGGCCACGCTCCTGACCACCGATCAGATAGCCATCGAGCCCATCGCCAAGCTGATCGTGGACGTGAACAATGAGAGTTCCAACAAGAAGGCCTCCGAGTTTCTCTCCGTGCAATTGAAGTCGAATATTCTACAGATTGGAGAGAAACATCTGGTGGCGGCGGCCATCATCGGAGGGCACGCCATCGCGAACACGCTGCTCGATCTGGCGACCGACAAGGATCTCACCGAGGAGCTGCAACGTTTTGCCCTGCGAGCCTACTCCCAGTCCCTGACCAACGGCAGCATAAAGGCTACCCCAAAGCAGGTGGACATACTCTTCGTGATGGCGGAGAACACCGAATTCGACAAGTTCCAGCGAGAAGAGACATACCTCACAATTGCCCAGGCCGGCGGTCCCAAAGACTCGGATCGTATGGCCAAGCTTCTCACAAACGATGTTTTCTTCTGGCGCCTCGTGGGGCTGAGGTGCCTCCTTCGTATGGACGGAAAAAACCAGCTGGCCAGGGCCCTGAACACCAAGAAGCTTGCAAGGGACAGTGAAGAAATTTCGGAGGTCATCATATGGACCTCCAGGTTCCCCAAATTCGTCGACCAGATTCGGGAGGTCTTGAAAGGAGGCAACACCTTTGCAAAGGGTGTAGCCGTCTATGCGCTGGGAGTGGTAGGCTCATTGGACAAGGACGTGCCGATACTGGAGGGGTTGCTCAACAACAAGACCAGGCTTCCCGACGGATTCGATCACAAGACACTTGGTGAAGCGGCCAAGGCTGCCATAAACGAGATCAAGAAGAAAGGTTGAGAAGCGATGAGTACGCGATCGACCAAAAAAAAGACGCTGCAAAGTTTTCATGCAAGAAACGGCCTGTGGGAGGCCTTCGTCGAGCACTCGGAGGACATGGAATGCTCCGTGGACTACCTGATCAACGAGGCCATGCGCATGTACTCGAAAGAGCAGGGCTTCCTCGAAGGCACGGGAACTGGGGACAAGCCGAAGGTGCCCAGGAAGGATCCCGCGCCCACCATCAAGGCCAAGCCGTCCGCCAAGCTGCCACGGCCCTCGGGAGGAAGACAGGGCTCATCGGGCGGGACGACATTGCCGCGTCCCCAGGGAAGCAAGCCGTCAATTCCCTTGCGGCCTTCCGCTCCGCCGCCACCGCCCAAAAAACCGGCTCCCGCAGCAGGCGGCGAGCCCGTGAGACCCACGCTCACAATTATCTTCCAGGGTCGCAAGGTGCCCATCAGGCAGGATCAATTTATCATAGGTCGCGGGACCAAATCTGCGGATCTGCCCATCAAGGACGCCAACATTTCACGCAAACACGCGGCGGTCATCTTTCACAATGGGGCCTACTACATGAAGGATCTCGGAAGCACAAACGGCGTTGACTTCAACGGCAAGCCCATCGACTCCAAGCGGATTGACGAGGGCGATGTCTTCACAATCTGCGGCTTCGATCTTCACTTCACCTACAACGCCTGAGCCCCGCCGAAGTTCAAACTTCATCATCGAACATCTTGATGTTCACCATTTTGGTCTCCAGTAGAGCGCGATCGTAGGCCGCCGCAAGCAGTAGTTTGCCCGACGGGTTGCGGCGCAAGTTTCCAAGTTTTCGTCTCAACGCCTTTCGCCAGTATGCGGCGCGTTTGAGCGCTGCTTTTCCCGTAGGATCCAGGTGATCCAGCTGGGCGTTCATGGGATTGTCGATGGCCTTGTGGGCCGCCACCACCGCCAGCCTTCTCCATCGCAGCAGGTCATCCTGATCGAACATCAGCCTGGACCGGACGTCGATCCTCCTGAAAAACCTGCGCCATACGGCCTTCCTCTGCATTCGAAGACCTTGCTTGTAGAGCCTTGCCGAGATCTTGTTGGAAAACAACGTCGGGACGAGTTCTTCCGCGAGGAAGGAATCATGATCATAAAAGCGGCGACCCATGACCTCCTTCCAGATTTCCACCAGACCCGGATCGAGATCGAGCAGCCGCTGATCCGCGCGGGCCTCCCAGTAGAGATGACCCGCCCCTTTTTTACGATAGTGAATCACCATCATCTGGGGCACGATGTGGTTGTGGGCCACGACGTCCGCGCCCAGGTGGGCCATATATCCAAGCATGAACGCCTCCGCGGCCGGGCCTTGCAATCTCGCGTGAACCAGGAGTTTTCTCGCCACCTCCCAGCTGTGGCATTGGTCGTGATCCCGCGCCCGGTTCTTGCCCAGGATCACATCCGCAGCCAGGTTGCCGTATATGAAATCGGCGGCGTGCTTCGTTATGAGGTCCATCAACACCGGAGCAAGCGGGATCACTCCTGCGAGCAATTGGCCGGCAAAATCCAGGTGAGCAACCGGCCCCCAGGCCAGCGCGGATAAAGGAACCAAAAAAAGGGCCGCGGCCGCGCCGAGCCCGGGTATCAGCAAGCGCAACGACATCACATCAGGTTACTCTCATTGTTCCAGGGAGTCGATGCGCTCGGATAGACTCTACGGACAATTCGCCGGAACCGGCGTGCATGAGTCGTCGAGGTTTTCGTGGACATCTATCGAAGTGGGTCCGCTGGTGAGTTGGTCCAGAATATCGCACGCCTCGCAGTCGGGCAGGTAGTACTGATCCACGATCTCCAGTTCCGAGCCAACCGAAACAAGGGCCGTCATCCCACTCAAATCGGCGATAATTTCATTATCGTAGATGCGCAAACTCCCTCCTACCGAAACCAATGAACCCAAGCCATCCAGATTGATCAGGGAATTATTGCCGCCAATCGAAAGATAGTCATCCACGGTCTCCAGGTTGCATAGCCCGGCAACGCTGGTGCACCCCTCATAAATCGACAGGAACCCATCAATGGAAGTGAGGCAACTAAGCTCGCTCAAGTCGCCACAATCAGGGCAGTCGGATATATGCAGGTTGCCGACGATCGAGGTGTATCCCGTGAGGGATGCAAGCTCCGATTGTGAGAAGACATAGATATTGAAAACGCTGGAGTACTCTCCCAGACTGCAATCCGTGTCTGTATTCGTGTCGGTGTCAGTGTCCGTATCGGTGTCGGTGTCCGTATCGGTGTCGGTGTCCGTATCGGTGTCGGTGTCCGTATCGGTGTCGGTGTCCGTATCGGTGTCGGTGTCCGTGTCGGTATCCGTATCGGTGTCTGTGTCCGTGTCGGTGCCACCATCGGAATCGTCATCGTCGTCGTCACCACACCCACCGCAAACCAGCACGGTCGCCAGGATCATCAACAGCAAATATCGCATTTCCCCCGCCTTTCGTTGTGAACGTGAGAGCATTATATCACTGATCGCCGAAGGGCGACTTTGGTTAAATTGGGGTGAAGTAAAACAATCTATTCCGTATAGTTGAAATATGGATGACCCATTGGACATTGCACAAGACTTGGCCCAGAGAATTCGCTGGGAGGTGGAGAACGGGGTGTTGGGATACGAACCGGGAAAGGGCCCTGCGGCGACATCCGACATCCCGGCAGAACAGGCCGTCGACAAGAAAGCGGCCCTGGCGGCCCTGCGGCAGGAGCTTGGCGACTGCGAGCGTTGCGGACTTCACAAGGGCCGCACGAAGATCGTCTTCGGTGGCGGCAACCCACACGCGCGCCTGGTCTTCGTGGGCGAGGGCCCCGGACACGATGAAGACAAATCCGGGATCCCGTTCGTGGGCAGGGCCGGCGAGTTGCTCAACAAGATAATCAAAGCCATCGGCCTCGAGCGGGACGATGTCTACATATGCAACGTGGTCAAGTGCAGACCTCCCAACAACCGGGATCCGCAGCCGGAAGAGACGAGCATGTGCGGCCCGTTCATGAGGCGCCAGCTCGAGATCATCTCCCCTGAAGTGGTCGTTTGCCTCGGGAGGCCGTCCGCCCAGTACGTCCTGGACACAAACCGTCCCATCGGCAAGCTGCGGGGGCACTTCCACGATGTGAACGGGATGAAAGTCATGCCCACATTCCATCCCGCCTATCTCCTGCGAAACGAATCGGCAAAGCGCCCCGTATGGGAAGACATGAAAAAGGTTCGTGACGCACTCGGGCTCCGGGAAGGGAGTCCCAGGTGACGGACAAAAAGAAACCATCCATCTTGGATGACGAGATCCACGAGAAGGATCCGGCGATCTATGTCCAGTACGTGGACGAAACCCTCGATGAACCTGATCGCGAACCGCAGGAGTCCGAAGGGTCCGATCTGGACATGGAGGTTGCCGAGGATCTCATCGAGATTTCGGAGGGCTCATGGATGGGTGAGGAAGGCGACAACCCCGAAAAAGACATTGGTATCCCCGTCGACGAGAACGACGAGGGCTGGTCACAGGAAGGATCGGACGATCTCCTGTCCATGGACGACAACTGGTTCGAGGAGGAGTCACCATCATCCGTCCTCGATGACGGCGGGCAAGACGGCCCGGTGGAAGACGGCGAGATCGAACCGGATCAATCCGCCTGGGAAGATCTTGACGAATGGGACGAAGACGAGGACTCATCCATCGAGGAAGTCATGGATCAGCTGGGAATCGGGCTTCCAACCGGGGATGATGACTCACTTCTGATCTCGATGCCCGATCGCGCGCGGATGGTGACCGAGAGCCAGTTTCTGGGTCCGCTGCTCGGATCTCCAGCGGCAATCGACGTGACCCGGGACGGATCGCTCGTCGTGGGAGACGGGGTCTTCAGGAAAGGAGCGGACGGCATGTTCCACAGGTCGGAATCATCGACGACGATTCGGGCCAACAGCGTGTGCTCGACGAGGAACGCGGTCTTTATCGGAACCGTCCGCCACGGCGCGCTGGTGATGACAGGCAGTGACGGCCGAATGCGACCCATCAACGGATGGAACCACCCGGGAACGGAGACGGACTCCGGGCCTGTCGACACGTCTTTCGCGGTTATGGGACAACAAGTGGGTGATCGTTATCGGTTGATCGGCTGCGCGAAGGCCGGTCAGATCTTCATGAGCACCGATCTTGGTCGAACCTGGTCTGCCCCGCTGACAAGGGGCAGTTGCCTCACCACATGCGTTGTTCAGGGAACAACATCCGTGCTCGTCCTCGAGAACCTGGAGGGGAAGAACCGCGTGATCCGGAGCGACGACCTCGTGAAATGGAACCAGGTACCCCTGCCCGTCGACATCGCCCACGCCGTAAGTCACGGGCCCACACGTCTCGCCGCCTGCGAAGGAACGATTCTCATCGCCGTGGATGCTCCGTCCGTTCCGCTGTTTTGCTCCATGGACAACGGCGGCTCCTGGTTCGAATCCGAGGCGACAACCCGGGTCACAGCGATGGCGCTCGACCCGGAGGATCCAGGCTGGATCGCAGCCGCGGCTTATCGCGCGGACGACGATCTGGGAGTTGTCCGCATCTGCCGGGATGGTGGGAGAACCTGGAACACGGTCCTCGTTACAGGACGCGAACGCCATGCCGATGAAGACGACGTCGACGAAAAGGGCCGCACCGTGAGGCGCGGACGGGTGCTGGACCTCGCGGTGGTAACGAACGCGGGTCGGACCCTGTACGTCGTCGCAAACGAAGGTGTTCACAAGCTGACGTTCTCAAAGCACGAACTCGAACATTAGACCCCCGTTATTCTACTTCGCCACGCAACTTCCGGGACCTTCGCAATCATCTGTACAGGTAATAATCGGCCTTCCATCCGCCCGTTTTCCTGTTTCACTACAATTGCTGGGGGTACATTTTTTGGTACATCCCTCCGGACAGGTACTGTAAGAAAACCGATCACAAACCAAACTCCCGTTTGCGGGCTTCTCACCTTCATCAACTTGCTTTATCTCGGTTTCATCTGCTTGCTCTATCTCGGCTTCATCTACCATTTCCGATTTTTGCTGACCGCCGCAAGCAGCTACCACTCCAACGATCAGCGCACTGAAACCAATGAACAATAATTTGGAAAATTTCATTTCTGGCTCCTCCTTCTGAAATCTACTGAAAATCCATCAGGGATCAAAGGTACTATGCCAAGAAAGTTGGAGTCAGTTTCGAAACTGGTACTATGTGCTCGTGGCGATCAAAAAGGAAAAGACAGCAGATCTCGAAACTGCGGTTATCAGGATCTGCCCGGCCTGCGGTGTGGTGAACCCCTCGGGGCCTTCCGAGGACTGCCCGCACCTGCAGATCGTTCGGTTCGACGGCATCGACCGCGAGTTGGAAGATCTACTCGCGCAAGTGGCCGGCGCACGCCGGAGCTATTCTGATCTTGCAGCCCTCCTCAAGAAAACCGTGATCGACGCGGCCAAGGAGGGGACGGCAAAGGTGGAGACGCCGCGAAAGATTCAGCCCGGCGAGGTCGATGAACTCTACCCGAAGGCTGTCAAGGCAGAGAGCCTCTCGTTGACCGTTGTCAAATCAAAGGCCAAGAAAACAAAACCCCGGCGGACCAGGAGAACAGGCCCTGCGCAGGTCGATCCTCGGCAGCTCGATCTATTGGCCCTCTCGCCACCCAAGGGCGATGCCTAGAACCATTGTCATCGTCGGCGGCGGCCGTAACGTGGGAAAGACCTTCCTGGCACAGGAGCTCGGCCGGCTGTTGCCGCGCTCGACCGTGATCAAGATCGGTCTTCATCACGCCCGACCGGAAAAGAACAGCAACTTCTTCGCCCTTGAAACACCCTACTCCGTCATCGAATCCTCGTTCCCTGATGCCGAGCTTCTCATCATCGAAAGCGGATCCATCCTGGACGATCCGGATCTGAATCCGGACCTGGTGGTGTTTTTGCCATCTTCGGATCCAACCGACGACAAGCCCGGCAGTGAACGACGTCGACAACGAGCCCACCTGGTGCGCGGCGAGCCCTTCGACCCGTCGGAGGTGGAGCGAATCCGCACTCGGCTTGCCGTTGACGAACAAACTATGGGGAGCATCCTGAAAGCCGTGAGTGGTTAGCAATGTCCTGTTTGCCCACCGTTACGGAGTGAAGTATCATCGGCGTTCAATATTTGGGCAGGGGGCTATATCGATGAAAAGAAAACCGTTTGTAGCGATCCTGCTGGGGTCGGTTTTCGCGCTCGGTACGATGGGCTGCGGCGATGATGATTCCGGGGAGGCGGATGGGGGTACGACTTTTTTCATGACTTCCTGCGGCGGGGGGTACCTGGATCCCGACACAGAACTGTGCTGGCAGGATCCACCAAGCACAAAGGGCATGAACTGGTACGAAGCTACCGGTACGGCTCATCCTAACTACAACCCCGACGATATTGACTATTGCGGCGATCTTGACTGGGGTGGCCATACCGACTGGCGCATGCCGGAAGTGGATGAGTTGATCTCGTTGATCCGCGGATGTGTTGACGGCGCGGCCACGGGCGATATGAGCACGAACAACTGTGGAGTTTACGATCCGTTTTGTCTGGAGGCGAGTTGCGACGACGAAAAGGACTGCGACAACTGCAAGTATTTGAACGGTCCGGGTGCCGAAGGTTGCTACTGGGATCCGGCGCTGAGCGGAGTTTGCTCATGGTACTGGTCGTCGTCCATCGTCCCGGGCGCTGGCTTCGCGTGGCTCGTCTATTTCAATTTTGGTTTCGTTATTTGCGACATCAAGGAAAAAACCGTAACCGTGCGTTGCGTACGAGATGAGTCGTGAAGGGGAAACTGGTTACAGCGATCCTGTCAGGGCTGGTTTCAGTGATTGTGGTGCCGGGCTGCGGTGATAATAATTCAGGCGGCGAGAGTTCGGACGCCGGTTCCGACTCCGGCACCGAGCCTTCTTCCATGACGACCTGCAGTGGAGGGCATCTCGATCCGGCTACCAATCTTTGCTGGCTGGATCCGTCGAGCACGTCTGAGATGAACTGGTACGAAGCCACGGGAACTGCCGATTCCACCCATAACCCCGGGGGCGCCACCGATTTTTGCGGCGATGGAACCTGGGGTGGCCATACCGACTGGCGCATGCCGGACATCGGCGAGTTGATCTCCCTGATGCGCGGCTGCGCAAGCGGCTCAGCGACCGGCGATCTCAGCACGAGCAACTGCGGAGTTTATGACCCTGGATGTCTGGGTTCAAACTGCGACGATATAATTGACTGTAGCATCTGCTTTTCCGGGGACGGCCCCGGTTCCGGTGGCTGCTACTGTGATCCTGTATTGAGCGGAGCTTGCTCGTGGTACTGGTCTTCGTCTCTCTTCACGAACTACCAGAACTACGCCTGGTATGTAAATTTTGCCAATGGCAACGTGGGCTACGCCGACAAGAACTACAGTGGACGTGTGCGTTGCGTGCGAACCGGGCCGGCCGAAGAGCCTTCTTCCATGACTTCCTGTGATGGAGGATATCTCGATCCGGCCACCGATCTCTGCTGGCAAGATCCTCCGAGCACGTCGGATATGAATTGGTACGAGGCCACAGGAACGGCTGACAGTATATACAATAACCCCGACGGTGGCGTCGTTAACCATTGCGGCGATGGAACCTGGGGCGGCCATACCGACTGGCGCATGCCGGAAATAGACGAGTTGATTTCACTTATTCGCGGTTGCGTGGACGGTACTGCAACGGACGATCTCAGCACCAACAACTGTGGAGTCGACGATCCGAGTTGTCTTACTCTGAACTGCAGCGACGGACCTGAATGTTACTTCTGCCAATATATGAAAGGTCCTGGTTTTGGAGGTTGCTACTGGGATCCGGCATTGAGCGAAACTTGCGACGTTTACTGGTCGTCGTCCCACATGGTCAGCGGGACTCACGCATGGTTCCTCTATTTCTTCTACGGAACTGTGAACTTCGCAGTGACAAGCGCCAGCATGTATGTGCGTTGCGTACGAGATGAATCGTAATTGCGTTCGCACTGAATCGAATTGTCATACGGCTCAGTCGGTGCACTCGTACTTGACAATCCCTTCGGGATACAAAACGGCGAACAGATGGTCCAAATCGGCACCCCAGATATCCATAACGTTGTACTCGCCGTCGCCAGCTTCGGGGTTTTCCCACTTCGTCCAACCATCTCCGTCAGGCTTGTCGTCATAGCGATAGATGAAAGTTCCGGCTACGAAAACTTCACCGGCAGGACTTGCCCAGACTGAGCGAAGCTCCTCGTAGTATCCGTAGAAGTATTTTATGGAAAACCATGAGTCGCCATCGTATTTGAGCATGGTTGCATGATCCAACTCGGGGGCGCCCAAATCCTCTTCAATATAATAGTTTCCAACAGCGTATACCTGATCCGAAGAGATTCCGTGGATGTCGCCGATGACATACCCGCAAGATACCTCGGTAAAACTCACACCATCATAGTGCATTATGACGCCGTCATAATAGCCGGCACCGGAACCGGCGAAGAACATGTTGTCGGGACTGTCTCCCCACATGGAATATAAAGCGCCTTCTGGTTCACCGGGGGATAGGCCTTTATTATAAATGAGAGACCATTCGGTTCCATCATAGTGATATACGCTTCCCCACATGGCGTATACGTCGTCGGTCGCGAACCCGAACAATTGATATACTGCATCAGGAATGCTGGTATTTGCCCATGTAGAGCCGTCCCAGTGACTTATGGCGAAGCCTGTTATGTTGCTTGTGTTACCTTCGAAAACATACATCGAAAAGTAGAGATCGTTTTCCGCAGTACCCCATACCGTCCAGGGGAAATGGTTGTCGATGGACCATTTTTCCGACCATTCATTGGCGTTGTATTCAAGCACTATTCCTTTATTTTTTTCGGAATCCCGACCACCAATGTAGATGTTTTCCGCCGACGGACCCCATATTCTGTGGAATTGAACATTGGTGTCAATATCGACCGGTTCCCACCAGCAGACCGATTCACCTGTACCGGCATCAACCGACGAATCCACTCCAGCGTCGGCGTCGGAAGAGGTCTTTGTGTTGCAAGAGGTCAAGAAGATCGATGTCGAAAAAAGAATTGTTAATGCAAGCAGCCCGGAATTACATTTCATAATGTTTCAAACTCCCATTTTCTTCCGATGAGCAGAATTGAATCACGCGTGCGCATGGGCATAAATATGTTCCGCAATTGACATCATCGGCTTTCGGCGAGTCCCTCCAAAAGATATTATATCGTATGATGAGGCTGGAGACAGTCGGATTTTCATCTCAGTCAAGCCAAATAGTCCCGCCCAATAATGCTAGCGTCCCTGGCCGGGTGAGTGTGGAATTTCGTTTACCAGGGCCACAATGCGCTCCAGGCCGACCACGTCTTCACTTCCCAGGGCATTGACCGTTGCGCTATCCACGTCGAGAACCCCCGCCACCTTTCCCGATCTATCCCGGTAGGGCACGACCACCTCGCTTCGGGACCGCGAATCGCAGGCGATGTGGCCTTCGAATTGGCGCACATCCGGAACGAGAATGGATTCTCCTCGCGTGATACCCGCCCAACATACGCCGGCGCCCCGGGGTAACAAGATAGAGCAGGCCAGGGGGCCCTGGTACGGCCCGACAATCAAGTCTTCCCCCACAAGTCGGTAAAACCCCGTCCAAAAAAAATGGGACATCTTGTGGTGTAAAAGGGCCACCGCCGTGGCCATTCGAGACTGTGCGTCCGGGTTCTCCTCAAAGAGCTCCGACAGCTGCACGGCAATGCGTTCGTAGCGCCCTGAAAGTCTTGTCGATGAGGGGTTCATTTTATTGAAAACAAAAAACCTATATTTTTTTTACCAGTTGATTTGCAGCGGTCAACAACGGATCCCAGACCGGTCCAAATGGTGGCGCATATGCCAGATCTGCCTGGGAAAAATCCTCAACAGTCATCTTATTGTGCAATGCAACGGCCACGGCATTGATTCGATGGGCCACTCCTTCTTTTCCCACCATCTGGGCCCCCAGCAGGCGACCGGTCTTTTTATCCGCCACCATATTGATATGAATCGGTGTTGAACCGGGATGTCCATGTGCCCGGGATCTTGTTTTTACATTGTTTTCCACAGGATCAAATCCAGCGTCTGCCGCTTCTTTAAAATTCAGGCCGGATCTTGCAACTTCAAGGGAGAAAACCTTGAAAACAGATGTTCCAGCAACGCCTTGAAGACGGGTTTGAGTTCCACAGACATTGTCGGCAACCGCCCACCCTGCCCTGTTGGCTATCAATGCCAGAGGAATCCAGCATTTTTGATCCGTCACTACATGATAGGCGTCGGCACAGTCCCCAGCTGCGTAGATATCCTCGTCTGATGTTCTCAAATACCGGTCCACGGCTATTGAATCTAAAATTCCCAGGTCAAGACCGGCATCTCTCGCCATTTCACTGCACGGTTTTACACCGGATGCCACGAGGACCATATCCGCTTCCAGGGTCAGGCCTTCACAACCAACCCGAACACCGTTACCCGAGGGTTCAATATTTTTGACGTCATATCCGGCATGAATATCAATGCCCTTGTCGATCAGTTCCTCATAAATGACATCGGCAAGATCCTTGTTGAGCCAGGGTAAAAAGACCGGCCTTGGCTTGACCATGCTGGTTTTTACACCTCTTTTTTCAAAGGCCTCACACATTTCAAGAGCTATGTATCCCATGCCGATGATCACAGCCTTTTTTACATTTTTTTCTTTGATATATGACTTTATGCGTCTTCCATCTTCAAGGCTCTTCAAGCCCATTATCTGGGGTAAATCAAATCCGGGCAGGTCGGGAAAAACAGGCGACGCACCGGTGGCGATAAATAACTTATCGTAGTCAAAATCGAAGGATTCTCCCTTGACGGTGATTCCTGTCACTTTTTTTGCTGCACGGTCTATGGCTGTAACTCTATGTCCGGTCAGAAGATTTATCTTATTTTTTTCAATAAACACTTCGGCCCTTCTTACAACCAGCTCATCAATATCCCTTTGCGAGTCAGAAATATTATAGGGCATGCCACATGCGCTGTAGGAAACATCATGGGTCTGTTCCAATACGAGAACATCGATATCAGGATTTTTTCTTTTTGCCCTGCTTGCAGCGCTCATGCCCGCTGCATCACCACCGATAATTACAAATTTCATACTGTCTCCATTTTTATGGCCTTGGTCATGGCACCCACCAACTTGCATCCATACACTCCGCGCGCAACGAAAAAATCAAGGGGCCCTCCAGGCTCAACTGCTTTTCCAAGCTGAACAATTCGGCAAGGTGCAAATGCAAAGGTTAACTTGCGATTTGCACTTAACCTGCTATACTATTGTAAACATGATGAAATGCAGGGTGTTAACTTGATAGAAAGAGAACTATCGCAACATGCAATCGCACTTTTCGAGCGGAATCCCGTCCTGACTATCACAGGTCCGCGACAGTCGGGAAAGACCACTTTGGCCAGAAACGTTTTTGCAGACCTGCCATACGTAAACCTCGAGGATCTGGAAACCCGCGAGCTTGCCGAAACTGACCCTCTCGGTTTTTTCGCAAACATCGAAGACGGTGCGATCATCGACGAGATTCAGCGCATCCCACGCCTGCTATCCCAGATTCAGACCATAGTGGACGACGACGGCCGCAATGGGATGTTTGTTCTTACGGGAAGCGCCCAGTTTGAGCTGATGGAAAGCATATCCCAGACCCTCGCAGGACGAACAGCGCTCCTTCGCCTTCTTCCGCTGTCAATTGCGGAGTCGGCCTTGTTCGGAGAAGCCCTTGGCCTGGATGAGTTGATGTTTCGAGGCTTCAATCCGCGAATCTATGACCATGAGCAGGACCCGACAACTGCGCTCGCAGACTATATAGAAACATATGTTGAACGTGACCTCAGAAGTTTTGCGCAAATTCGCAACCTGAGCCTGTTTCGACGTTTCATGAAACTTTGCGCGGGACGAGTAGGCCAGCTCCTCAACATCAACAATCTGGCAAACGACGTGGGTGTTTCCAGCACCACGATCAGACAATGGATCTCCATCCTGGAAGCCAGTTACATCGTCTTCATCCTGCAGCCCTACCACGCCAACATCAGGAAGCGCCTCGTAAAGACCCCAAAACTCTATTTTACCGACGTGGGGCTCGCATCGTATCTGCTGGGCATTGAGAACTCCTCCCAGATAGGCACCCACCCGCTGCGTGGCGGTCTATTCGAAAACATGATGATAATGGAAATACTCAAGCATCGGTTCAATCGAGGGAAGCGCGCAAATCTTTCATTCTTCAGAGATTCAAAGGGCAACGAGGTAGACCTGCTTCTCGAGTCTGGGGGCAAGCTACTGCCGGTGGAGATCAAGTCCGCCCAGACAGTCATCGGGGAGTTCTTCGACGGGTTCACATCAATGAAAAAATCTCTTACGCAAAACGTTGAGCGCGGTCTACTCGTCTATGCCGGGAAACGCGATGAAACGAGATCCGACGCCGACGTAACAAATCCTCACTGCCTCAGTGAAAGACTTGGCAAGCTCGGGTATTGACGAAATCTCCTGGGCTAGGTCTCCGTCACGTTGATGATCAGAGGATCGGGCAGAACCGCGGTTCCGGAGCTCGTGTCCGCCACCATGATGTAATAGGTCTGGCCGGACACGACGGCGAAGGACAACGTGAAGGACGAAAGTGAGAAATCGCTCGCGCAGGCGTACTCGGTGCTCGACCAGCCGCAGGTTGTGGTTGGAGAGTAGATGACCATGACGTAGCGGTTGGACGTGGGCTTGGTCATCGTCACGTTGGCGGTGCCCGTTGAAGAGGCGTTGTAGGAGAGCAGTACGTCCGGGCCGTTGACAACGTAGCTGAACATGCAGGATGTCGGCGTTGTCAGGTAGTTGTTTGCGCTCGCGGTCCAGTCGATGGTGTTGGCCCCCAGATAAATGGAGCAGGGATCCGAACAGCTTTCACCACAGGATTGGTAGGCGTTGAAGAAAAGGTCCAGGGCGCCGGTTGTGACACCGTCTCCCTCGACGACAACCCAGATCGTCGCCGGGTTGGTGGAATCCGGGTTGAACCAGGATGCGCTGCTCGACCCCGATGACACGCAATTGGCAGTTGCGCAGGAATCCAGGATCTGCGTGGTGATAGCTGTTCCCGTGGAGTTGCTCACGTTCATCCAGCTAAGGGGCGGCACATCGACCTCGAACCATATCTCGGGGCTCGGGCTCGTGGTCGCTGCGCATCCGGTCCCCGCATTGAAGCCGTCGGTAAAGCTGGAGAGATCACCGGTCCAGCTGTCTGTGGATGGTCCGGTCGCAAGATCGATGTACTCTGCGTTCCCGCAGAAGTCGCCCGTCGACGCGGTCTGGGTGTAAATGGTAATCGCCACATTGGCGAAGTTATGGGAGGAATCGCTCGCCTTGAGCACAGCGTAGGCGGTGGAGGCGGTGGCGCTGTCATTGTACCAGTTGACATACTCGGTGACGCCGGCACCCCCCAAATCCGAGCTGGCTACGCACCCGGAGACCGGACAGCTGTCCGCGACATGGAGCACCATATCCGCCCCGGCGAATGGGCTGGCCTCGAAGAACAGCACCTCATACGAAGGGACGCTTACTTCCCACCAGATATCATTTCCCGATGCCGCCGCGCAGGACGGATCGAACGGCCAGGCGGGATCGTAGCCGTTCATGTTGACGACCGTCGTCAGGGGAAGGGTTGGAACCGTGGCCGTCCCGCACGCATCCCCCGCGGGGATGGGCTCTGTGACCGTGAAGACCAGATCGATGGCTCCGGAGGTCACGCTGGAGCTGATGGTCTCCAATCCGATGATCACCGTGGCCGGGGCTAACGGGTCTTCGTTGTACCAGGACACCGAATCGGGCGCAGAGAACGTGCAGATGGCCAGGTCGCCGCAGGAGTCCACCGCGTGGAGCACCGTGGGCGGGCCCGTGCCCATCTCGTTGTCGTTGACAGTCAGCATGGCGTTTGCCGGGACCGTGACCTCGAACCACACGTCGGGACCCTCGGCAAAGGTGCAGCCGTTGACCGGATCCAGATTGGCCGTATCCGTGTATCCGCTCCAGGCGCCGGTCCAGATTACCGGCGTACCGGTAATCGGCGCGATTCCAGTGACGGCGCTCACGCACAGGTTACCCGCTGCGGGAGGCGCCCAGTTGAATGTGATGTCGTAGTCCCCGGCGGGGCCCGGAACATCTGCCTCCAGCGCCACGTATATGGTCTCGACGGATGAGGATGTGTTGAGATACGCCGACGTATCCGGGCCGGTGGTAATGCAATCCGCGCCGCAGGACGACATGACCTGTATCGTTGTGGCGGTTGTCGAATTTTCGTAGATGGTCAACAACTCGCCTGCGGGGACATCCACCTCGAACCAGATTTCAGGACCATTTGCGGTGCCACAATCCGTAGCGCCCCAGAAGTAATCCCCGAGGGTGCTCCAGGCGTCTGTATATGTCTCGGTGTTGTCGCCGCCCGTGTCAGTGACCACCAGAGCGTTGGTGCAGAAGTCGCCGACCACCGGGGTCTGCGACGAGAACTCGAGCTCCATGTCGGTGATGTTGGCTGAACTGCTCACCGCGCCGGCCACCACGTACATGGTCAGATCTGTGCCCCAGTTGTTTTGCCAGAGAAGGACTTCCGGGTCGGGGTAGAGCACGTAGTTGTAGGTCGTCGGAGTTACCGAACAGTCAGACAGCGCCGCGATGAAGGCGTTGGCCGCCCCGGCGGTCTTCTCCACGCGAAGGACCTCCCCGTCTGGGACGATCACCTCGTGCCAAACGTCCGGCCCCAGGGCGCCCGGGCACACCGGACAGGAGTTGCTGAACAACGGGTTGGAATCGAACCAGGTGTAACCCATGGCCAGCATCGTACCGGAGATGGTGAGTGCGTCGGAACAGGAGTTTCCCTCGGGAAGGGCGGTCAACTGAACCGTACCTGTGTAGGATCCGGTGGACATGTATGTGTAGCTCTCGATGAACGCGTGCACGTCCACAACGGCGCCCGTGGTGTTGGTGTAGGTGAAGCCCGAGTTGGTTGTGTACGCCGGGCTGCAACCGCCCACCGAACAATCCAGGGTGTAGCCCGAGTAAAAAGTACTGTAGGAACTCGCGGCGGTGAACTGCATTTGTGTGTTGTCGGGAACCGGGATCGTGAACCAGATGTCCGGCCCGTTGGCCGAGGAATACCCGCATCCCGTTGGCATTGCGTCCATCACGTAGTCATCCACGTAAACGATCTCGGTCTGGGGTATCGTGGTGGTCGCCAAGTCCATCATCACCCCGTCGAGGCAGGTGTCCCCGTGCTTCTCGTAACGGTCGATGCCAATGTCAATTATCCCTGATCCCAGCGGAAACGATTGCTCCACCGCCACCAGGATGGTCATGGGACTCCCGCTCAGGTTGGGATAGGCTATTCGGCTGGCGCCGGAGAGCAGACACGAGGTGTCTGAGCAGTCGGTTATGAAGTTTATTGCAACGGACGGTCCGTCGAGGAGTTCCACCTCCAGATTCTCACCGTCGGGAACATTCACCTCGAACCAGATCGTGCCTCCGCCCGCAGTCGTACATCCCGAAAGGGAGTCGTCGAAGGTGTCGGCTGTGAAACTGGTCCAGTCGTCGACGTAATTGTAGTACGCCGGCGAATCGGGAACCACTATGGGATTGCCGCAGGTTCCCCCCAACCCCGGATCGGTGTCCGTATCGGTGTCGGTGTCCGTATCGGTGTCCGTATCGGTATCCGTATCGGTGTCCGTATCGGAGTCCGTGTCGGTATCTGTATCCGAATCCGTATCGGTATCTGCATCTGTGTCCGTATCTGCATCGGTATCTGCATCTGTGTCTGTATCGGTATCGGTATCCGAGTCACTTCCGTTGTCGTCATCGTCGCCAGCACCGCTCACAGCACAAGACGTCAAAAACAACGCAACACCATAAATCACCAAGATAACTAGAATTTTCTTCGACATATTTTCTTCTCCTTGGGAGCGAGCAAACCTTGAGGTTGAGGCATAAAGCAATATACCACCAAACTTATAGGTGCACTTAAGGATTTTTTTTTAAGCGATAATTAAGGACTACAATACCACGCCGTTTGACTACTCGGCTTTGAGAATCGGTTTACGCGCTGCTGCAGTCTCATCGAGACGACCGAGGCGCGTGTTTTGCGGCGCCGCGTGAAGTGCTTCCGGATCGGTTCTGGAAAGCTCGGCTATCTCGATCATGGCGGCGGCGAACTCCTCGATGGCCTCTTTCGATTCGGTTTCTGTCGGCTCACACATCAAGGCACCCTTGACGACCAGAGGGAAATACACTGTCGGAGGATGGAAACCGCGATCTATCAAACCCTTGGCCACATCGAGTGTGGAAACGTGCGTCTCCTTGAGCAAATCCCGATCCGACGCGACGACCTCATGCATGCACCGCCCATCGCCGAACGGCACATGGTAGCTATCCTTGATCAGGTGGAGCAGATAGTTGGCGTTCAGCACCGCCATCTGTGACACCTTCTTCAGGCCAGGCGCGCCAAGCTCACGAAGGTAGGCGTATGCCCGAACTATCACTCCGAAATTGCCCAAAAACGAACGGACCCGACCTATGGCATTTGGGAAATCCTGCGACAGGAAGAAACCCTCGTCGGTCTTCACCGGACGGGGTGTCGGCAGGTACTGAACCAGATCCTCGCAGACTCCCACCGGCCCGGATCCGGGCCCTCCTCCCCCGTGAGGTGTGGAGAAGGTCTTGTGAAGGTTGAATTGCATTGCGTCTATTCCAAAATCCCCCGGCCGGCCGCAACCCATCAGAGCGTTGAGGTTTGCTCCGTCACCGAACAGAAACCCACCCCTGGAGTGAACGATCTCGGCCACCTCGCCGATGTGCTTTTCGAAGAGCCCGATAGTGTTGGGGTTGGTCATCATCAGCGCAGCCACACTGTCGTCCATCTTCTGTGCCACCGACTTCGGATCGAGGAACCCCTCGTCAGTCGAAGAAACGGCCTCCACGGAATATCCGTTCAATGTTACCGTCGCCGGGTTGGTGCCATGGGCGGTATCCGGGATCAACACCTTCTTGCGCGGATCGCCCCGATCCGAGAGAGCCTTCCGGATCATCATGAGCGCCGTCAACTCGCCGTGCGCACCGGCCGCCGGCTGAAGGGACACGCCGGCCATCCCCGATATCTCCCCGAGCATCCTCTCGGTCTCCCAGAGTATTTCTATCGCGCCCTGGGCCAGCCGATCCGGAGTGTAGGGGTGGAGGTTGGCGTAGCCGGGCAGCCTGGCTGCCCACTCGTTGATCTTGGGGTTGTACTTCATCGTGCATGAACCGAGAGGATAGAACTGGTGATCCACGCTGAAATTCCAGGTGGACAGACGTGTGAAGTGGCGAACCACCTCCGGCTCGCTCACCTGGGGCAACCCGGCCGCCTCGTCGCGAATGAGTTCTTTTGGAAACACTTCTCGCGGATCCACCGGCGGAACGTCGAGCTTCGGCAAGCTCGCTCCGCTTATGCCGTCCTTGCTTCTATCGAAGATCAGCGGCTCGTTGAAACCAATAGTCTTAGTGCCCGGGTGTTTGCTCATGTTCCACCTCTGATTTGGTAGTTCACACTGGACCCGAACGGGTCTAGCACACACATACTTGACCATCAAGCCGACTGGAGAGGGGTACGGGAGGGATCACTCGCTCCCTAGGGAACGGTACAGCCGGCTTCACGAAACAGTTTGAAGACACCGAAGAGCGCAGGGGGGGAGCCGCTATTGTCACAGTCCTCGTCACCTTCCTCGCACAGATCGATCTTCGGCCGCATCACGCGGACCTCGACCTCCTCGTTTTCCATCAGGGAGATGACTACCGTGGCGGGCGCCCCGTCGGAAGCCGGAACGTACAACAGGTAGTTGCGAATTCTCCCTTGCGGAAACTGAAACAGGGAAAGTGAATCGTGCGCGAGCTGTTCCATCTGGCTGATGGTGGCGTCATCAAAGATCCCGTCGCTTGTCCACAGAACGCCAGCGGATCCCCGTCCGTCCGCGAGAGCGTCCGTGTCCAGGGTGACCGACAGCTTCACGCCCGGCTCGAAACCGGTTCTCACAAAAGACGCGTCCTCTATTGTCCCTCTGTAGCACTCGCCCACATCGGTGGAGAACGAGCCCACGTCCGTACACGCCGCACACAAAAGAACTATCGACACCAGGATTGATTTCATTTGTCGCACCCGAAAAGCCTAGCAGCGTCGGTCAGGATCAGCAACCAATACTGGAACGCATCTGGATCATGTCAACGAATGTCTCCAGCCGGGTTGAAAAACCCTCCTCGCCGGTCTGCTCGTCGAGGCTGATGTGGAGGTAGGGAACGTTCCTCGAAGCCAGATACGGTTCGATGACCTGGCGCACGGAGGTCTCCGGCAGACAGGTGAACGGGTACAGATGAAGAATGCCGTCCATCCGGTCCGCAAACTCCACCGCGTGGGCGACCGAGAGCAGCGAGTCCCCGCCTCCGGGAGCCTTGAAAAACCTGCGCGCCTTCTTGAGAAGCTTTGCCTGGGTCTTGTAATAGAGCCTCGTAACCACGGACATGAACATGTATTCCGAGATCGGGGAGACCACCTCGATGCCCATTCGGTTCAACCGCTCGATGATGCGGCGGTTCGTGAACTCATCGATGCAGGTGTACGATTCTCCGATGATCCCTATCCTGGGTAACGACACCGAGCGATCCTGGGGCACCGCGCGCAGGCGACGGACACCGCGCCGACCGAGCCGGATGATCGCGAAGGTCCCGTGGGTACGGTCCAGCTCCCCGATCAGCTCATTGAACAACCCGGTTGCGGCGGGTTGATCAATGGCGTAGGGACGGGTCTCCAGCAGGGCCACGCGCCAGCGCTCGATGACCTTGAGCTTGTACATGAACTTCCAGAAACCCAGAAAGGTGCGGGGGGTGTACGTCCAGGAATCCCGGTGGGGCGACTCCTCCCTCAATATGCCGTACAGACTCGCCCGGATGCTCCCGCTGACCACATGGACCTTGAAGCGCCGTCCCTCGTGCACGAGGATTTCACGCTGAGCCGCCTGGTACATGGCGAGGCGGCATATACCCTTGCCGCCGAAAAACACTATGGTGTCGGCGCCCTTGTCCAGCGCGCTAAGACAGTCGGCCAGCGCAAGTCGAAACGGATAACAGCAATACTCGGGGGACAGGCGACGGGTGCGAACCAGCCCGTCGAGCCCGGGGCGATCGGGATCTACCCAGTCGTGCCCCAGCTCTTTTGCGAGGGTCTTCATGGCCACGCCGAGGAATCCGATCTGCGAGGTGGAGATCTTCAGCACGGCGCTCCCCCCGTTTCCTTCCGGTGGCGCGCCACGTCGACGAAGGTTCCAAGGCGAGTGGCCAGTCCTTCCGCCGATGTCTGCTCGTCGAGGATGAGCCTGAGCACGGGAACGTCCACCCCCCTGCCTCTCAGGCGATAGAGCATGGTCTCCGCGCCGTAGGAATCGGGGCCACAGGCGAAATAGGTCAACAGCACAATGCCGTCCACACCCCTGCCCAGGTGGTATTCGACGGAGCGCGCCGTGTGGACATTCGATTCGTAGTACATGTCCTCCTCGAGGGCGCAGTTCTCTGCCGGCATGGGAGATGGAGAGTGAACCACGGAAACGCCCAACTTCTTCAACTGCCGTGCCACGCCCATCCCGAGAAACGGATCCCGCTCGGCGTACAGGTGACCCAGGACGGCGACAGTCACATCGGCCGGCCCTGCGGTATCGCCCTCGTCCTTCACCGAATTATTATTGCGCCAGGCCGTCTCTATTCGATCCCTTGACTGAGGGCGCCAGGCGTCCAGCTCGACGAGCATCGGCTCACAAACATCAGCCAGGTGTTGCTCCATGGTGTCTCGCTTCGAGTGGTGCAGGTCCACGTACGGCGCGATGACGTTGATCTCCGGAAAGGATTGTTCGATCAGGTCCGGCAGCAGGTGAAACTTGGGGCACAGGTTCCTTCCCTTTGCCAGGGAGATGAGCCGGGGCACGAGCACCGTGTCCACTTCATCGAGAAGTAGCGACTGCACGTGCCCGAAGAAGGTCTTCAGTGGAAAACACACCTCGTCGATGCACCGTTCGAGGCCCATCTCCAGGGTGCGCGCATTACTCGGGCCTGAAACGACCATCTCGAAACCGTGGGCGGCAAGGAGATCATCGAAGAACACGCGAAGCTCGTCGAAGGCGAGGGTGCGAGGAACACCGATCCTGTTTCCATTGGGGTGAACTCTTCGCGTCGGAGGATCGGCCTTATAGCGCATCTTGAAATAATGATATTGGAAACGGACGACTATTGGGAGGGAATTTACGATTGTTCCTCCGCGTCTTCAACTAATGGTTCTTTTCATCATTTGCCCGGATACCCTGTCCCTGATAAATTAAAATGTTGTATTGTATACGGTCCATGC
>JAUVDV010000009.1 GCA_030595125.1 Deltaproteobacteria bacterium
AATTTCATACCTTGTCATTTGCTTCGCCTTCCTGGCGATCCATTTTTCAATTGGCTTTTCCATAAGCCAATTATTACGGATGCCGATGGGGCGGACATAACTAACTGCTTATGACCCGGACATCTCCACTGCTCCTTACAGGTTCTTGCCCATCGTGGCGTGCTTCCCCGATCACTGGTAAGATGCTCCCACGTGCAAAACGAAAGGGTTGGGTAATGAGGTACTTAGTTGTAACGGCTCTTGCGACCATTCTGGTTTTCAACGGGTGCTCGGCCGATAGTGGTAGATCCGGGGGCAGTGACTCTGACTCCGACTCTGACAGCGATGCCGATACCGACACGGATACCGATACCGACACGGACACCGATACCGACACGGACACGGACACCGACACGGACACCGACACCGATACTGTTACCGATACTGATTGCCCCCTGGGGGCGTACAGCGGCAATTTCGAGATCGTCACACCGTCGGACATTACAACTCTCGCAGGATACACAGAGATTACCGGAAGCTTTGAAATCAACTGCACGTCTTGTACCGACCTGAGCGAGTTATTTTGCCTCACCGACGTGGGTGGGAACCTTTACGTTTACGAAAATGACGCCCTGACGAACGTCAACGGCCTGGGCGGTATCACTTCTGTGAGCGGGGGCTTGTCGATACAAAGCAACAACGTCTTGACGAACCTTGACGGCCTGAGCGCTCTCACCTCGGTGGGCGGGTACTTGTTGATCTCAGGTAACTACACCCTCGCCAACCTGGACGGGCTGAGCGCTCTCACCTCGATAGACGGGTACTTGAACATCATCAATAACAACATTCTTCCCGACTGCGAAGCGTGCGATCTTCTGGACCAGCTCACCAGCGGACCCACATCTACAACTGCCAACAACAACCTGGACGACTCTTGCACGCCGGTGCCGGCGAATTGTCCTTGATGGAAAATTTTGACTGAAGAACGAAGGAGCTTGTGATGGGTAACATGACAGTAAACCTCAAGAAGCTGAAGTTGAAGAAGTTCGGAACATTGGAGGTTAGCAACGAAGTATACGTGGTGTCTCTCGCCATGGATCTGAGCGGAACGGGACAGAATATCGAACCGGACGGCGAGGCGGGTCAGCTATTGTCAGACGGCTTTCGCGCTTTCAACAAGTACGCGGTGGTCTCTGTCAGCCCGCTGTTTCACGGTATTCGCCGCGACGAAGAACTACCTCTGATTGGCGACGGACTCCTCCTGTACGGCCCCAAGGACCCAAAGGGCAAGATTGCGCTCCACATGGCGATAATGGAGTCGGACGCAGATCACCGGAGAATCGGTGACAAAATGGAAAAAGCCCTGAAAAGGGCGAAAGTCTTCGAGGCGCTCGAGGCCATCGGAAACGTTGCCACCGTTGCGGCTCCACAGATCGGCTTAGTGGCCAAGCCGGTCATCAGCGCACTGCGGTACGGTTTCGAAACATTCCTGTTCTTCATGAAAGAGGACGGCGACGACGTGATCTGCGACATCCACTACTCCAGCTGGAACAAACCCAACAGAGGCTACGCCGTCTCAACCCCCGGACAACCATTCGAATATAAAAACCACAATATAAAGGCCCACATCGAGGTCTCACATAACGAGTGAGGCTCACTATGCTCGCGCAACCCCTTTCAAGGAGACCATGAATGCGTGAGTTTCATCTGGCTGTCGGGATCGCGCTCATTGTGACGGCCATGATCACCGGATTCTTCGGCTAGACTGGGGTATGCCATTCCATTATGATGCTTCCCGGACCTCAACATGAAGGAGCATAAAATGGCAGAAGCAAAAGGATTGGCCAAACCCGTAAAGTTGAAAAGTGATCTGGCGGCGTTTCTGGGAGCGACCAAACTTCCCAGGACGGAGATCACCAAGAAATTGTGGGACTATATCAAGAAGAACAAACTTCAGACCAAGACCGAAAATGGAAAGCCCATGGATGCGGGCAAGTTCATTGTGGCTGATGCCAAGTTGCTCTCGATCTTCAAGCACACAAAATCCACAAGCAAATCAGGAAAGCTCACTGACCTTACAAACCTCAAAGAGGGTCAGACAATAAACATGATGCAGATGGCTGCCGTCGTCGGCGCCAATATCGAAAAATAGGCTCTGACCCGAAGCGCGGATCTTACTTTACAGAATAGGTCATCGCGACTTTATTGCCGGCGGTTTTGACTCTCTTTTTCGCGCGAAGTTCCTTGAGGTACAGGCCCATCTTCCTGGATGGCATTTTGAACTTCTTGGCGATAACTTTACAGCCGCTGTCCGGGTTCTTTTTGAGGTGAGCGACAATGGTGTCGAGCAGCGCGGCCTTGTCGGCGCTGGAGATGCGCTTGCCTTTCCGCTTTACGGGGGCTGCCTTTGCTGTCTTTGCCTTTGGCTTGCGTCCGGGCTTCTTGCGCTTGTCGCCTGCCTGAAGCGCTATCAACTCGGCCAGGGTTGCGCCCTTCACGGCCCCGACGATGGTCAAGGCGAAGTTGGCGGCTGCGTTTTCAATTGATTTTTCCAGAGTAGTTTTTGGCATTATGAATCTCCTTATGTTGTTTCAGTGCAATCAGGCTGCGGTACGAAAGCACGCTCGTCAAGTTTGGGTATTATGAAACCAGACAAACCGGAACCCGTCGAAATAGCCCGATCACCCCTCCGAGAGTGTCTTTTTTCATCCTGCCGGGTGAAATCTGTGTAAAAATACATTGCGCTACCCTTTTATGGGCGGCAATAATAGTGAAGTGAACAAATTCAGGAGATATTCCGTGAATATCCAGACCGGCAGCTTGAACACCCCCCCAAAAAGGCTTTCGGTTCCGGGTATCGTCGCATTGTGCATGCTCCTGATCCTGCTGGTCATCCCCTGCGGAGAAGCGCTGGCCGGAGGTACGCACACAACAATACCAGTAGAACCATCGGCATCCGAACCCGGCGACGAGATCTTCACGTCGGAGGTCGTTTCCAGGATCGGCCGCTTCCGCAGCCCGACCCGCATCTTGCTCGACGACGACGGCGTGCTCTACGTCTCGGACACGGGCCGGGGCCTGGTTGCCCTGTACAACCAGGACGGCGTTCGTGTGGGCACGCTCGCCGGTGTCGGCCGTCCCCTCGGCGTGGCTATCCTGGAGACCCGGGTTCCCGCACCCGGCAAGGACTTGAAGAAGAAGAAAAAGAAGAAGAGTAAAAACACGGTCAAGAAATACATCGACAAGACTTACGTCTACGTGGCCGACGAGGCCGACGGTTCGGTCAAGATCTTCGACGACGGCGAGCTGATCGGCCATCTCGGTGACGGACCGGTCGAGTTTGCCAGGCCCAACGGAGTCGCGGCGATCAACGATCTGGTCTACGTGGTCGACAGCGACGAGGACCGGGTCGCGATCTACGATAAGGACGGCGCGTTCCTCTACCAGTTCGGAACCACCGGCGCCGGGGACGGGCAATTCGACTTCCCCACAGACATCGCCATCGATGCCTGTACCGAGGAGATCTACGTCGGCGACCTGCGCAACAAGAGGGTCCAGGTCTTCGACTTGCACGGTAACTGGCTACGCACGATCTACCCGCCGCTCAACGACGGCGGCGACCCGATCTTCATCAACCCGGCCGGGCTCGGCATCGACCCGCTGGGCAACATCTACGTCGTGGACAACGCGCTCTGTTGCGTGGCCGTGCTCGACCCGTTCGGCGTGTTGCTCGACGTATACGGCTATCAGAACGGCGCCTACTGGACCGGCGAGTTGCAGCTCCCGATCGACGCGGCCTCAGACGGGCTGAAGGTGTTCGTCACTTCGGGTGGAGAGGGCCACGTCAACGTGTTCGAGGTGACGCCATGAACCGTTACCACCGAACCCTCGAGGCATTCGCCCTGGCGCTCCTGTTGTTTGCCGCACCTGCGACCGCGCAGGCGCTTGACGCCCCCCACAACATAGTCGAATGCGGCCAGTGCCACTCGGTCCACGGGGCGACCTACCCCAACATGCTCGGCGTGCTGTGCGAGTCCTGCCATTACGAGTCCGGCCCGGCCACGGCGGTCAAGACCCACTCCAGCATGAACACCAGCGACAAATACGGCGACTGGGAGGTGGACTGCTGGTCCTGTCACAACCCCCACGTCCAGGAGCAGGACGACGCCTACGCCACGTCGTACGGCATGTTCCTCAAGGTCGACCGAGTTGCCGAAATCAAGGAGATCGATCCCGGCGCGGCAGGACCCTACTACTTTCCGTTGTCGATTCTGCGCACCGTGCCCAGCAGCGCCATCGAGCACACGGACACCAACACCTTCATCGACGGCGACATCGACAGCGACGACGACGTCTGCCAGGTCTGTCACCTGAGCACGTCCTGCTACAACACCGGGGCGGAATTCAATACCCACACCAACTACGGCACCGACTCCCAGCCCCTCGGCCTGTGCACCAGCTGCCACTACCACGACGACGGGTTCGGCGCCGGGGGCAGCTGCATCTCGTGTCACGCGTTGTCCCAGGGCGCGGGCGACTACCGGCGCCAGGTAACCGGCGTCGGCGGTGATTTCCAGCGGTTGAGTCACCACGTGAGCGACGGCACCACCACAGAGATCGTCGACGATCCCGACTGCCAGGTCTGTCACGACCAGTCGAATCACCAGGGCATCTCGGAGCCCGAGGTCAAGTTGCTTGACGCGGACGACGGGGTCACCAGTTATACTTTCGATGGCACCGGGGCCAGCCTCGACACTTTCTGCCTGGCCTGTCACGACTCGGACAGCTCCCAGGCATTCGACGCGGACGGCAACCCGGGCAACGGCTACCAGCCGTTCGTCGATGGCAAGACACCTACAGATATCGCCACCGTCTGGACGGGGTCGTCTCATGCGACCGGCCTGACTACCGAGGGTTGCATGAGCTGTCACGGTGGTTCGGACAGCACAACCGTGTCACAGCCTTACGACCGCAACGTCCACGGCTCTGCGTTCACCAGCTTGCGATCGACGGTTGTCGCCAGCGAGACAGTGCCCAACGAGGACGAGGGCTTGTGTCTTGCGTGTCACGATTCGGATGGAACAGCGTCCACCGATATCGAGGCCATGTTCGCCGGCACAGAGAATTTCCAGCCGGCCTCGAACGCACTGCTCAACACACGCCACGACGTCTACGCGAGCGACGAGACATACAGCGGCGCGAGGATGCCGTGCACCGCCTGCCACGATCCACACGCGGCGACCTCGGCCAACACGCTGGTCGCAGACCCCGACCCGACCGACGGAGTGATGCCAACAGCAGGCAACTCCTGGGCCGGATCGTCCTGGCTGTCCGAGTGGTGCCTGGATTGCCACGACAACAGTTTCCCAAGTTCGGTCACGCCGCCGACAAACGCGCTGGTCAACATTGCCACCGAGTTCCCCGGCGATCAGCACGGCGGGGCCCCTGGAGACGTCGGTATTGTGCTGGAGGGGGGCTACGCCCAGGGCGATATCCTCGACTGCGACGTCTGCCACAACCGGGGCCACGGGGACGGGACGAGCAGCGGGACCTATCCCAACCTCGCCAACCTGAGAGCGATCATCTACGAGGTGGACGGGGTCACGCCGTTGATTCCTGATAGCTCGTGGGATCCGGGCAACCCGGAAATAGTGCGCGTACTCGACGTGGGCGGCGCCAACTTCGACGCCACCACAAACGGCAAGGCGTGGTGCTCGACGTGCCACGCCAGCATGCACGGAAACAAGGGTTGTCTGAGCGGCGTCTGCCACAACCACTCCATGTCCACGTTCTGAGTCTTCAATAACAGCAGTGGGTTCACATCGTCGTTGAAAACGTGCAAGATACGTCCTGCTATTTACGAGACAGGGAGGCAGTGATGACGAAGGCGTTCGGGTTGTGTCTGCTGGCAGTAGTTGTTGCGAGCGTGGGCTGCAGTGAGGACGAGCCCTGCATCGGCGCCGGCGGCGACGTCTACGCGCAGGAGTGTCAGACCTGTCACGGAGTCGACGCTCAGGGTTCAGGGGCGGCCTGGCTCATGGGCGAGGGGTTAAAGGGGTTCTGGACCGAGGTGACACGCGGCGGCATCGATCCCGACATGCCGGCGTTCGGTACCGATATGCTGAGCGATGATGAATTGAAAGCGGTGTTGAATTTCGTCGTCGACGGGGTCGATGCGCAGGGCGCGACCACCTATGCGGCAACTTGCAGCTCGTGCCACGGCGCGACGCCCGACAAGGGTGGGGCAGGGCCGGGACTCGCCGGAGACGGGCTCAAGACTAACTGGATACCCAAAGTGCAGGCCGGTCTGGGCGACGACTCCATGCCGGCCTTCGACGGTTTCATTTGCGATGACGATATCAACGCTGTCGTGGATTGGATCGTGGACGGGACCGGCGTGACCGGAGACGCGGGCTAGAATTGCTGCCGGGCCGCTAGTAACGGTGGCAGTTGTTGCACTCGATATTATTCCACCAGCGATAGGGGCGACCCCAGACCGTTGAGGTGTCATTGAGGTGGCACGACACGTTGCTGCAGGTCTCGGAGACGTCGTTGTAGGTAGCAGCCGCCAGGTTGAACGTGGAGTTGTAGGTGATGTTGTCGGTGGTGAAGACCACGTCCGGCTGACCGTTGACGTGGTTCAGGAACCCGTCGATGGGGACCGCCTGGTAGATTGACCAGTCGGTGACCAGGTCCCTGGTGCGCACACCCTGGCTGGTGGCGGTGTCGTAGTGGCACGTTGCGCAGGCCAGCGGATCGAACCCCATGTTCCAGCCGTGCAGGTTCTCGTAGTTCTGATCGTCGATCCACGAGTGGCTGTTGCCGGCGCCCGCGAGCACTGCGGGATCGGCTGTCCGCAGCGGGAAGCCGTGGCAGCCGTCGCAGGAGAGGGTGCCGTTCCAGGCCGGTGTGGTGTACGAGCGACCGAAAGTCTCGGTGTAGGCCGGGTAGTAGTCGACGGGGTAAGTGGTGAACAGGAACTCGCCGGCGCCGGGTGCGGAGCTGACTGGTTCGTCGACCGGTCCGGGCACGGTGACCGTAGGCTGGCTATGGCAGTAGACATCGGCGCACGTGCCGCCCACCGTGTAGGTGAAGCCGTCCGCGTCGACGAGGGTGCTGCCGCCCGGTGTGTAGGTCGCGCTGCCCAGGTGCATGGCCTTGATCGACGCCGGGGGTGCGCCCACCGGCGAGAGGTCGACCTCGGCTGTTCCACCGCCGGCGTTGGCCACGCCATTTCCGTGGCTGGCGGCGAGCAGTGGGTGACAGTTGCCGCAGTCGAATGCGTAATCAGTGTTGCCCGGCAGTACGTCCTGGGTCATGCCGGTGCCGCCGTAGGAGGCGTCGGCCGCCGTGGCGCCGTAGTGAGCCAGATGGGCGCCCGTGTTGGGCGGCGATCCGTGGCAGGTATCACATGGGCCGATCATCGTGACCTGCAGGATGCCGTCGATGTGGTTGGCGCTGGCAACGTCGATCGTCTGGAACGCCGTGATTGTGTCGTCGTGACACGGCTGGCAGTCAGCCTGCTGCGGGTGTTGCCCTCCCGGCGGTACTCCGTGGCATGTGCCGCAAGCGGCTTCTCCCACGCCCACGCTGGTCCAAGTTGGTGTCTTGTTGGTGCCGCCGGCCAGTGTGGCGCCGTGGCAGTAGGTGTTGGTGCACTCTCCAGCCGTGGTGACGGTCCAGTCCGGGGTCAGAACATCCCAGAAGTCGGACAGATCGCCGAATGTGACCTCGGCAGGGGAGACCTCGATGTGGGTCGCCTCGGCCACGGTGGCCGGAACTATATGGCACTCGCTGCACGCCACGGCGAGACGCATTGTGCCGTCGGTATTGTGAGCCTGGTGCGCGCCGACCGTGGTCAGGGCGGTGGAGCTGTTGCCGCTGGTGTCGAGCGGCGGAGCCGCGTTGGCTACATTGCCGTGGCACACGTTGCAGCCGCCCACCGGGAGGAATCCGCTCGTGTGAGTGTGGCATGGCATACAGTCGAGTGTTTCGTAGTGATCGTGATCGGCGGTGCCGTCGTTGGTGTGATGCGCCGTCCCCGTGTGACAGGTCTGGCAGATCCCGTTCCAGGGCGGGTCGGCCTCGGCAAACGCGAAGTGCTCGGGATCCTGTTGCAGGATGGCCGGCTCGACCGCGGCGGGGAGATACTTTTGGGTGTCGCTGCGGATCAGGCTGAGGTTTGGAGCCGTGACGGTAGTGTGCGGATCGGTCGAATCATGGGGCCCGTGCGGGTTGTGACACGATCCACAGTCGACGATGGTCGTGCCGCCGTTGACCACGTGGTTGGAGACGTCGACCATGGTCGATGCCTGTCCCAGCGGGTTGTGGCACGAGAGGCAGGTGGCCTCTTGCGCGGCGTTTCTCGGCAACAGCCCACCACCGCCGGGGCCGGGGCCGTGCCCCGCGTGACATGAACTACAGGAGATAGTGTTTGAGTCGTCGTGGGGCGGATCCAGCGCCGCCGACGGTGTCGCCGTGAGCAGGATCGCGACGCCGATAGCCAGCGCGGCAAACGTGGACCGGCAGATGATACTTGAATTATTGTTGGTGAATATCGACATTACATCACCTCCAGTCTGCGGTTACCCGCATTGGCGATGATGGCGTTACCCTCCGGGTCAATGTGGATGTCGAGCGGCAGGCTCAACTCCCCTTCCTGGGGCCCGAACGAGCCGTAATAGTCGGTGTAGGTGCCGGCCGGGAGCTCGAAGACCTCGACCAGGTTCTGGTGGACGTCCAGGGCGTGAAGATTGCCCTGCGCGTCGACGGCCAGGCTCTGGATACGCACAAACTTGCCCTCCCAGTTTCCCGAGAAGGCGGCGGCGGGTCCGCCGAACGAGTTCAGCAAATCGCCTTCAAGGTTGTACACGCGAACCAGTGAGTTTTTCTGGTCGGCGACGTAGAGTCGACCATCATCCGCGCTCGGGTAGTGGATGGCCAATGCCGCCGGGAAGGACAGCGCGTTGTCTTCAATGTCGGTGGCGCCGATGTCGGCAAGGTGGAACCCGTCGGGGGAGAAGACTTTGACCAGGTCGGCCCTGCTGTCGACAACGTAGAGGTTGTTGTCCTTATCAAGAACCATGTCATTGGGCATCTGGATTTCGCCCTCTTCGATGACGAGGAACTTGTCGCCGGCAGGGGTATAACCGGCGATCGTGTTCTGACCGTCGCTACCCACGTAGACGTTGCCCTGAGTATCGACCGCCACGCCCATCGGCTGGACCAGGTTTTTGATCTCGCCGGTGAGGTTGAGCTGGGCGTCATAGATGAACACCGAGCCCTGCTTGGCGTCGCTGACGTAGATGTTGTCGACCGGTCCGCCCTGGGTGATCCGCGAGGGGAAGAAGCTGGCGTGAACCAGGTTGGTGTCTCCCGGAATCGCCAGCACCTCGATGGTTGAGGTCGCCGTGTGTATCTCGTTGTCCGAATCGGTGACCTGGACCTCGACCGTGTAGTTGCCGGCCAGCGGGTAGGTCGTCGACGACGAGAGACCCAGTCCTGTCTTGCCGCTGCCGAAGCTCCAGGCGACGCTCTCCACCTGGACGTCGAGATCTCCGACCGCCGCTGTGAAGCTCACGTCGAGCGGCACGTTGCCGCTGATCGTGCTGGCGTTGATATGCAAACCGGGCACGCTCAGGCCTGGAATGTCAAGCTGCACACTGGATATGCCGGGGTCGGCCACGTCGCGACCTGGTTCGGGTGTTTTACCGTCAACCGCACATCCGACGATCAGCGCCGCGCAGATCACGCAGGCGGCTTGCAATTTGAAATACAGACATGCCCCTGTCGCCTCTTGAATTCTCATGAATTCTCCCTTTGCTTCAATTTCTAACCTTGTTGAATCGTACAGAAATTCAGTCTGACCGTCACTAAAGAAAACAATATCAATATTGATGGCAGACATTACATTCGATGTTGTTCCACCAGCGATAGGGGCGACCCCAAACCGCTGAGGTATCATTGAGGTGGCACGACACGTTGCTGCAGGTCTCGGTGACGTCGTTGTAAGTCGCAGCCGCCAGGTTGAATGTGGAGTTGTAGGTGATGTTGTCGGTGGTGAAGGCCACATCCGGCTGACCGTTGACGTGGTTCAGGAACCCGTCGATGGGGACCGGCTGGTAGATCGACCAGTCGGTGACCAGGTCCCTGGTGCGCACACCCTGACTGGTGGCGGTGCCGTGGTGGCACGTGGCGCAGGCCAGCGGATCGAACCCCATGTTCCAGCCGTGAAGGTTCTCGTAGTTCTGGTCGTCGATCCAGGAGTGGGAGGCCCCGGCGCCGGCGGCCACCGTGAGATCCGTGTTTCGCGGCGGGAACCCGTGACAGCTGTTGCAGAACAGGGTGTCGCCCCAGGTGGGTGTGGTGTAGACCCGGCCGAAGGTCTCGGTGTAGGCCGGGTAGTAGTCGATCGGGTAACCGGTGAAGAGGAACTCACCCGGGCCGGGCGCGGCGCTGACCGGTTCGTCGACCGGACCCGGCACGTCGACGGTCAGCTCGCTGTGGCAGTAGACATCGGCGCAGGTACCCAGGGTGAAGGCGAAGCCGTCCGCGTCGAGGAACGTTGTGGCGCCGGGGGTGTAGGACGCGGTGGAGAGGTGCATCTCCTTCATCGAACCGACAGGTGCGCCCGCCGGCGAGAGATCTATTTCGGCAGTTCCGCCGCCGGCGTTGGGCACGCCGTTGTTGTGGTTGGCTATGGGCAGCGGGTGGCAGTTCCCGCAGTTGAAAGCGTAGGCCGTGTTGCCCGGCAGCAGATCCGCTGTGTCCTCGGTTCCGCCGTAAGTTGCGTCACTGGTCAGGGCAGAGAAGTGTACCAGGTGCGATCCGGTGAGCGGAGGCAGCGCGTGGCATACGTCGCTTGCGCAGCTGGGGCTCACGGCCTGAATCAAACCGTCGATGTGGAACCCGCCGGCCACGTCGATCACCTCGAGGGCGGTGACCGTCTGTGGGTGGCACGGGTTGCAGGTGGTCTGCTGCGGGTGTGGTTGTGGCGGCGGTGAACCGTGACACGTGCCGCAGGCGGCCTCGCCCAGCCCCACAGTGGTCCAGTCCGGGGTCTTGTTGGTGCCGCCGCCGAGAGTGGCGCCGTGGCAGTACGTGTTGGTGCACTCTCCGGCTGTGGTGACACTCCAATCGGGTGTCAGCGTTCCGCCGGCGGTGGTCAGGGTGCTCCAGGTCAGCTCGGCAGGTGACGGGTCGATGTGGGCCGGTTCGCCGACGGTCGTCGGGATGACGTGGCACTCATCGCAGTTGAACGCCAGCCGGATGGCGCCGTCGGTCAGGTGCGACTGGTGGGCGCCGACCGTGGTCAGGGCGGTGGAGCTGTTGCCGCTGGTGTCGAGCGGCGGTGCGTCGTTGTCCAGGCTACCGTGGCAGCTGTTGCAGGCCAGGTTGACGTCCACGATGCCGTCGATGTGCCGGTCCGGGTCGGCCCAGGTAGAGTCGGTGTTGATCACGTCACCGTGGCAACTGCCGCAAGAGGAACCCGCCGGGTGGGGCGAATCGGGCGGCAGGGCGTGGCACGCGCCGCAAGCTCCCGCAGTGCTGGCGGTGTTGGTCCAGAACGGTTCGGTAAGCGAGCCGCCGCTGTAGAGCGTGGTGCCGTGGCAGTAGGTTCCGGTGCAGGTCTCGCTGGCGGACACCCAGTTAGGTGTGGCTGAATCTGCCTGGGACAACAGGCTCCAGGTGATATCGGCCGGCGCCGTATCGAGATGGCCCGGATCGCCTACCGTGGCGGGAACGATGTGACAGTCCTGACAGACGATCTCGTTGTGCCAGCTCGATGTGCCGAGGTGTGCCTGGTGTGCGCCGACCGTGGTCAGCGTCGCGTCGCTGTTGCCGCTGGTGTCGAGCGGTGGTGCATCGTTGTCCACGCTACCGTGGCAGCTGTTACAGGCCAGGTTGACGTCCACGATGCCGTCGATGTGCCGGTCCGGGTCGGCCCAGGTAGAGTCGGTGTTGATCACGTCGCCGTGGCAACTGCCGCAAGAGGAACCCACCGGGTGGGGTGAATCGGGCGGCAGGGCGTGGCACGCGCCGCAGGCGGCTTGCGATCCGTCAACAGTGGTCCACGCCGGTTCGTTGATGGTTCCGCCCTCGATGAGGGTGGGTCCGTGGCAGTAAACGCCGGTGCAGGTCTCGGCGTCGTGGTCAAAGTCCGGAGTGGCGTCGTCGGCGTCGGCGAGCGTGCCCCAGGTAATCTCGGCGGGCGGCAGGTCGATATGGCCCGGTTCTTCTACGGTGGCGGGCAGTACATGGCAATCTTCGCAGGTGATCTCGTGATGCCAATCGCTGGCCCCGAGGTGGGACTGGTGCGCGCCCACGTCGACATCGCTCGTGTCGCTCGATCCCTCGACCGAGATCGGTGGCGCCGCGTTGTCTTCGTTGCCGTGGCAGGTGTTGCACATCATGCCCGAGACCTCGACCACCCCGTTGATGTGGTAGCCGCCCTCCACGTCGATCTCGCCGGTGGCGGTGACCGAGTCCGGGTGGCACTGGTTGCAATCGGTGTTGCCGACATGGGGCGGCGGTGGTGGCGAGCCGTGGCAGGTGCCGCAGGCGGCCTCGCCGAGCCCGACCCGGTTCCAGATCGGCAGTTTGTTGGTCCCGCCGCCGAGAGTCGCTCCGTGGCAGTAGGTGTCGACGCAACGCAACATGGAGCGGTCCCAGATGGGTGTCACGCCGTGGGCGGTGGTGAGGTCGCCGAAGGTCAGATCTGCCGGCTTGGGATCGATGTGCCCCTCCTGGTCGACGGTTTCGGGGACCAGGTGGCACTCGTTGCAGTCGATCGCCTTGCGCAGCTCGCCGTCTGTGAGATGCGAACGGTGGGCGCCGACCTCGATGCGGTTTGTGGTGGTCTCGCCGTTCAGTCCCTTTGGCGGGGATGGGCTGGTCTCGTCGCCGTGACAGGCGCTGCAATCTGGATAGCCCGGCAGGCCGTCGGCTAGCTGATCCTCGCAGCCGGTGGCGATGGCCGCCGAAGCGATTACGAGCAATAGCAGGATATGCCGCATGCTTGACATTCTGCTGACCTCGTACGCCATCATTTCGACCCAGAGTGACATCGCGCACACCAGCCGCGGCTATGACATACCGTACACTTCTCGGTGGACTTGACCCTGGCCGCCATCCCGTGGGCCGCACCCCACGCGCCACGGTGGTAGAGCGGCTTGGTTCGCCGGTGGCACGAGATGCATGTCCCGGTCTGGTGGCACTGCCGGCAGCGATCCCGGTTGAAGGAGGAGGCCACGCCGTGCATTCGCATCCGCCAGAGTCCCGTGTGGTCCTTCGGCCGGCGGGTGAGGTGACAGGTTACACACTCGCGTTTTTTGTGGCACAGGAAGCAATCGTCGCCGTGATCTTCCAGGTAGCGCCACTCGGCTGCCTTGCCGTGTCGCGGTAACCAGGCCTTGTTGTGGCTGGCGGGCTCGATCCGGTCCTTGGCCTCGCCGTGACAGCGGACGCACCGTCTCTTGCTGATCTTGATGCCGTTTTCCTTGTGACAGTCAAAGCAGCGGTGGCAGGTCAGGACCTGCTGTGTCTCTTTCTGGGTGCCGTCGACAGTGGCCTGGTGACAGTCGATACACCCGGCCGCTCCTTCGTGGGTGCCGTGCAGGAACTTGATGGTCATGCGCAGCGCCCGCGGCCCGATGTCGGTTGTCTGGGGTGTGCCCTCGTGACAGTCGGAGCAGGCCGATGTGGCCACGGTGGGCAGGGCGCCCTTGGTGCTGCGGTGGCAGTAGGTGCACTCGTCGGCGCCGTACTCCTCGGTGTGCAGCTTGTGGGACATGGCCCTGCGATTCTGGTGACAGGTCATGCACGGGGTCTGGCCGTGGCAATCGGTGCACTGTTTGCCGTGCTTCTTGGACGCGTCCTCTTCGGAGCGCTCGCCGTGGACCTGGCACCAGTCGCCGGCGTGTGAGGCGGGCGTGACCTTGGCCATGTCTTTGCCGTGGCACTTTGCGCAATCGGTAGCCGCGATCTCGATGCCGTTCTCCTCATGACACTTGAAGCAGCCCACGTAGGTCATGACCGGTTGGGTCGCCTTCTGGGAGCCGTCGACCGTGGCCTTGTGACAATCAATGCACTCGGCCGTTCCTTCGTGGGTGTTGTGCGTGAATTTGATGCCCAGGGGCGCCGCCCGCAGTCCGATGTTTTTGGTCTGGGGGTCACCCTCGTGACAGTCGGAGCAGGCCGATGTGGCCACGGTGGGCAGGGCGCCCTCTGTACTGCGGTGGCAGTGGGTGCACTCGTCGGCGCCGTACTCCTCGGTGTGCAGCTTGTGGGACATGCCCCTGCGATTCTGGTGACAGGTCATGCACGGGGTCTGGCCGTGGCAATCGGTGCACTGCATGCCGTGCTTCTTGAACGCGTCTTCTTTGGAGCGTTTGCCGTGGGTCTTGCGCCAGTCGCCGGCGTGCGAGGAGGGTGTGACCTTGGCCATGTCTTTGCCGTGGCACTTTGCGCATTCGGCAGCCGCGATCTCGATGCCGTTCTCCTCGTGACAGGCATTACAATGATCCAGGTCCATGACCGGCTTACCCGAGGTGTGCGTCTCCTGCGCAGTCGTCTTGTGGCAGTCGATGCAGTCGCCCACGTCGGTGTGGGTCTTGTGATTGAACTCGAGCGCCAGATCGCGTTTGGGGCCGGGGACAGAGTATGGCGGCAACGCCTCGTCGTGACAGTTCTCGCAGTAGTCGGCGGCCAGCGTCGGCAATTCGCCCTTGGCGGGCTCGATGTTGTGGCACTCGGGACACGACGCGCCGTTCTCGATGTGTTCCACGTGCAGGAAGACGGCCGGCTCGCCGGCGTAGAACGAGGCAGAGAACACGGTCGTCGCGGCGGCGATCGTGATGGCGAGGAATGCCTTGTTGTAACTGGTCAGCATACCGTTTCCTCTAATACCTCTGCGTCAGTGTCAGCATGACCGTGTGCACCTTGCGATCAAACACCTCGAATTCGTAGCGCAGGCCGGCCGAGAGCCAATCGAACGGGCGGTAGGCCACTTCGCCGAAATAGGTGCGTACGCTTTCAATTTCTTTTACGTCTACGTAATAGTCGTACTTGAACCTTTGATAGTAGGTTCCCGCCTCGACTTTGAGCGGATCGAGCTCCCAGCCTGCCGAACCGCCGATCGAGAACAGATTCTCGCTGTTCAGATCTGCCGATTTGTGGGTGTAGTGGAACTCGCCGACGATCCCGGCGAACGGTCCCGCTATTCCGATGTCGACCGCCTGGAGCCAGAGGTACGCGCGACCGTAGTCGCGGTTGAAATCGGTGGCGTCGTCGGCAGTCAGCAGCCGCCCGCCCCAGCCGGCGTGGATGGTGTAGGTGCCGGCCTTTGTGGTGAAGGCCTTCCACAGATCGGCGTTTAGCTTGATATGGGGAAGGCTCGCGCCGAGCACAGCGTAGAAAGGATCTTCTTTCTCGTTGATCTCACGAAGCGTGACGATCTGGGCGTCGGCCTTTACGTCGAAGCCGACCTCCTGTTCTGACCACACGGCGCTCGCGGCGCCTCCGGCCAGCGCCGGGGCGTCGTTGATGCCGCGGAAGTAACCCTTTAAATAGAGCAAATGCTCGTAGCGGTACCAGGCGGCCACGCCGTAGGAGTGGTCGATGATCGCCTCGCGGTCGTCGTCGGCATCTATGGGGGTGAGGTCCTCTTTTTCGAAGCGGTAGTCGAGCTCGATCCGCAGCTCGCGAATGGGGCGAATCACAAACCCGCCCGAGGCCAGCCAGTCCTCGAAGAAGGCTGCGTCGATCTCGAAAAAGTGCACCGACCGGCCGCCGAAGGCGAAAACGTCGAGGAACGGCCTGGACAGCGCGAGTTCCACCGCGCCGCCGTCGAAGGAGACGAGCGGCCCGTGTTCCGAGACTTGTCGCCCGGCCCGTCCCAGGGCAAAAAGGTCGCGCGAGTGATACTCGGCGTAGAGTGTGTAGAGATCGATCCACAGCGGGATGCCGTAGGTCTGGGACTCGTCGTAGGGCGAGGAGAAACCCGAGTAATCGCCGTCCGGGTATTTGCCGTCCACGTCGGCCCACAACCCCATGGCGACGTCGGCCAGGAAATGATCCTCGCTCTCCGAGAGCGTGCCGCTGAGCATCAGGCGCAGGTCGTGGTCGGTCTCGGGACCTGGGGCTGCGGCGGGGTCAGGCGTCATACTCGAGATGGTGTCGTCGACCACGGGCGCGGTGGAGTAGCGAAACCGGTATTGTTCGAGGGCGTCGAAGCGGAAGTACCACTCGCGCGCCTCGTCATCGACGGTAGTGTCCTCGGTGGTCGGGGCGTCATCCTCTGTTTCAGCTTCGGTGGTTTCGGTGGTTTCGGCGGTCTCGCTCTCGGTCTCCGGCGGGGTTTCTGCAGTCTCGCTCTCGGTCTTCGGAGCGGTTTCGGCGGACGGCTTTTCGGGGGTCTCTTCACCCTGGTCGGGTGCGGCGAAGGCGCCCGCAGGAAGGACGAGCGCAACGGCAATGATCAACCAGTGAAGACCTGTGCCGAATGTTGTTCTCATCATCACCATGAGCATGTGGGGCTAGAAGAAAGTCCTTTGCGCTCGTTCGTCATTGCTTGAACTGTATGTAGACTTTGAATACCTGTTACCGGGCGAAAAGTAAACTCGAAGGGCCGGAGGATATCACCTGGACATCTTACATGTTTCCTTCAGGCAGGTACCCATGTTGCGACAACTTGTCATCAGGCAGCTCTTGCACTTCGGCGTTAACTCCGTGTAGTGCTCGGCGCATTGCTGCACGCATTCCTGGGGTGAGGTTCCGATGGAATCAGCGAGATTTTTTGCCCCAATCACATTCTCCACGTCAGCACGGCACTGTTGGAGCCGACTGCAATTCACCTGGCACCACTGCTGGGTTTCATTGCCCACCTGCGACACCTGCCATTCGTAGACATAATAATACCCCGCTGCCAGGTGAGCCAGATCCTGAAACCCGATCCTGATGGCGATGGCTTGTCCCGCTTCACCAGGAGGAGCCTTTACGATTCCACTGGCGCTGGGTTTCCAACCCTGTTCATTACCAGCCCTCTGGTTCTGTGTACTCCCGACGGAGCACTGTCCGATGCAGCTCGCTGACCAGTCGAAGTTTGGGGGCGCCAGGTCGATACTGCACACTCCGGTCAGGGGTGTTCCTGCATACGAGTCTTTGTTATCCAGGGTTCTCCCCTGGCATATTCCCTGAATAACGTTGTCGGGAAGCATGACAAGTGGCGGTGGAGTCCAGATCCACTGTTGTTTCACTTCGGACTGTGACGCCATCCCCTTGCCGTAAACCACGTATGTGGTGATGTTTCCGGGGTCCCCCGCCCAGTTCATGACCGTCTTTGGGTCTTTTGGATCCATCTCCTTGCGTAAAATCTGCGCCAGACGCCAGTGACCGGGCATCTGCACGGTTGCCGGTGGTGGTTGAACGGCAATCGGCGCCGGAACCACAGGCTGAATTCCTTGGCCGGGTTGCATCCCCGGGTATCCGTCTGGAGGTGCCCCCATTTCGTCAGGCTCGCCACCCGGGTCTGGTTGTCGCCTCTGTGCGGGCACCGCCGCCTGATCTGGCATTGGGACCGGTTGTGGAAAAGTCAGAGCAGGTTGTGCGACCTGCTGGTTTGGGGGATGTGTAGGCGAACCCCCGGGCTGTGGAATGACTCCCGGTTGAGGATATGCTCCGGGCTGAGGATATGCTCCCGGAGCCGGAGGACTTTGTTCCTGTCCTCCCGACAAAAGATCTATGGGGTTGCAACCCGGGCCGAGAACGAGTCCGACAATGATCAAGAAGAGAAAGATAGCAGGCGGTATACGGTGTTTCATTTTTTTCTCCGGCTATGGCCTTTTGGTACAGTGGCAGGCTCATGGCAGCAACTACGATATGCCCAAATAGGCACAATAGAAGCAAGCCCAAAAGAAGTGAATTTTCACCTCATTTCGATTATGCGTCGAACAGGCTGGTGACAATGCCGATCAATGATGAATTCCGTCGCGTACCTGCCATCCCACATATACAGGAACTTGTTGAGACCGCGTTCGAGTCGCTGTCCGAATCCGAGTCACTGTCCGAATCCGAGTCGCTGTCCGAGTCGGCGTCACCATCGGTGTCACCATCGGTGTCACTATCGGTGTCGGCATCGCCATCGGTATCAGCATCTGTGTCGGTATCGGTATCTGTATCCGTGTCGGTATCTGTATCCGTATCGGATCCATCCGGTGTGCAGGTCGAGGGCTCACCGGTGCAATCCCAACCATCTTCGATCTCGCAGATGTCGTCACAGCCGTCTCCGACGGTGGTGTTCTGATCGTCGCACTCCTCTATTCCGCAGATGAAACCGTCGCCGCAGCCGGTCTCCACCGCCGAGCAGTCGCCGCGACAACCGTCGCAATCGACCGTATTGGTGTCGTCGCAAGCCTCCGAAGCGGTTGCGTTGGTGGTGCCGTCACCACAGACGACAAATGTGCAATCGGTATCGCAAGTGGCCGATTCGCCCGCATCATCGCAATCCTCGAACCCGTCGATAGTTCCGTTTCCGCATGCGTTGGGAACAAACCTGAAGCAAGTTGTAGGCTTGGTGGTATTGGTAGATCCGCAACTCGGTCCGCAATCGCCATCTATTCCCACAAAATCTTCAATGCCGATGGTCGCGTTGTCAGAGGAATCCGACGTCCACGCGACGTTGTGGTAATTCAACTCTACCGAGTTATCCGCTTCGAACAGCTTCATCTCAAACCAGTGGTAGTCGGAAGTACTCCCACCGTTTCTGGCAACCGAAATATACTGGACCGAGAACTCCTGAGATCCCACCGTGCCCGAAGTGTTGTAGATCACCCTGTCGGCTTCCCCCTGTGTGGCGTGGATGATCAGATCGTCCCACCAGGTTGCAACATATCCATCCGGCGAGGTCGTATTCGTTATTGAATCGTTCAGGTACTCATCGCCATCGATGGCATTTCCACCAGCCTGATAGAACGTCATGTATCCGTTCGTCGAAACCCTCACCTCTGTCTGCGCCCCGTACCCGTCTTCTGGAAAGAAAATGAATCCAAAGCCTATTGGAACATCGGAAAAGGCGTTGTCCGTCCCGGATTGATCCCAGATTGTAGTGAAGGTCGTCAGCTCGGTGAACCAGGAGGCCGGCGTGGTCGCCGTGTACGAACCGGACGGCGCCGCTATGGGGATCGCCGGGTCGTCGAGATCCGGCATCGCGTTCTTGTAATCCTCGTAACCTACCAGATAGCCGGCAATCGAATCGGCTACTCCCTCGGTGACCACCGAGGCGTCCGAGAAGTTCACCAGATCGGAGACGTTAATGTCCCGCACAATCGCCTGCCCGAGGAAGTTGCCCAGAGACATTTTCTTCTCCTCGACGGCGATTGCTATCTGCGCGGCGTCCATATTCGCGAGTCGGTGATGCCGGGGATCCAGTTCGCGCACATCGCCTATCTCCCCGGCCAGCGCGTGCTTGTATGTTTCAATTCCTTCCAGGCGCTCGATGATGCTGTCTCGCAGGCCGGCGATATCCCGCGCGGACCAGCCCGGCAATGCAGCCCGCTCGTTGATGATGGGATTGCCGAATCTGTCCGAAGGAGCGCCCGCCTTGTGGACGCCGATATCGGATGAAACAACGGCGTCGCCTGACGAGCCGATATCCTCGTAGAAACCGTCTTCACAACTGCTGAAGAAAGCCGTTGCCGTTGCCACGCTAATAATGATGAGGACCAATTGATTCTTTAGCATCTTGATCTCCGGGAAAAGTTTTCAAGTGGATATCATATCGCAATATGAGGTTGGAGACATCCGAATTTTCGATTCGGAAAGCCCACCGGAACGGGAATTTGCATTCGTCCGGCCCGGATTGTCGTCAGGCGGTGTCTCCGCTAGTATGGCCCGATGAAAAAGAAGAAGAACCTGTTCGGTCGTATGCTCGACAGGGTGGAGATCATGGGCAACGCGTTGCCCCATCCTGCCACGATCTTTGCCCTTCTTGCCGCAGTCGTCGTCGTCGTCTCGGGGATCACTGCTGCCCTCGGTGTGACCGCGATCCACCCGGGGACGGGAGAGGAGATCTTCGTGCGGAGCCTGTGTACAGGCGAGGGTGTCCGCTGGATGTTCGAGAACGTGACGGAAAACTTCGTCAGGTTTCCACCGCTGGGGCTGGTGCTGGTGGCGATGATCGGCATCGGCGTCGCCGAGGGCTCGGGCCTGCTGACAGTGCTGATCAGGGCGCTGGTGCTAAAGGCGCCGCGCCGGTTGATCACCTCGGCCCTGGTTGCAGCGGGGGTGCTCTCGCACCTTGCCTCCGAGGCCGGCTACGTGGTGCTGATCCCGCTGGGCGCCGTTATCTTCCTGACCCTCGGGCGCCACCCAATAGCCGGGTTGGCCGCCGCATTCTGCGGAGTGAGCGGGGGATTCGGCGCAAACTTCCTGATCGGCAGCGTGGACCCTGTTCTGGCCGGTCTGACCCAGAGCGCCGCCCAGATTATCGACCCCGAGATCCAGATCAGTCCGGCGACCAACATCTACTTCATGTTCATTTCCGCGATCATGATTGTCGTTGTGGGCACGTTCGTCACGGAAAAGATCGTCGAGCCGAGGCTGGGCAAGTACAAGGGTTCCGAGACAGTGCCCAAGCTCGAGCGATTGACGCCCGTGGAGCGCAAGGGGATACGACTCGCCGGACTGAGTCTTCTGTGCGTGATCGTCCTGTTCGCCGCTGTCGTCGTACCCGAGAACGGGCTGCTGCGCCGGCCGGGCGAGGGCGTGCTCCAGTCGGCGTTCTTCCACGGGATGATCACCGCGATCATGATCTTCTTCCTCGTCCCGGGCGTAGTTTACGGCTGGGTGACGGGCAAGATCCGCAACGACAAGCAGGGGATCAAGGAGATGATCACCTCCATGAGCCACCTGGCCACCTACATCGTGCTGGTCTTCTTCGCTGCTCAATTCGTCTACTACTTCCGTTACACCAACCTGGGGTTGATCCTCGCAGTCGAGGGCGCGGATATGCTCAGGAATGTGGGCCTCGAAGGAATACCGTTGATGCTGCTGTTCATCGTGGTCAGCGCGCTGATAAATATGTTCATGGGCTCGGCCTCGGCCAAGTGGGCGATCATGGCGCCAGTATTCGTGCCGATGTTCATGCTGCTGGGCTACCACCCGTCGTTGACCCAGATGGTCTTCCGTATAGGCGACTCGTTGACCAATATCATCACGCCGATGATGTCCTACTTTGCGCTGATAGTGGCCTTTGCCGAGAAGTACTCCAGAGACTACGGACTGGGCACGATCATCTCGACCATGTTGCCCTACTCGATCATTTTCGGCATCGTCTGGTCGCTCCTGCTGGTTGCCTGGATGGCGTTCGGCCTCCCGGTCGGTCCGGACGGTCCCCTGCACTACACCGCGCCGTGATCGGTTGACACCCTGGTTTTAGATCCGCGCTATGCCGAGACACACAGCGTGCAGGGATACGACGATCGCCAGAAAAATCAGACGGATTGCAGGTGTGCGAAACTTGCCGAAAGAATAGACCAGTTGATTGGTCTTGCACTTGCCCACGCAGTCACCGCAGAGGGTGCAGGACAGGCCGACCATTCGTTGTTCTATGTGTGATTTTTCAAGAGCGCCGAAGCGGCAGGAGGGTCCGCAAGCTCCGCACCCGTCGCAGCCGTCGGAAAAACGTAACCGAAAAGGCGAGATCTTGCCGAGAACGTTGGCGATGAGCCCGATCGGACAGAAGGCCACACAGTGAAACATGGTCCCCAGTTTTCTGGAAACCAGGATCATCACCAGAACCCCCAGAGATCCGAATCCCAGGGCAGCGCCGGCAGCGGCGGTAGTGGATGCGCCGAGAACTCTGAGTACAATTGCCGTCCCGATGACAACGGCCAGGACGACCACGCGAAGATGAGTGCTCCAGCGGGGGAGCGCTCCGGGTCGTTTCTTTCGATCTGAAGCGAGTTGATCCCACGCTCCCATGTAGCAAAGGTGGCTGCACCAGGCCGGGCCGACGATAATCATGGTGGAGAGGAAGAGCACGGGCATGAAGAAACTGTCACCTCTGAAAATCGGCCCCGCGAGTATGACCGCAGGCACGGGGATGTGCATCTTGCCGCTCATGAGGAACGTCTCGGAGACAAAAAGCCCAAGGATGAGTTGAGTGAAAAAGACAACGGAGAAAAGCAGCCAGATTCTCTTTCGCCATACTGCCGACGCCTTGACGTCCGCCATCTTTTCGACAATCCATGCCGAGTATGTGGACAGCGCGAGTATCTCCAGCCAGCCGCCGCCGGGCCAGAACCGTTCGAGGAGCAACATCGGGCGATTGACCTTGAGTTGAATGATCGTCAGCAACATCGCAGTGATAAGAAATGCCGCAGCGCTCGCATTGCCTGTCTCGGGATTCCGGTCAAAGAACAGTTTTGACTTTTTGGAAAGAAAGGCCATGCCCGAGGCAGCGGTGAACAGAGACACCGCGCCCAGAATGATCGCCATCTTCATCCATGGAGCGCCCATGATGCGACGTATGAAGATCAGCTCGTACGCTGTGTCTGCCCAGATGAGAGCCGCGGCAATGAGCAAGAAGGGCGCAACTGTTTTGAACCATCGTTTTTTGAAAAAGATAAGAGCGAAGGCGCAGAGACAGGCGAGTATCTGGGCGGAACCGCCGGACCTCAGGAAATGCGCGCACAGGATGAGAACCCCAAGCACAACCGGTATCAGTCGGATAATCATTGCTTCGAAGAGACTACAGCCAATTCTGTCGGAGAACATCTTCTTTTAGGTTCATTCGGATCCAGCCGCGCTGACATTTACCGCAGCATGAATGCTGCGGTAAGGATGTGCTCACGCACAAGCCCAGAGGGCTCAGGAATCACCCCTCCCCGCAATGGGGAGGGGCTGGGGGTGGGGTCGGAAAAGTGATATGTATGCTTTTTATGGAGGTAACATGAAAGCAGTCGCGTTCTGCGGAAGCCCCAGGAAGGGCGGCAACACCGAGGTCATGCTCGGGCGTTGCGCGAAGGGTCTCGAGGCGGCGGGCATCGAGACCGATCTGGTCCTGCTGGCGGGCAAGACGATAGAGCCCTGCACTGCGTGCGCTAAGTGCAAGGAAAAAAAGGATTTGAAGTGCTCCATCAGGAGGGACGATTTCCACGGCTGTTTCGAGAAGATGCTGGCCGCAGACATCATCCTGGTGGGTTCCCCTGTTTACTTCGGCTCCGCCACACCCCAGACCATGGCGTTGCTCGACCGCGCGGGTTACGTCGCCAGAGCGAACGGTAACCCCCTGTCCAGGAAACTCGGCGGCCCGGTGGCGGTGGCGCGCAGGGCAGGCCAGAACTTCACCCTGGCCCAGCTGCTCTACTGGTACCTCGTAAATGACATGGTGGTGGTGGGATCCACATACTGGAACATGGCAATAGGGCGAGATCTCGCCGATGTCGAGGCGGATGACGAGGGCCTCGCAACCCTGGACCGCTTTGTCGAAAACCTGGTGTGGGCGGCAGAAAAACTGGCCGGCAGACCGGCCTGATACGGGAGGTAACCATGAAGATATTTTTCATCCTGCTGATTTTCACTTGTCTTCTTGTGGGGCTCGGTTCGTGCGACGACGGGGAGACGGTCGATAGCGCGGAAGCCACCGCCGCGTGCGACGACTACTGCCAGAAGTTGTTCGACTGCGGGATCACCCTCCCGGCCGATATGACAGAGGAGCAGTATCAGGATGTCTGCGATGATGACTGCTACGACGCCCTTACCGGCGCCTCCACCGAATCGGCACAATTCGAGATAGAGAACAACTGCGGCCCCCTCGACTGTGACGTTTCCGCCGACTGCGGAACGTGGCACCAGTGCATTAACGACTGCGGTTAGCCTGCATCTCCTCCGGCCAGGTTGTCGGTAACGGCGAGTAACCAGGAGACGAACTCTTCCCAGAAGTCGGGTCCGCGTACACTTCGATGGGGGACAGGAAGCCGGGCCGTTCGGATTGCGTCGTCCAGCTTCTCGATGAGAGCTCCGGTCTCGACCGCGCGGACGGCATGGCTCTTCGACTCGAACCTTGTCATCGTCTCGAACGCCGACGTGAGCACGTGGAGAACGGACGGCCAATGCACGAAAACCTCGGGTAGCGGAATGAGCTGTTCGCGAAGCTGGTCTTCGCGTTCGCGAGGCATTCGGAAATGAATCTGGTTGCGGATGGGGAACGCCTGTACGATATCTCCGAGACGCAGCGCGTCAAGCGCCTGTGCAACGTTGCGTTTAGTATAGCTGGTCTCGGCGGCCAGGTCGGCGGCGCTGAAAGCCGTGCCCGGCGAAGCCAGGAAAGCGCGGAGGATTTCGGCGCGGGCACCGACCCCCAAAAATCCTCGCAGGCGCAGAACGAGCTGCGATGCTCGGTTGAAAGCCTGGATTTTGGGACGCTCTCTCGGCCTGTGTTTGCGCCTTGTCGTTCGTTCGGGCCAGCGTAGAGAAGAATGTTCGGCCACGGTCGCGGCGAGCTCACCGTAACCGGCGCGGACGCGGTCGTTTTCGTGGGTGAGCAGGTTCTTGAGGCGTGCACCGGAGACGAGACTCCCATATCGGATGCACCAGTCCGTGGCCTCGTCGCGCAGCCGTGGGTCAGTGTCGCCGAGCGCGGAGGTGAAGATGATGAGCGGCTCCGGATCGATGGCGTGATCGTGATGATTATCGATCTGCCCCGACACACCGAGTCCGGTCCACAGGCTCCAGGCGAGATCGAGCAACCTCTCGCGCACTTTCTTGCTAGCGGGGGACATCATCCTCCTCCACTCCGAAGTATGCGAGCGCCTGGCGCGACATCTCTTGGAACTCCGGCGACGGATCGTGTCCGCGTGCCCACTGCGTCGCGTCGAGCAATTCGTCGGCTGTCGGTTTCAGTCGCCGCAGGTCGTCGACGTGCTTGCTGCGGGGCCCCCGGTCAATGGCGGCGTAGAACTTGAAGAAGATCTGATCCAGCCGTCCGGCCAGATGCACGGTCAGGCCGTGATAGCGCTTCGTGATCATCCGCTTCTCGAATCCTTCTGGCAATCCGAAATCCAGAAGTTGCGTGGGTCCGGAGTTTAGCCAGTCACCTGGCAGGCCGAGTGTTGTGGCGACGTCGTCGCGTGCACGCGTTAGCTCGGATGGCAATGTCTGCGCGCTGACGAATCGGCCGTCGAGGATAAGCGCGACGATATCGATATCCTTGGTTGAGCGTGAGATGAGTCCCAGCAGCGACAAGGCGCCTCCCCCAATCGCAACGACCTCGCAGTGGAAACCGCGTGACTCCATCACCTCGCCGAGGGTCGAAAGGGCTTCTTCAAAGTTGATCATTTCATCACTCATAAAGAGAATGTTATACTCTCGAAACGAGAATGTAAAGTACACGCACTGGGCTGGCCAACACTTTTCAGAGAAACAGCAGGGCGGCGCCGCCGACAGCGACGAACGCGCCGATGATTGCTCTTGGCGAGATGCGCTCCTTGTTGATCCAGATGGCGGGCGGGATGATTATGATCGGAGTAAGCCCCATGAGGGTGGCAGCCACACCCGCCTCTGTATGCTGGACCGCTACGAGGGATAGCGAGACGCCGAGGAAGGGGCCGAATACGGCACCCAGGGAGATGCGCGCCATTGCCCCCCGGTTCTTGAGCGCAGAAAAGACGCGGGGCCACCAGCCGATAAAGAGGAACAAAACCGAGAAGCCGACGATCCCCGCGATCACGCGTATCTGCGTCGCGGCAAAGGGGTCATAGCTTCCCATGCCAAGCTTGCTCAGAACCAAGCCGAGGGACTGACCGGCCGCGCCGGCGATGCCCAGGAGTATGCCCGAGCGGGACGGTCGCTCGGTTTTTATTTCGCCGACCGGCCTGCGTTCGAGCACCACCCATGCGACACCGCCGACAATGAAGGCCATGCCCATCCAGTCCATGGGCTTGAGGGTTTCCCCCAGCAGGACCCAGCCGAGGAGGGCGGTAAACGGTGGCACCATGGTCATCAGGAGCATGGAGATACGCGCGCCGACAACAACGAACGCCCGGAACAGGCACAGGTCGCCGATGGTGAAACCGATGATTCCGGATATCGAGAGCCAGAGCCAGGCGTGGGCCGAGGCGTCATCCGGAAAGGGGCGCCCCCGCGTGATCCAGCCAAAAACTGCCAGGAAGACGAGCGCCATCACCAGTCGAATCAAGTTGACCGACATGGAGCCGACTTTCTTGCCGGCCGACTCGAAGGACATGGACGTGATCGTCCAGCAAAACGCCGTACTGAGAGCGGCGATCTCGCCTATGTGGGAAAATGGCATCTAGAGGTTTGCCTGTCCGCGTCCGTAGATGATCTCCATATCCGGACCCTCCGTGCAATACATATGGACCCAGATATAGGCGTGTTGAAAGAGGGCCAGAACCAGTGCGTTCCACGAGCCGCAGAGCAGGCCAATCCCCCACAAGCCCAGAAAGACAAAGCTGTACATGGCATTCGAGGAATAGCCAAAAGCGCCTTTTTTTACGAGCGGCATGTTCGCGTATCGATCGAAGAAGTGGTCCCCGCCAAGGGCGCGGCCGATGCCGAAATATTTCAGGACCGAATGCGCCGCCCATCCGGCGGGCAGCAGAAGAAGGACCCCACCCAGAAGCTGCAATACGCGATTGCCTTCCAGCGAACCCATATCCGCCACGCCCGCGCACAAGAGCGCAAGGGGACGACCGAAAAGGAAGGGCAGGAATACAGCGCCCCATACCTTCAGTGCATGCTTGCCAAAGAGACGCGTCATGAGACCAAGGTGGAGTTGCAGGCGAAAGACCACGGCGACGATGATCTGATGGACAAGGGTGACCGCGATCGTGCCGGCGGCCCAATTCATGACTCCGAATCCGAGGAAGCGGCCGGTGCTGTCCCGCAACAGCCAGTATGTCCCTGCGGTCAGTAATGCCGCGATCATGACGTGCTGAATCTGGCCGCGGAAGATCTCGGTTTTTCCGGTGTTGGCTCGTATTTCTTCGAGAGCGATCATGAGGGATCCCTGTGTTTGCATCTACACGAGGGTTCTATAGCAGAACCATTGGGATGTCAGGGAATTCGAAGCGCCTTCACTCAGGTGGGGCGTCTGCGCAGCCGCAGGGCTATCTCGTCGAACAAGTCATAGAGCACCGGGATGAAGACCATGGTCAACACCGTTGCCGCTGTCATGCCTCCGATGACCGCGATGGCCAGCGGCGAGAATCGCTCCGCGCCGAGCGCCCATTCGGCGGCCAGGGGTGTCATGCCGACGATGGTGGAGAGCGAGGTCATCATTATCGGCCGAAAGCGGGTCTCGACCGACAATACCAGGGCATCGCGTCGCGCCATATCCTGTTCGCGCTTTTGTCGAATGAACTCGATCAAGATGATGGCGTTGTTGACCACCGTGCCGACCAGCAGGATCATTCCGACCATGACCGGCATGGAGGCCGGTTTTCCCGCCAGCCACAGGGCCGCGAAGACGCCGATCAGACTGAGAGGGATGCTCATCATGATCGTGAGCGGCTGCAGAAACGAACGGAGCTGCGCCACGAGCACCAGATATACTGCCAGCAGCGCGATGGCGAAGGCGCTCAACAACTCGGTCCTGGCTTCGTCCAGATCCGATTTCTCGCCGGTCAGGCCGATCTCGTAGCCGTCGGGAGCCACGAGATCCTGCATCACTTTTTCCACGTCGGCGATTATGAAGTTCAGCGGACGGCCTTGCGTGAATGCGGAGACCTCCAGGGTGGGGGCCATATCTTCCCTTGTCACGACACCCTGGCCGCGTTCCTGTTCGAGGTGCGCCACAGAACGCAACGGCACGGCGTGCGGCGATCCGGGCACAAAAACGGGGTATTCCAGCAGGCTGTCGGATTTTGCCTGCTCATCGCTCCGATACTCCACCTGGATCGGATCGGGCGAGCCGTGGACGCCGTAGAAATACCCTGCCGGCACACCGTAGGATCCCATTGTCATGGTGGCGGCGACCTGGTCAGGGGAGAGCCCGAGTTGTCCGGCTCGCAACTCATCCACCTTGACCAGCTCCCGCTCCTGATCGAAGCGCCAATTGCGCGTGGGTTCTATAACGTTCGGCACCCCGGCCAGGCGGCGCTTCACCTCGTCTCCCAGCTTGTCCAGCACCAGGGGATCGTCTCCGGAGAGGCGTACGATAATCGGGGCAGAGGTCGTGGACTTGGCAGTGTTGCCCAGCTCGCGAACAGTCGACGCGCGGATGCCCGGGATCAGCGCTAGACGCTCGCGCACCCTGGCCTCGATTTCCCAGATGGTATCCTTCCTGTCGGTGCGGTCGGTCAGCGTCACCGTGATGAAACCCTGTGTCGGCCCCTGAACACCGAAGGAGGAGAAGGAGCGCATGCCCTGTTCGAAGCCGACCTGCGATTGAACCTTGATGACCTCGGGCTCCTGCTTGAGCGTCGCTTCAACAGCGCGCACGACTTGCTCGGTTTCTTCCAGGGAGGTGCCCGAAGGTGTTTCCAGTGTGATGAAGAAGCTGCCACCGTCCATCTTGGGCAACACTTCCATCCCCTGGTTGAGCAGTCCGACCATCGATCCCGCGAAGAGGATCAGCAACGTCAGGATTGTCAGCAGGCGATGGTTCAACGCCAGTTTCAGTGTTCTCACATATCCGCCCCGCAGGCGATCCATGAGCCATCCAAAAGGCCGGGTCGCCATGGTTGCCCAGCTGTCCAGGCGGGTTTTCTTTGCCGTGTAGAGCGTCAACACCGGAACCAGGAGGAGGGCAACCAGAATCGAGGAGGTGAATGCGAAGATCAGGGTCATCGCCAGCGGCCCGAAGGTCATGCCGATGAACCCTCCCAAGAAGAGCAATGGAATGAGCACGACAAGGGTCGTCGCCACACCCGCCAGGACGGCCAGTCGCACTTCGTCGGTGCCCTGCACGGCGGCCTCCTCCGGTGAAAGGCCTTCCTCATCGCGTTTGCGGGTGATGTTCTCCAGGATAACCACCGTGGAATCCACCACCATGCCGACCGCCAGGATAACCGCCGAGAGCGTCACCATGTTGAACTCGACCTTGAAGGCGTGCATCAGGGCGAAGGTGAGCCCGTAAGACAGCGGCATGGAAACGATAGTGACCGCAGAGCTCTTGATGCGCCCCAGAAACAGGAAGATGATCACAGACGCGAACAGGAGCGCCTGCCAGATGTTGGCCAGCAGGTTGTCGATCGACGCTTCGGTGAAGCTGGCACTTTCCTCGCCGGCCAGGAATTTGTAGCCGGAGTAGCTGTGGCCAAGTTCCTTCACTTTCTTCTGGACCGCGCGCACCACGTCGACCGTGTTGGCTTCGTCGGTCTTGAAGACCTGCATGGCGATTGCCGGCTCGCCGTCAATGGCGAACCGGGCGTCGTCGTCGAAGGCGCCATGGCCAATCGTCGCGATCTCACCGAGCAGAATGCGTTCACCGTTGGCCATCGTGATGGGGATGCGTTCCAGTTGTGCGATGTCCTGCGCACGGCTCTCCAGACGAAACATCGTCTGACTGCTCTGTGTCCGGATCTGCCCGGCGGGACGAGCGCTGTTGTATTGGCGAATGGTATCGACGACCTTCCCGAGCGGGATACCGTAGGCCTTCACGTCGCGCTGGTTCACTTCGACGAGGACCGCCGGTTGATTGCCGCCGAAGACATCTGTTGCCGCCACGCCGGCTATTCGCTGTAGCTCGGGTGCGAAGCGATCCTCGGCCATCTTGCGCGCCTGTACCAGATCATCGGCCACCACTCCCACGGAGATGATCGGGCGGTCCGAGGTTGAAAACTTCAGCACCTGCGGTTCGCGAATTCCGCTCGGAAGATCTCCGCGAATTCGGGCGATGGCGTTTTGCACATCCACTGCGGCCAGATCTACCTCCCGGTCATAATGAAACTCGACGGAAATGATCGAGAGGTTGTCCTGCGAAGTCGCCCGGATCTTGACGACGCCTTCGAGTGAGGCGAATTCCTCTTCCAGGATCTGGCTCAGGGCCTCGTCCACATCTTGGGCGTTCGCGCCGGGGTAGGCCGTTACGACGTTTACGAGCGGCGGCGCGGTATCGGGAAACAGCTGCATTGGAATGGAGGTGTAGGCACGCGCACCGAAGATGGCCACAGCTATGAGCAGCGCCCAGATGGCGTAGCGATTATTCAGCGTGGCTCTTGTCAGGCTCATGGGGCATTCCCTTCAGATGAAACAGGGTAAACGGCCATTCCGTCGCGCAACATGTCCAGGTTGCTCACCACTACCCGGTCGTCACCTTTCAGATTCGCCTCGATCGCTATCCATCCCTTTTCGCGAATTGACGGCGCCACGCTTTCCCACCGGGCCACATCGTCACGAACAACAAAAATACCCATGCCGGGATCTGCTTTTTTCACGGCGTTCACCGGTACCATCACCGCTTCCTGTTTCTCGCCGAGCACGAAGGCGACATCGACGGACATCCCATGCCGGAACAGGGCGGCATCCTCGTCCTTCAGGGGAATGCGGATCTCAAACATGCGGCCAGGCCCGGTCGCCATGGGAGCTGCGAAGCTCACCTCGGAGCGAAGTGGAGAGGAATGCTCGGGCGACAGAATTGCGATGGTTCCTTTCTCAATTCCCGCCGACACATCCTTCTCGTGCACCTGGACGCGCACCTCCAACGGTTCATCGCCGAGTATCAGGATCGGTCGGCCCGGCATCACATTTTCACCCGGCTCGGCCAACCATTTGAGCACCTTGCCGTCAAACGGGGCGAGTTCGACCGTGTTGCCCGCCAGAACCTTCAGTTCGCGCAAGCCGGCTCTCGCCGCTTTCAGGGCGGCCCGGCTGCTCGTGCACTTCTGCCGGCTGCCGTCGGCCCTGACCCTCGGAATGGTGTCCGAGCGCGCCAACTCCTTGTCGATATCCGCCTGTTGACACAGAAAGACCGATTCCTCCCTGACCCGTGACACATCGGCTCGCAGACGGGAGACTCGTGCGCCGGTCTCCGGCGCGGCGATTCGAGCAAGCACCGCTCCTTCCTCGGCTGATTCACCCTCGGCGACAGGAAACTCCTCCATCTTGCCGGCCAGGCGCGCCAGGACATTGATCTCATTTTGCGAATGCACCGTACCCACATAGCGAAGCGTCTCCCGGATGGGACCCGTGCGAAGCTGAGTTGTCCGTACGGCCAGAGGGCGTGTCGGTTCAGCCGCAGGAGGAGGGGACGTGCACGACGAGAAGAAAACAAAGAGAGCAAGGATACCAAGGCCTGGCTTGTAAGCACTTGCGAGCTTCTCCGGGTTGAAAAAAAGTTTCTGGGTCATAATGACCACCTATCTCCTGATCAACGATATCAGGGTTTGCCACACATGTGCGGCACGTTTTTCGATTGGTTCTTCAATGGCCTTGTCCTGGACGATTAGTAGAAAACCCATCACCGCACCGTTGAAAAGCACAAGAATATCAGTCAGATCGAGATCGTGACGAATGAGCTTTTTTTCCGATGCTTCGAGAAGACAGGACTTGATGAAGTCCCGTCCCTGCTTCCGCAGTTTCATAACCCTTTTGAGCCCGGCTTTGCCACCCGCGTGGGATAACTGGTTTGAGAACAAGAGGGATTGAACTCCCGGCTGGCTCCCGACGATCTCGAGCCGGGCCAGAAAAAACTCTCCGAGGCGCTTCAGGGGATCGTCGTTTGGGGGTGGTATCGTATCGTTCAAGACCCCCTCCAATCGATCGAGCACCGCCATGACTATTTCGTTTTTGTTTTTGAAATGCCTGAAGATGGATCCGTCCTTGATGCCCACCTCCCGGCCTATCTGAGCTGCGGTAAACTCCCGAAGGCCTTTCTCTCCGATTATCTTGATCGCGGCATCCACAATCTGTGCTTTTCGCTCTGCTGTCGGCATTCGAGTTGTCATTACAGTCTCCTGGCTAGCAAACACTTGCTAGCATAATAACCCTGGTCAAAAGAATGTCAATGCCGGTCCCTAAAAAAATCAGCGTGGGGGGCGATCTCGGCGCGTCACCCGTCGCGTGATGATGGCGGCGACAACCAGGACGAGGATGGCGCACCATACCCTCGAGACAACCATCAGGGTGGATTCTTCACCGATTCCCGAGCCGATGAGGGTGAAAACGATGCCCTGTGGCAGAAATCCAAAGAAGGATCCGATGAGAAACGTGCGCAACCGTACGTTGTTACTGCCGAGGAGCAGATTGATGAAGACGCCCCAGATGGGTATATGGCGAAGTAGAAAGACGTCCATGACCGATGGGTTCTGCAGATGCTCTCGCGCTATTTTGAACGAACTCAACTTTTCCGTTACCCACTCCCGGGCACTCCACCTGGCAAACAGGAACGGTCCGAGCGAACCGAGCAGGGTGGCCATTTGCGACAGGACGAGCCCCTCGACAAAGCCGAACAGCGCGCCTCCGAGAGCGCAGAAAATCAGGCGGGGGGCGCCGACGAATATCAGGGTCGCGGCGAGCCCGAAAAAGACGAGGGGCGCCCAGGCTCCCGTGTCGGAGACCACGGTTTGCAGCTCTTCCACATTAAGGTACTCCCCCACAGGGGTGAGGTTTAGAAGCACCACGAAAAGGGCAAGGAAAAGCACGACCATCCCGGTCTTGAGGTATGCGCGCTTGAAATTGGGGACCGGCAGCTTTTCGAGATCAGCAGGCGATCTGTCGTCTTGCTTGTCTGTCCCGGAATTCTCAGTCATCTATCCGTCTGTTTCCGGGGATCGCCCTGGCGCGATACCATTTGAGCGCAAAGCAGTCGCGAATTCCCCGCCATAACCGGTTGTTGATGCCGTATTTCGATTGACCCAGCGCCCGTTCGCGGTGGCTTATTTGAATTTCGGCCACGCGGTACCCTTGCGCCTGCAGAATTGTGGGCAGGAATCGATGCATGCCGTTGAAAACAAACAGTTCCTTCAGGGCCTGCTGTCGAATCACGCGAAAGGCGCACCCGGCGTCGGTGACAGTGTCTCCTATGACAAAACTTCTGAATCCGTTTGCGATCTTCGACGACGCCCGGCGCACGAATGTATCTCTTCGGATGGCCCTAATCCCGCATACGCAGTCCACCCCGTCACTCAGGGTGGAAAGGAGTTTGGGAATATCCGCCGGGTTGTTTTGTCCATCCGCGTCGAGGGTAATGATGATGGAGCCCCTGGCCAGCTGAAATCCAGTTGCCATCCCGGCGCTTTGTCCGAGATTTGTCACGTGGGATGCCCATCGCAGCTGTTTGTATTGCGACGTGAGTTCTACGAGAACGTCCCGTGTACGATCATCGCTTCCGTCGTCGACAATGATGATTTCATATTGCCGGTCCAGGGGCTTCATGGCCTCTGCAATTTCCCCAATGAGGACCGGAACGCTCTCCTCTTCGTTGTAGGCGGGAACCACGACGGAGATGTCGATATTTTCGGTAGTAGGCATATCGCGCGCTACGGTGACCTTCCCGGCTTCCGTTTGTGGACCTTGATTCCGTTCTCGTTCAAGACCATGTCGTAGTCATCACTCTTTTTATAGTACTTGACCCTTGGTATTTGAATTTTCTTATCTTTTTTCCTTTTCAGGTCTGTATTCCAAATAATTACCCAGTCGGGAACCTGGCCTTCCTCCTGGTGTCTGTGAAAAGACCAGACATCCTTTCTCAGGGAAAAGTGCGCGCCCACGCGACGTGTCGCGAGCACGGACGCGTCGTCCGGTATCATGGATTGGATTTTCTTGATTGTCTCGTAGCGTGCAGCGTGCTCCGGTGTGGTAATTCGTTGGAACCCCACGTAACCGGGACGGAATGAAGAGTTCGGCCAGAATACGCCATACAGGCTGGACATTGAGATGGCGCAAAGCACCATGCCCATGGCCAGTGCTGGTCTTATCCGCCTGGGATCGATATCGAGGGCGCGGACCAGCCGTCCCTTGCTGATGTTGTCGATGGCAAAGGGAACGGACGCCAGCATGAACGGTAGCCAGTAGACTGAATACTGGGTCCCGAGCCTTATGAATCCGACCCACGAACCGAAAAACGTCGTGGCCAGGCCCCACGTAAACAGGATGTAATGTTTTTTGGAAAACAGGGGCAGCATCATGAGGGGCATAAACATCTTCAGGATGTAAAGAATCCGCTCCTCCCCGAGGGCGTACTTGATGACAAACCCCGGATTGGTGAGAAGCGAGATGAAAATGCTTGAGGTCGGAGAATGGCCCTGGAGTTTTATCTCTCTGAAATAGTAAGTGTAGGAGTAGGCGTTCGCCATGACGACGAGGTTGACGAGCAGACCGTATACAGTGGCGAGGACGATGGTTATCGCTGCCACCCGGTACAACCTGCCGCTGATAATCATGTAGAGGGCCATCATGGCTGCGAGCGCCGGTGTGTCTTCTCTGATGAGGAACAGGAGGGCAAGGAACCCGTAGTAGGTCTTGATTCGCTCAGTCTCCAGGCAGTACATGCACCACAATAGAACCGGGAAGGCCAGCACGATGGAATGAAAATCATACATGTTGGGCCCGTGAACCGCAGGGTGAAAGAGATACACCAGGCTCAGGGCAATGCCGAACAGGGGATTCCCCAACTTGTGTTTTGCGAGGAGGTACAGGGGGATAGCCCCGGAAGCCACCCACGCCGCCTGAAAAACAATGAGGGTCTCCGCCTTGTTGTAAATCAGCAGGATGGGGGATATTAGCACCAGGATAGGATCGAAATGGCGAGTGATATGGGTTCCCTCGGGGATGAAAGAGCACCCGAGAAAATTGCCGCGCAGGCTGTGCCAGAGACAATTGATATACAACCCAAAATCCCAGTTCCGTGTGCCGAGGTTGTGATGGTGTATCGTCTGCAAATGCGTGAGCGCAGCCATGTAGGACAGGGCGAGTAGAATCACGACAATCAACGGTATCCATCGCGAGCGTCCACGTTCAGACCCCATCCCGGCCTTCCCCTGAGATAGGGGAAGGGGAAGATGATGGAGGCCAGCCTTGAAGAACGACCACTGCCTTACCTTTGCAATTTGGTAGGCGAAATAGGCCCCGATGAGTCCGATCCCCAGAGAGGCAATAATCGATATGAACGGGTGTTCCTTTCCGAGGTGGTCTGTCCGCAAGAAGAGAAAGATGGGCACTATGCAGATGATCACAGCGAACCGGTTCATTTTTCTCGTGAATTCGTGCAAGTTGATGTCGGACTTGCGGCGCGATCGCCGGTACATTACGGCGTAGAAGAAAATTACTGCGAAAACGCAGATGGCCGTCCAGGCGAGGAGTTTGTATCGCTCTTCGTTGCCGGCCTGGTCGTCGGCGATATGGCCGATAATCTCCGGCTGAAATAGAAACCAGGTGGAGAGCCCCAGGCAGATACCCACAGCGAGCGTCGTCGGCAGCCAGCTTGTCACCGATGCGAGCATGCTGCGAAAATTGTCAATCCAGGTGTCTATCGATTGCAGCTTGTTCCTCGGCGAGCGCATCGACGCATTCTACTAGGGATACATCACGGTTACAAATGTTGTTTGGAGCCTGTCTTGCCGGGCTTTAGACGATTTTTCCGTTAATAGAAATGGTGTTGGTTTGAACCATTGAGAATTTCCCTGCCTTTTCCATTGCGGCTTGCACGATCCGTTCAATACCGCCACAACAGGGAACTTCCATCTTGACGATGGTTATTGACTTGATGTTCTGATTTTTGAATATATCAGCCAGTTTTTCAATGTAGGATTCGATTCCCGAATCGAGCTTGGGGCAAAAATTGATCACGATCTTCCCCTTGACGAACCTTTGATGAAAGTCCGCAAATGCAAAGGGGACGCAATCCGCAGCTATCAAGAGGTCGGCATTTTTCAGATAAGGAGCATTCGGATTTATGAGATGCAATTGTACCGGCCATTGCTTCAATTCGGACTTCATTTCCATTTTTAGAGCTGTAACAGATTCTTCTTCTCGATCTATTGAATGTGCCGCAACTCCCGGACAGGTCGTGCAAGCGAAGACTTCTTCTTCTATTATTGGAATAGGAAGTTCCTTTTTGGCCAGGATGGCAACGGCCTGCTCATAGTATTCATCCTGGTTGTGGTCCTTCAAATGTTTCAGATGTGCCTTGATGGTATTTGGACCGGCTCTTACAATGTTTTCCATTACTTGCGCCTCATCGTAAGGCGCGGCTTCTCTCTCGACCGTAGTGATCGCTCCTTCCGGGCATTCTCCGATACAGGCTCCGAGTCCGTCACAGAACAGGTCACTTATCAGTCGTGCCTTGCCGTCAATTATCTGTAATGCTCCCTCCGGGCAGTTGGGAATGCACAGTTCGCAACCGTTACATTTTTCCTCGTCAATTTCGATGATCTGGCGTTTCATTGTACTGATTTCCTTACGTCATTATGGTTTTTGCTGTCGGCCTGGGGAGTTTCATTACGAGCACACGCACGTCTGCATCAGTTTCGTTGTAGATGCAATGAACAATGTCTTTCGGGCTTTCGACGATATCATCCACCTTTACCTGGACTTTTTCGTCTCCAACCATGATTGTCGGGCTTCCTTCCAGAACATAGAAGGCAACATCGACCGGTGTGATGTGCGGTTTCAAGCTCTCACCGACCTTCAGGTTCAGATGCATGATAATGGCGTGATCCTTGTCGTAGAGCTTGTTGGCAATAATCCCGTGCGGCGTTTTCGCCAACTCAAGTTCTTTGTAATTTCTGATTTTCATTTTTCTTTCTCCTTGGTATCGACGCAATGTTGACAGGTCATGTCCGGGACCTTGTAATTCCCTTTCATGTCGATTAGCTCCTTGTTTCTCCCGGCAAATCTACTTGAAATACTTCTTGCAATTGAGAGCACTATTAACCCCGAAAGAAGAATCGCCGAGAGCGTTTTCAGCCAGAACGGAAGCATTTCCATTCCGCCGGTCAGCAGGTTCATATCTTTGTCGGAAATTTTCCAGATATAGTCGACCAACAACCCGAAAAGAAGAGCGGTAACAATTATGGAAAACAGGTAGGTGAATAAGGTTCGTTTACCCAGTTTTCCAGAAACAAAGGCCAGGGTAGCGGTATTGGTAGCTGGACCGGCGATCAGAAAGATCAAACCTGCGCCGGGAGACATTCCCTTGATGACAAGAGAGGCAGCAATAGGAATCGAACCGGTGGCGCAGATATACATTGGAATCGAAATTACCAGCATGATGGGGTAAGCAAGCAGGGGATTGCCGAGGTATTGTTCAATGAAATCTCCCGGAATGAGAAATTCGATAACGCCGCCTGCAACAACCCCGATCAATATCCATTTGCCGGCATCATCGATCAATTCAATGAACCCATATTGGAAAATATTTTTTGTCTTTTCCAATAAGCCATGCGAATGGGGTTCCTCTATATTACAGATATTGCAGGAATATCCCCCGGGAGGTTCCATGTTTTCAATATCCTGCTTTTTGTCCAGAAGCCCGGTCAGAGAACCGCTCAGGATTCCGGCAAAAAAAGCCGCAATGGGCCTGATGATGGCAAACAAGGGCCCGAGCAGAGAATATGTCGCGAGGATGGAATCAACTCCCGTGGTCGGCGTGGAAGAAAGAAAAGATACCGTTGAACCTCTACCCGCGCCCTCTTTTCGCAAGTAGGCGGCAACGGGAATTACTCCACAGGAGCACAGGGGCAAGGGAACTCCAAAAAGCGACGCCTTGGCAATTGCGCCCAATTTATTCCCAGATAAATGCCTGTAGATCTTCTCTCTTGGGATGATGAGATTCAGAACTCCGGCAATGAGAAAACCGAAAAGAAGATACGGCGACATTTCCAGAAGTAAAAACCAGATCGATTTTGAAATTCCTGTAAATATCTCATACATTACGATACTTACTCAACAAAATCGGACAATTTTATTGTCTTGAAAGTCTGGTAAACATTATTTGAAATATTTTTTAGACCATCACCGAATATGCAAGTTTCAAAGGTGCACACCGCCTTATCAAGAGGGCAGTCATTCGGGACAATTTGGGATTCCACAATCTCGTAAATATCAAGGAAGCTGATTTCTTCTGCGGGTTTGTTCAGCACAAACCCACCCAAGGGCCCCCGGAAAGATCTGACGAGCCCGCTCTTGCTCAGTCTCTGGAATATTTTGGCAAGGTGAGCCTCGGATGCATTTAATTTCTTCGCCAGGTACTTCACATTTGTTTTCCTGGGACTTTGGCGTGCCAGAATCGCCAGTCCGTGCAGAGCCAGCGAAGCACCTTCCGAAATATTGATAAAATGCGACATATTAACCCCTAAACCCCAAAACAGGTACCAGAATACCTGAAAGGGATCTTAATGTCAAGGAGATTTGTGGCTTATAAATCCATGAGCCGGTTTTGTCTTTAAAAGTCTCAATAGACCAAATGGAGGTAAACTGATGACAAGAATAATTCCGCTGCTAATACTACTTGGCGCTCTGGCGATGTCCCTGACTCACTGCATCGAAAACGCGGACGGGAGTTCCGATTCGGACTCGGACTCTGACTCGGACAGCGATTCCGACTCTGATGGAGACAGCGATTCCGATTCCGACACTGATTCCGACACTGATTCCGATACCGATTCCGACACTGATTCCGACACCGATTCCGACACTGACTGGGACACGGATCCACCCGACGACATAGGTCCGGCGGGTCAGTTCACAGAGTCCATCAGCGTTGATGGCGTGGGACGCTCGTACCAACTCTACGTTCCCCAGTCGGCGGTCGATGACATGGGAACCGGGCCGGTACCGATGCTGATCGCCCTGCACGGTGCGGGCGACAGCGGTTCCAATTTTATCGCCGCTATTGACATGATCAGCACTGCCAGCACCAACGGGTTCATTCTTGTGGGTCCCGAGGGCTATAACTCAGGCTGGTTCGTCGAGAGCGCCGAGGGCTGGCCGGGAGCCGACGGCAACGCCAACTCTCTGAACAACGACGCGGAGTTTATGCTGCAGATCATTTCGGAAACAGGTGATTCCTACTGGGTGGATCACGACATGATCTATGCTGTGGGCCATTCGCGGGGAGCCGGCTTCACCGGGATGATGGCCATTTTCTCGGGAGGGCTGACCATCGCCTCCGGCACCTGGTCGACTCCATTCGCCGCCTACGGCATCAATGCCGGATACGATGCGACCGGCGGTGCCCAGAGTCTTACCCCGGCAACTCCAAAACGACCCATCTGGATCATTCACGGAGCTAGCGATTCAGTGGTTCCCTATTCGTACGGCGAGAGCTTCTACAACGATCTGAACGCCGCCGGATGGGACGTCGATTTCACCGGAGTGACGGGAGCATCTCACGTGTGGTTGTGGCGTGACACATACGGGCAGAACAACCAGGATCTCTGGGATTTCTTCGAGAGTAACGCCCTGTAAGAGGTGAGATCAGATAGCGATTCCGAATCCTATCCTCACGCCCGCGCCGACCCACCAGCCTCCGAAAGTCACGTCGTCGTCGTCGCGTACTTGCGCCACAACTACCGGCAGGCCGTATCCGCCCTGGAGGCAGAGGCCGATGGTGGTACGGCCGAGCAGCAATGTTGGAGCCACCTCGATCCGCGCCTCGCCCGCGCCGCCGGCGGAAACCCTCTCGACAAAGGCCTCGGAATCTCTGGCTCGCCCCTCGATGCGCGCGTACCCCCCCATGAGCAATACCCTGGCGTCCAGTTGAAAACGATGCACGATCACCAGCAATCCGGAGATCCCCAGACCGGCCGTTACTGCGAGGGCTCCCACCTCTCCGCCCAGCCTGTCCACGTTCGAGCCCTCCACGTCGATGGCCGCAACCAGGGCTACTCTCTTGCTAAATCGATAGACGAAGTCGATCTCGCCGTACCCGCCGACGAGCGCCTTGCCCGATCCGAGAGCCCGCGCCCTTATACCGCCCCCGATCTCGAGATCCAGGCGAACCTGATCTGTGGACTTGGGTTGGGGTTCCGGGGGGGGCGCTGGTGGCTCCGGAGTCGTTGGCGCCACAACAGGCGGAGGATTGTCCTCTTCCAGCCTCCACAGGGCGCCGGCAAACTGGGCAATGATTAGGGCGATCTGACGCTCTTCGCCCTCGTCCAGTTTCTCCGGCGCAGGCACCGTTCGCTGTATTTTCTGGGTTCGCTCGGGATTGAAGACATTGACGATCACGCTTGTCTCATCGCAAAACAGTTCAATAGAAAGCGGAGGCAGATTCTCGACGTTTTCCACCGAGGCCAGTTCCAGATATAGCAATCGCTTGATTTCTTCCCCATCGAGATGCTCACACTCCTGAATGCTCAGGGGAAACGGCTGTACGCGGCCTTCGGCGGCAACCGCTCCGGCCGAGGCGAATACAATGCAGAGCAACGAGGTGGCCACAAGGGGCGCCCTCGCCGGGAAATGGGTTTTACTTAAGATCACTGAGTGATTTTACGCATACGATCGGCGTAAGGTCCATCCGGAAACTTATCCAGGTATCGCCTTGCGGCATTGTTGGCCTCCCGCAGGTGTCCGATCCTGTCGAGGGAGATTGCCTCCTGGAAGTGGGCATCCTCCGCGAGAGTGCCTCTCGGCGAACTTCTCCAGCACTTGCGGAATGCCCGGGCAGCGTCCACGTATCGGCCTCGCTGACTCTCTACCTTGCCGAGGGTGTAGAGCACGCTGACTACTCTCCCGTCCCCCGGGTATATAGTCACCAGCTTGTGGAGCAATTTTGCCGCCAGGTTGTTGTCTCCCCGTTTGCGTGCCCGATCCACCTCCCGCATCAGATAGGAGAATGATGGGACGCTTTCGTCGTACTGCTTGGGGGCTCCTTCAACTACGGAGACGGTTCCTTTTATCAGGGGCGCTTCCGGTTCTTCATCGACCGAGGCCACGCTCTGCTCGTTGGAACGATCCCGGCCGGCCAGCACGATTTCCTCGCCCGCCGTCAGCTCCACTACACCGGATCCGCTGTCGACAATCACCACTCCCCGCTCCACCTTCACCCTGACGTCGGTGATATCCACCTCCACTATAAACACCGTTCCTACAACCCTCACCTCGACACCGCCTGCGTTCACCAGGAACTCGCGGCCAGGGATCTTCTTTACCTGATATCGAACCTGTCCGTTCTTGTGCCAGATCTTCACTGCGGACATCGACTGCTCCTCGACATCCACTTCCGCCGTCGTGAGATAGGTGGCCGTGGAGCCGTCGAGGAACCTGAACTGAGACAAACCGGCCTTTGAACCTTGTCCCGGGCCCAGGCCGGCGATGTCCAGTTTGGTATTCTCGGGCACCGCCGGGTGCGTTCCGTCGTCGAACATGAACATGAACAGCCCCAGGATCGCCAGCACCGCAGCCGCAATTGCCGCCGCAACCACGAGCCTGGGCCTCGATACCGCTTTCCTGGATTCTCGACGGTGAGAGAGTAGCCTGGTAAGGACACGGCGTTCTGTTACCGCGTCCCACCTCGCCTCCTCGATGCCGGTCTTCCAGGCTTCTATTGCATTATCAAGATTCATTCATTTTTTCCCTGATTGTTTGTTCCGATTTGTTGATACGCCTCTTCACCGTGGCCACGGAGATCCCGCACACCTCGGCGATCTCCCCCAGGGATCGCTCTTCTAAACGTCGCAATATCCAGGGGTACAACAGTTTCGTCGGCATGCCTTCCATTGCTCTCACAAGATCCAGGGGTACCGGACGTTCCCTGGGATCGTAGCTCTGGTCCGTTTCTTTCGAGGCCCAGAAATGTAAAAATCCGATGCGCCTCTTCCTGGCTGACCGGCGCCGGGCGAGTCTCACGGCAATCTTCACCAGCCAGGTTCTGAAATATTCGGGTTCCCTCAGGCCAATCATTTTCTCCGACGCGGTGACGAACACCTCCTGGACCTGGTCTTCCAGTTCGCCATCGTCACCCGTTATCCCGTAAATGACACCGGCAATGTATCGTGCGTGCCTGGAGTACAGGGCTGTGAACGCACGATCATCTCCGCGCCTTGCGCCTTCTACAAGAACGGCATCGCTTTCGTGGGCGGCGATAAGTTTTGCTGAAGTACCCATGTTGCCCTATTGAGCGCCCCCGAAGGTGAAACGGCTCATTTCCAGACACGCTAAAATTATGATAACATAATTTAGGCAATGGTTGAGAATCTCACATCTCCTGCGAGAACATCACCCTTCCGAGGAATGAGCCTCTGTCTAGCCCTTCTTTGCTGGCTTGCGTCCTGTTCCATCGTGGAGGTACTGGCGCCTCTGGACGGAGAGAATTCCGGGGATTCCGACTCCGATTCGGACACCGATACCGACACGGATATCGACACCGATTCCGATACGGAGCCCGACCCCGACTGTCCCGAGATGCCGGACGACGCCTGCGACAATATCAGCATTGTTGGAGGTGTGAACTGCGAGAATCCGGCGTACATCGGCAGGGCCATGGTGGGGGGCGGATTGGGGATGAATGACACCCTGGTGGGGGCCTTTGACAATGACCAGGCATGTTCGGGGAACGGCGGTGACCAGTTTTACAAGCTGTACATCCTCGCGGGTGAGACACTCATAGTCTTTCATACCGTAAATACACCTGGAGCGTATGTGCCCGTCGTCGCCGTGTTCAAGACATCAGATCCGTGCCTGGCGACGGGTTGCAACAAGCTGGTTGCTTGTGACGAGAACCTCGATGGAGACGAAACCGCCTCCATAAGCGGCTATACCTCCACCAGCAGCAGCTGGCACATCATCAAGATAGACAGCCAGGAGGACCTCACGGGTGTGGGAGATCATTCCATCAATGTGGTTCTACAATGTCTTAGTCCGGTTGATTGTGATTGTTGAGCCGATTTTCGATCAACGTGACTCAATATTCGCATGGAGGTGAAACCATGAATAGACTAATGCCCTTGATGTTACTTCTTGCAGCCCTGGCGATGACGATGGTCCAGTGTATTGAAGACGGCTCCGATTCCGGGAGCGACAGCGACTCGGATAGCGACTCGGACGGCGACTCGGATTCCGACGGCGACACGGACTCGGATACGGATTCGGACACGGACTCCGACGGCGACCTGGTCCCGCCTGCCGGGGGTTCTTCCGGCGGCAGCGGCGGCAGCTCTACCAGCTCCACGGGCACAACAGTGACCGCCGGGAGTTTAACCTATCGGATCATCGCTACATCTTCCATAGGCGATCCCGCCAAATTCATGCTTGTCTACAGCGGGACCGAGGGCGGCGCCATGATGATGCAGAACATCGCCCAGTTCGTGGGCGCCGACTACTACGGCATGGGATCTACTATCGTCGCGATCCTCAGCGGCGACGACTACTTCTCCGACGGCACTGCCGGGGCTGCGGACGGCGTTACTGTCATTGACGATGTACGTTCCAAGTACAATGTCGACAACGACCGAACCTACCTTCTGAGTGAATCAGCCGGCACCACCTCGGGGTTGGAGATCGGGTTTCACGTCCGACAGTCCTACTTCGCGGCATTCTGGGCCAACGATGTCAACGCCCAGGACTCGCCCGGGGAGACGGCGAGCGAGCTGGGGTTCGAGCCATGGGGCAACGCCGGTCCCGGTGGAGATTTCCCCGATGCCAATGCCATAGTTCAGGCAATGGATACTGCGGGCTATCGCCTTCCCTCCGATGCTCCGTACTCCGGAACGGGCGCCTCCACGCACGGTTCTTCCGAGCAATTCATGGCGGCCATTCAGTTCTTCGATGGCAAGAGTCGTCAATAAAGAACAATTGTTTCACGAGGAGGAAAAACCATGAAGAGACTGTTGCTTATCAACCTGATCTTGACGACGCTGACAGTTGCGGTAGCAGGATGCGACGAAGACGGGCCCGTCGATGGCTATTCGGGAGACTCGGATAGCGACTCGGATTCGGACTCCGACTCCGATTCTGATTCCGACACAGATTCGGACGGAGACACTGACTCTGATTCCGATTCCGACACGGATTCCGATACCGACACGGACGTGACAGCCAACCCGCCCAGCTATGGTTCGGGCACCACGATGGACGTGCATGACATGGCCGACTGGGTCAACTCGCAGCGCCAGGGCTACGAGCCCCATGACAGATACTGGGGCATCCCGTTCAGCAACGACCATTTCCACGCGGTGTTCACATGGCCCATCGTGATGACCTGGGACGATGGGACGGCCGCCATCGCGCAGAACGAGGCCGACTCCATCGCCTCGGGGAACGCTCCTTCTCTCACGTCGGTGGAAGGCGGAATCATCTACATAAGCGGCCCGTGCACCTCTCCCCATATGGTGCACACGAGCGAGGGGACGATGAGCAGCGTGAACCCCTTCATGAGGATGGCGGCCTACTACCACGACTTCGGCGGCGAGGGGCCGGTGCTGGACAAGATTGGCATAGGCGCCTCGGACAACGGCGACGGATCCACCGCCTGGGTGCTGGCCTTTAACTAATATTCACATCTAGTTCGCGAGGTCGATGGTGAGCTCCTTGTCGGCAGGGTCGGCGTCATTGTAGAGCTTGGTGATGAGCCCTCCCACGAGGATCATCACACCGCCCTGGGAGGTGATCTCCGAGACCGCCTGCTGCGCCTCGGTTGTGTACTCCTCGTCCCCCAGCATGTGGGCTTTCCACGCGTCCTTCATGGCCGGCATGGCGAATGCTGTCTGGGCGGCGGATAGGCCGAAGGTCTGGGCCATGTCGGTGAGGTAGGATTCGAAGGCGATGTCCAGCTGTCCCTGCGCCCACGTGTCCAGATCCTGCCCGCCGGTATCGAAATCGAACTCATTTGTGGTGGCCGTCGTCATCTCCACCTTTCCGTCCTCGTGGAAGGTCACGATACGATAAGGGAAGGGCCAGATGGACAGGCAGGCGGTTTCCGCGTCGTAGATTGTTGCGCCGTCGGTTTCCAGCATCGACACGTCCATGGTGTGGTAGTGGCCCGTGAAGACCAGTGGAATTCCGGAGCCTGCCAGCTCCTGGGCCACCGCGTCGTGATCATCCACCAGAAATCCGGAGAAATAGGTATCCTGTGAGTCCACGTGCTCCACAAGACCATGGTGCATCATCGCCACGGGGAACGACCCTTCGGAGAGAGCTTCGACCGCCTGATCGGTGGCCCAGGCGACCGTATCGTCGGAGAAGGCGCCATTGAGGTGGTAACCGGTCGTGTAAAGGCACGAGTCGAGCATCAGGAAGCGGACGCCGGGCAGGGGCTCCACCGAGTAGCTGAGGGAGTTTGGATCGGTTGACACCGCCTCTGAGGGGCCCAGGTCGGAGTAGATCTCGGAGAACTCTTCGGGAGTGATGTCGGGAACCGCGTCCTGGAATGTTTCGTAGCTGACCGCATACTGGTTGTTGACGTCGTGATTGCCGGGCACCACGTAGACCCCGATGCCGGTAGCTTCCAGCCCCTCCAGGAGCTGGGCCACTATTTGATGGGATTCGGCGGCGCCGTTGCTGGTGAGATCTCCCGAGATGAGGACCAGATCCACGTCCGAAACCGCGAGATTCTCTACCGTCGCTTCCAGTATCGCTTCGCTCGCAGCCACCAGCCTGGTCTCTGCCTGGAGGCCTTGCGCCGCCTGGTCAGACATTCCCAGGGTTTCTGCGTAAAGGTGTGTATCGGAGAGAACCGCCACGACCAGCGGGAAAGCCAACCCCTCGCCGCCGCCGTCCGGACCGGCGTCAACCGCCTTCGATTCATCCTTGTCGCAACCCAGCGCGAGGAGCATGGCGCATCCGAGCATAATGGAAATGATCTTCATGAAGCCTCCTTGTGCAAACCCAGTGCGATCAATATCGAGTTTCGGATGTCCCGGCAGCACTTATCTGCCTGGACAGAGGTAACGTGCGGAGAATTCTTTTTTGTGGCATTCTAAAACTATCTTAATGAAAAACAGGAGTGTTGAGTATGCGTTATTCCTTGATGGTGTTTCTTGCGGTCGCTGTCCTGGCCAATTTTGGGTGTGAGCCGGTAAGGGTTGCCCCCAATCCAGGGGATTCGGACTCGGATTCGGATACGGATACCGACACCGATACGGACGCTGATAGTGACACCGATTCCGACGTGGACACCGACACCGAGTACACCGGGCCGGCGATCCCCGAGACCTGCGCGGACGCAGCCCAGATCCTCACGTCTGTCGGTTGCGAATTCTACCCCGTGGATCTCAACAATATCGGCTCTGCCGATGGAGCTCCCTATGCGGTGGTGGTCTCCAACCCCCAGGAACTGGACTCGGGCTCTGACGCTCACGTCATAATCGAAGACATGCGAGGGGCGGGCAACACTCTGAGGACCGTGCCGGGCATGGATGTAGTTCTCGCTCCGGGGGATCTCCACATCTTCGAATTGACCTGCACTTCCGGTTGCCCCGAGCAGTCGACCCAGATAGAGGGCTCGGGCCTCGCGGCCTTATCCGCGTTTCGAATCACGTCGGACGTTCCGGTGCTCGCCTACCAGTGGAACCCCTATGGAGAGGGGCTCGCCACCACTGACGCGTCTTTGCTGATACCGTCCACGAGTCTGGCGGAAGAATACATCGGCGCCGCGTGGAACAACGGGCCCCCCAGCACCACGGAGAAGGCCCAGCTGACGGTGGTGGGTCTCGAGGACGGCACTCAGGTTTTCTTTACCCCGACGGTGGCAACCGCTGCCGGCACAGGGGTTCCGGCCATGACGGCGGGCGTCGAGTCAGCCCCGGTGAACATCAACCGATTCGATGCGGCCCAGATCGTACCGGCCGTGATGGACCAGATGCTGACGGGAACCTATATCAGGGCAACCAAGCCCATCGCGGTGTTCGGCGGCCACTCCTGTGCGATGGTGCCTGATCCCAGTTACTACGCCTGCGACCATGTTGAGGAGCAGCTCCTTCCACTGGTCGCGTGGGGCACGGAGACTGTCCTTGCGCGCCACGAGGTGCGGGCCGGAGTGACGGCGGACGTGGACCAGGCGCTCTGGCGAATCATCGCCGGCGCGGATGACATGACCATCACCTTCGATCCGCCGGTCGACGGGGTAGGAGCCTCGTACAGCTTTGTGACTCAGGGGGAGATGCTCCAGTTCATGAGTCCAATCGACCACTTTGCCACCGCGATCCTCGACAATCCGCCGGATCCGAGCGAGCCGGAGGCGCCCTTCTTTGCTATCCAGATCATGACCGGAAGATGGTACGTGGGCGGCACGGCATACGAATGGGGAGATCCCATGATGCTTCTGTCCCCACCCGCAGGCCAATATCTTGATCGCTATGTTTTCAACACCGACAACCAGTTCGACTTCAGCTACGACGGCATCATCATCGTGAGGCCGACTGGGGTAGCGGTGGATCTGGATTGCCTCGGCGTCATTGCCGATGCGGAGTTCCAGCAGGTGGGGTCATCCGACTGGGAGGTCGCCAGAGTAGATATCGACAATCCGACAGGAGTGCCCGGATGTGTGGACGGCGCTCATCGCATCGAGTCGGAGGAGCCGTTCGGCCTTTCGGTGGTGGGAGAGGACTTCGCCAACTCATACGGCTACCTCGGCGGCGTAGGCGTACGTGCCATCAACCCGATCATCATAGAGTAACTGAAAATTCCAGAGGTTTAGAGGGCGCGCAGGTGGTTGTAGAGGCTGGCCGAGTCGAAGAAGACGCAGTCCACCTGGCCGAGCTTGATCCTGTTCCCCGGGGCGAGTTGGTGCGGCTTCGACGGACTAATCGGTAAGCTGTTGACCGTTATTCCGGCCGTGGATTTCATATCGGTCAGCCAGTAGGTGGAATTGTTTTTACCATCAGCGACATCCCTCTTGACGGAGTGGATGCGCGCCTGGAGTTTGGAGACCGACTGATGTCGCAAGACCAGGTCGTTGTTTCGGGCGCGACCGATCGCTATCCAGTCCAGCCAACTGTTATCGACGTGTTTTTTGACCTCGTACAAATACGTTCCGGGGGGCGCGGCCTCGTCATCATCGTCATCATCGTAGTCCTTCGAACGTGCCGCATTGTGCATACCGGCCCTCAGCTTGTCGATGGATATCACGGCGGTTTCAAATTCCATATCCCAGTCGTCACTGTCGCCGCCGGGAATTATCACCAGCAGGTAGTGGCCGGGCCAGCGCTGGACGAACTGGTCGAACGACGCGTTCCTCGCGGTTTCGCTGCATTGTGAATAGTGATCGATCTGCGCCATTGCCTTCGAGCCTAACCTGTTTTTGCGCTCGGGAATAGCCTTCACGAATAGTCGCAAAAAATCAATGAATCCGAATCGATACTGTGAGGTGGACGACTGAGGCTTGTTGGACTAACATTTCTCCATGCTAACCTTCAGTAAAAATCCACAGGTCGCCGAGCAGCAGATGCAGGCGGTAATTTTTTACCTCACAACCTTCGGATACATCGACGGTGACTTCGACGAATCGGAGCGCGTATTCGTGTCCAACTACATCCGAAAGCTGGTCATTCATCGGGTGGACGTCGGGATGCCCGATGCGGACGAGAAACTGCGGGCCGAGCTCATCGAAAAGTTCACCAGGCATTTTCACGAAGAGTTCGAGCGCATCGATCAACGTATCAAGGACCTCTTCACCGAGGCGGTTTCCAGCGACGAGGATCAGAACTCGTTTGTGGAATCGAGGCTCAAACTGCGCTGCTTCGAGATCTTTCAGAGCTTCGACAAGGGTGGGCAGGAAGCCCTCATGGACATCGTCGACGAGCTCCTGATGGCCGACGGCGTCGCCCACCCGGCGGAGGTGAAATTCAGGGCCGAGTTGTCGGCGTTGCTCGAGTCCGATCTGGGGATTGTGCTGGTGGACGAGGGAGAGAAACCTCCCGTCAGCGTGACGGAGACAGTCGAGCTGGTGCCCGTGCAGGCCACGCATCCGTTCTTCGATCAATTCGAGCATCATTACTCCGGCAATCTGGAGACACTTCAAAAACAGATCGATGCCGATGTCGGGCTTCTGGAAAAGACGATGAACATGTTTGCCGAACAGAGGGTCAGTGGCGCCGGCAAGCTGAACGGCGTGCAGAAGGTGGGCGAACTGGCGGGGCAGGAGTCGTTCCTCGACGGGCACGTTTACGTTGTGCCGCCCAGGCCGGGGCGCACCTACGATCTGACGGTGGTTGGAGATCTTCACGGTTGCTACAGTTGCCTCAAGTCGGTGGTCATGCAGTCGCATTTCTTCGAGAAGGTCAACGCGTTCAAGGAAGATCCGGAAAACAACCCCGAGCCCAAGTTGATCTTCCTGGGCGACTACATCGACAGGGGCATGTTCAGCCTCAACGGTGTGCTGCGTTCGGTCATGCAGATCGCCACCACGGCCCCCGGTCACGTTTACCTTCTTCGGGGGAATCACGAATACTACATCGAGTACAATGGACAGGTGTTCGGAGGCGTGAGGCCCGCAGAGGCGATCAACACCCTCAAACCTTTCGTGTCCGAAGACATTTTCAGACACTACATCAAGTTCTTCGAGGACATGCCCAACATGTTGCTCTTCGGTGAAACACTGTTTGTGCATGGCGGGATCCCCAGAGATCTGTTGCTAAAGGAGCGCTACAAGGATTTATCTAGTCTCAACGATCCGGATATTCGATTTCAGATGATGTGGAGTGATCCGAGCACCGCCGACGTGATACCCGCAGAGCTTCAGGAGCAATCGTCCAGATTCCCCTTCGGACGGTTACAGGCGGCGGCGTTCCTGCAGCGTATCGGTTGCCACACCCTGGTTCGCGGTCACGAGAAAGTAAATTCGGGGTTCGTTCGCACATACGACGACGAGAACCTGCTGTTGATGACGCTCTTCTCCGCCGGTGGCGAGAACAACGGGGATCTTCCCGCCAATTCGGGATACCGGAAGGTGACGCCCAAGGCGCTGACCATGATAGTCAAGGACGGGGAAGTGAAGGTCTCTCCCTGGGAGATCGATTATCAGATGTACAACGACCCGGAGCGCAATCGTTTTTTCAAAGTATCCCCGACAATCAAACACACATAATTGCATTTTTGTCTGTCCCTGGCAGGACGGTGAGTCATTCAAATTACAAATCCGGAAAGATTTTTATAGTATTTACTATTGTCTTTTTTACTTTCATTTTGTTTGATTCTGGTACTTCATGAAGGTATATGACGTCCACCTTTTGGTGGACTCGTTAAAAAGAATAGGGAAATTTTAAATGGAAACAGGCCAATGAAAAATTCCAAAACCTTAATGCTGATGATTCTCTTGTTCGCGGCATCGCTCGTGGTTATCAACGCATGCGAAGACGAAGAGAAAGACCCGGACGCCGGTGAAGACGCCTCGGTAGATGCATCCGACGACGATTCCGGAACCCCCGACGGGTTTACGTGTCTCGAGTGTCACATCGACGAGGACCTGCTGATTGCCGACCTGGAGGCGGACCCACTCCCGGAACCCGAGGAGCCGGAACCCGAGGGAGAGGGGTGAGCGGGAGAGCTTCCTCCGTTGGAGGACTGGGAGAAGGTAACAATTGACGAAGAGTTCCTCGCCGACAGGCATTTTGTGGAGTTCTTCAACTCTGATTGCAAGGCATGTCACGGCGGCGTGGAGCCGGCCCTCACGCGGGCGGAGGCGCACGTCGGGCTGACAGCGGCGCCCTCGTATCCCGACGGTCAACTCTGCACCAATTGTCACGGCCAGGAAGTCGATGACTACCACACATCGCTCCATTTCGAGAACCGGGGCCTCTACGACCTTCAACACGGGGTTGTGGCGCAGCGCGCGAACCCGGAGATGATGGCGGAACTGGAAGAGGGAATAACAAACCACTGCACCGGTTGCCACATCAAGGCCTGCGGCGATTGTCACATATCGCGGCCTCACCTGAACGAGAAGGGTTTCGTCAGCGGGCATGTCTTTTTCAAGACGCCCAAGGCAACAAAAAATTGCACCGGGTGTCACGGCGCTCGTGTGGAAAAAGAGATGCTGGCCAAGGGAGGCGAGGACATCGAGGGCAATGCCGTCGTCGTCACCGCGGACGTCCACTGGAACCCAAACGCCATGACCTGCGACGCGTGTCACTCGGGGCATGGAGATCAATCCGGCATTTACCATCGCTACGACGTCAAGGATGCGGCCACGTGCGAAGGTTGCCATCCGGGCGTCAACACGGACACGTCCAACGCAATGCACGCCACCCACGCGAACCCGGCGGGAGACAACCCGTTGCTTCAGTGCCATGTCTGTCACTCGCAGCCGTACAACAACTGCAGAAGCTGCCATGTTCTCATCAACGAGGATGAACAGAAGACATTTGACTGCGCGTCAAGCTGGTTCCAGTTCAAGATTGGGAAGAATTACCTCAAGAGCGCGAGGCGACCATACGATTACGTAGTGGTCCGCCATGTCCCGGTGGATCCGGATACCTTCGCCTACTATGGGGATGACATTCTCTCCAACTTCGACGTTGCGCCCACGTGGAAATATGCTACTCCCCACAACGTGATCAGGCAGATCAAATTGCCCGGAGACGACGTGGCCGACTCTCCGCCACAGGCGAGGAGCTGCAATTCATGTCACGGGCACGAGGAGTTGTTCCTCGGCTCCGGGGACCTGGAGCCCAACGAGGTTGCGGCAAACGCGTCGGTCGTTGTCACCGATATACCGCAGACACTGCCGGACGGAGGTCCGGATGGGGGCTGATGAGGAGCCCGGACAAAACAATACATAAGCACTCGTGTAAAATGCACCGGGTGTTTCTAACGTGCCCTTGTGGCACACGGAGGATTTGAAAATGGAAAAGACTAAACTTTTGCTTCTTTTGTTATCGGCCTTCCTGGTCTTCGGCGCGGTAGCATGCAGCGACGACGATGACGTCGAGACGGATGGCGGAACAGACACTGACACAGACACTGATACCGATACGGATACTGACACTGACACAGACACCGACACCGATACTGATACTGACACTGATACCGACACCGATGCAGAAGCCGACCGCATCGATGAGATTTTTGATGCACTGGATGGATACGTTGATGACGATACCGTCAAGCCGATAATTAGTGCACAGGATGTTTACGATAACATTGTTGTGCCTGTAGACACCGACTACCAGCTCATCGACGTGAGGCCTACGGCTCATTACGACGGCGGGCACGTGGCCGGCACACTCAATCTTCCATTCGGCGCCGACTGGGCGACCGACACAGTCCTGGATCAGGTCGACGACTCAAAGACGATCATCGTGATCTGTCACACGGGTCACAAGGCCTCCATGATCACCGTCTACCTTCGTCTAATGGGCTATGACGCCTTTGCGATGGCTTACGGAATGATGGCCTGGACCACAGACCTTTCCGTGATCGGCCTCGCGGGGACGTACTGCTCCTCGACCACCATGCCCCATGATTATGCAACGGTTACAGATGCCGTAACGCCTGCAACAGACAATGATATCCCCGAGATCATGAGCGCCCTTACCGGCAACGATCTCATGATGGACCTCTTCGACGGATATATGTCTGCCCTGGGAACCGATTCTCCGGTCATCACGCCCGGCGACTACTACGACAATGTATTGGTACCAGTTGATGACTCCTACTTCCTGATTGATGTACGTTCGGCAGATCATTTCGATGATCATATCGTGAATGCGATCAACATTCCTTACGGCACGTGGAACGCCAAGACCATCATGGAGATGATTCCCGATGACAAGACGATCATCACCCATTGTTACACCGGCCACACCGCGTCGCAGACGGCTGCTATCCTCAACCTGCTGGGATACGAGGCCTACGCAATGGCCTACAGCATGATGGGATGGACCTCCGTCACCGACGAAATCGGAATAACGACTATCCTCGATTGCAGCACCGTTACGGATAAGCCCGTCGAAACCACCTAGAAGAGGTTTTTAGAAATGCTCATGCGCTTTCCGGTTTTTTCTATTGTGCTTTCGCTGGCAGTCGGGTTGTTATCTGTGGCCTGTCTGGACGTCGCGAACGACTCGGACCACCAGGATCAGGACGCCGGTGAGGGTTGCCTCGCCTGTCACCACACTGGTGATGATTATGGCACCTGTGCCGACTGCCACGGGGCTCACGGCGATAGCCAGGCGCATGAGAAGCACCTTATGGCCGAGCTGTGGGGGCAACCGGTGTCATGCGAAGATTGTCATCGGGTGCCTCTCAGCTTGTTTGAGGGAGATCACTTCAACTCAACCGTGGACGTGGTTTTCGCGGAGGGCAGCCTCGCACGAACCGGGGACCTGGAGCCCGCGTGGAACGGAATGCGTTGTACTAACGTATATTGCCACGGTGCCGGTCTGACCGGCGGCACGTATACGGAGCCCGCCTGGCAGGGTGAGAAGGAGGAGGGGATCGTCTGTGGGGATTGCCACGGGATCCCACCCCTCGCGCCCCACACCGACGAGACCGGGTGCTCGTCCTGTCACGCCACTGCGTACACCGATGCCGGTACCCTCGACTTCGATATGCACCTGAATGGTGTGGTTGAGTTCTAGGGTCACAACCCCCTCACATTTTACAGCCAATTCCGGATTAATTTCCTACGAGGATCTCATCCCACCAACCCTGGGAAGAGTCGAAGTTGTAGAAGTCCAGACGACCAAGGCTGGAGACGCTGGTCGATCTGAAAACCCGCCCGGTGGCGATGGATGTGCCGTTGATATGGACGTCGAACGTGTGGCTCGACCAGTTGATGTTCAATAACTCTATATGATACCAGGTGTTAGCCGAATAGGACATGAGATCCGTCGAGGTCGCCGATGACGCAACGGCGCGGATGTTGCCGTCATCCTTGAAGTACAGCATCACCATCTGGTTGGTAAGTTCCGGGGTTCCCGGACCGTGCACCACAAAGTAGGTGTCGGATGATGAGGTCGAACCGGACCTCCCCCAGAACGAAATGGTGGAGGGAGTGAGGCTCGAGAAGGTGTGGTAGAGGCCGTCATAGTGGCCGCCGGATCCACCGCTGATGCTGAGGCTGTACGTGGTCGAGTCCGCCGCGGTGGCGGTTGTGACGGAGATGGAGTACCCGCCTCCTCCGGTAGACCACCCAACGTAGTCGCCGTCTTCCCAGTCTTCAAAGAAAATAACCGAGCCCACGCAAGTGCCGGAGACGCACGTCTCTCCCGCCGTGGTGCAGTCTTCGCAGGTGTCCCCGCAGTGCAAATCGGAATTACACGCGATGCATTCATCGGTATCGCACCACATTGCGACGCCGCACGGAGTGTCGGTGTATGGATAATCACACGCCCCTTCGTCACACGTTCCGGTGTCGTCGTATTCCCGCAGTGTGTCATCATCAACGCAATAATCCGGGTCCGGCGAATCGCAGACCACGCCGTCGCATGGATCAGATCCAGTATCGGAATCGGTATCTGAGTCGGTATCGGAATCGGTATCTGAGTCGGTATCCGAATCGCTGTCGGTATCGGAATCGGTATCTGAATCGGTATCTGAGTCGGTATCCGAATCGCTGTCGGTATCGGAATCGCTGTCCGACCCGGGGTTGGTGTCAATGCTGGTATTCGCGCATCCGCTAAATAGAAATAGTGTCGCCAGTAAGAAGACGATCGCGTATTTATCGGCGCTAATAGTGTCACTCAAGTTGGCGATTTGACCGGGATTTTTCATTTTGTTTCCTGTTTATTTCAAAATCTGCCTGGCAGGATAATGATACCACGTTTTCATATCGTGCCTTTGAAGAATATAGGGGTATAGATGCTTTGACCGATATGATTGACAGGTCCAGGTTCAAGTAGATATTAACAGATCCTTTTTTGGTAATAACGAAGTTGGTAAACAAATACAGTATGTCGGATCATTTCAAAAACGTGGGGCTGGACGTCGGCTCCACGACGGTGAAGGCAGTTGTCCTCGACCATCGGGATTGCGTCTTGTGGAAAGACTACCGACGCCACAACGCGCGGCAGCCGGAGCTGGTTCTGGAGTTTCTCAACGAGATTGAGAGCGCCTTTCCCGGCGAGGATTTACGGGTCTTCACCACCGGTAACGGCGGCAGGTCTCTGGCTCCCCACATCGATGGTTACCACGTGCAGGAAGTGAACGGGGTTACTTGTGCGGTGGAGCGGATCCACCCGGAGGCGGGGTCGGTCGTGGAGCTCGGCGGGCAGGACGCAAAGGTGATCGTCTGGAAGCGGGGCTCCGAGGGCGGGAAATCGGCCATCTCCTTCATGAACGACAAGTGCGCGGGCGGCACCGGCGCCACCCTGGACAAGATCTTCGCCAAGATGGGTCTGGACCCTGACAGACTCGGAGGGATCACGGGACGGGGAAAGACGGTCCATCACATCGCCGCCAAGTGCGGCGTCTTCGCGGAGACCGACGTGGTGGGGCTGATGAAGGCCGGCGTGGATGAGCAGGAGATAGTCGTGTCGTTGTGCACGGCCATCGTGAAGCAGAACATAGAGGTGTTGCTCCACGGGAACGTGCTCCCGGACGACGTGCTGCTGCTCGGAGGACCGCACACTTATCTTCCGGTGTTCGAGGAAGTGTGGAGACGACTGGTGCCGGAGATCTGGGAGATTCACCGATGGGTTCCCAAAAAGCGCCCCGTGGAGGAGCTGATCTATGTTCCGCCGGATGCCCAGTATTTCGCTGCCATGGGCGCGGTTTTCTTTGGGCGGGAGAACGTGGTGAGGGGTGAGGAGGATTTGCGCATATACGGTGGCGCGGATCGGCTGGAGCACTACATAGCTGCGGGCAAGGAGTTACAGCTCCAGTCCAGCGGCGCCTCGAAGCCGGGCCTTGTAGAATCGGAAGCCGAGGCCCTGGAGTTTATTTCGGAGTATTCGATCCCGTCCTTCAGCCCGAAGGGGAGGCGCTCGGAGACCATAAAGGGATATCTGGGCATCGACGGCGGATCGACAAGCTCGAAAATAGCGATCATCGATACTGATGGTGAACTGATCTACAAGGACTACGTTCTCTCCAGGGGAAATCCCATCGTGGATGTGCGCGAGATGTTCCGACGTCTCACGGCGTGGCTGAACGATACTGGAACCTCCTTTGATCTCATCGGCGCGGGGGTGACCGGGTACGCGTCATCGATTCTGCGTGAGGCGTTCGATCTGGATCTGGAGATCGTGGAGACCGTCGCTCACATGAAATCCGCAAGAAGCCTCTACGGCGACGTGGACGTTATCTGCGATGTGGGGGGCCAGGACATCAAGGTCCTCATCATCAAGCATGGGCGGGTTGTGGATATTCGTCTCAACACCCAGTGCAGCGCAGGAAACGGATATTTCCTGCAGAGCATGGCCGAGCAATTCGGCGTTCCCATGGAGGAATACGCGGATCGGGCCTTCAAGGTGCGCCGGGCGCCGTCGTTCAACTACGGTTGCGCGGTCTTCATGGAGCAGGACAAGGTCAACTTCCAGCAACTCGGATGGAGCAAGGACGAGATCATGGCCGGGCTGGCACTGGTCCTGCCGCTGAACATCTGGAATTTCGTCGTGCAGGAGGCGAACTTGAGGCGGCTGGGGACCAGCTTCCTGTTGCAGGGAGGCACCCAGAAAAACCTGGCGGCGGTCAAGGCTCAGGTTGATTTCATCAAGAGCAGGGTTCCGGGGGCGACGGTTCGTTGTCACAAGTACGCGGACATCGCCGGCGCCATGGGTGCGGCAATCGAGGTGAGGGAGAACGCCGGTGACGGTCGCAGCTCCTTCGTCGGTCTCGAACGCGCCGGACAGATAGAGTTCAAGTCCATCAACGATGAGAGCACCGTGTGCAAGTTCTGCTCCAATCGCTGTCCGCGAACGTTCATCGATATTCGCACATCCCGCGATCGTGAAGTTCGCCACATCACCGGCTACGGATGCGAGAAGGGGATGTCGCAGGATGTCACGAGCATGCGCGAGCGCGAGAAAGAAAAGCTGACGCTTCGGGATCTCAATTCCAACCTGGTGGAGGCGTCGTGCGATGAGGTCTTCGCACAATACGATTTCGAAAAGTCGCCGTTTGCCGCGACGTCGGATCGGATTCACATGGTTGTTGGAATGCCGCGGCTGCTCAACCTCTACGTATACGCGCCGTTTTTCAGCACATACTTCCGGTCTCTGGGAGTGGGGAAGGTCGTATACAGCGACTATACGTCTGAAAAGCTCTGGAGCGAGGGCAACAAGTGGGGCGCGATCGATCCGTGTTTCCCCGCAAAGGTCGCTCCGGCGCACGTTTACAATCTCTTGTTGAACGACGAGGTGACGCACATCTGCTTCCCCATCATCACGCACCTGGAGTCAATGGTGAACGACGTGCTCGGGAACAACGCCTGCGTCATACAGATGGGCACCCCGGAAGTGGTCGACGCCGCATTCACCAAGGACAGGGACCATTTTATCGAGCGTGGTGTGGAGTACTGGAAGCCGCTGGTCCGGATGGACCGACGAGCCGAGGCCGTGGGGAATCTTTTCGACTATTTCGGCGATCGTCTTTCTCTGACAGAGGAAGAGAACGCTTACGCGGCGCAGCAGGGTTTTGGGGCCATGAAGGAGTATTTCTCCAGGATGCGCTCCATGGGCTCAGAGGTGTTGAATACACTTGTCGCGGATGACAGGATCGGCATCCTCCTCATCGGGCATCCATACCACCACGATATCGGGTTGAATCACGGTATTCTCGAGGAGTTCAGATTGCGCGGGTTCCCCATCCTTTGCATTGAGTCCATACCCACGGACAGGGAGTTCCTCGATCCCCTGTTCGGCGGCGACGTGGCGGCCGGTACGGTAAGGTCCGCGGTGGATATCTCCGACGTGTGGAAGCGAAACTTCAACAGGAACACCAACGTCAAGATCTGGGCGGCCAAGGTTGCGGCACGTCATCCGAACCTGGCGGTGATCGACATCAGCAGCTTCAAGTGCGGGCACGACGCGCCGACATACTCATATGTGGACGCCATCATGGACGCGTCATTGACACCGCATTTTCTGTTTCACGACCTGGATCAGAACAAGCCTTCCGCCACTATCAAGATCAGGATCCAATCCATTGATTATTTTTTGAGATTGGAAGAAGAGTTACTGCGAAAGCGGGTTGATGGCATAGTAAGGAAGTTGGAGGAGATCGCCTGATGGGCACAGGGAAGACAAAACCGACCAAGTCTGTCTCGCTTGCGCCCAAGTACGTGCTCGAGGATCAGTGGCAAGGCTACCGGACGCTCCCCTGGCCCAAGAAGGAGAAGAAGGACGCCACTGTGATGTTCAACTTCGTTGAACGCAGGAAGTCTTACTTCCTCAAGGCGTACTTCGATCGCAACGGATTCAAATCCTACGATATGGGCGATCACATCAAGGAGGACGTGCGGTGGGGCAAGGAGTACGGCAACCGCATGGAGTGCAATCCCATGTACTTCACCTCGGGAAGCCTGCTGCGAAACCTGTTCAAAATCGAGAAGGAGACCGGTCTCTCCAGGGAGGAGATCGCGCGAAAGTACGTGTTTTTGTGCGGCGGCGGCCAGTGTGGCCCGTGCAGGTACGGCATGTATCCGCAGGAATATATGAAGGTTGCGAACGACGCGGGCTTCAAGGATCTTCGCGTCATCATCTTTTCCTCGGATATTGGGGCAAAGGAGATGGTCAAGGACAACGCGCTGCCCATGAACCTCATGTTCAGGATCAATCTGATAATAGCCGTTATCCTGGCGGATCTGGTTCATGCTGCGGAATGTGCGCTGCTGCCATACGCCCACGACAAGGAACTCGTCCGGTCCACGCTCGAGGAGGCGGAGAAGATGCTCCTGGAGGCATTCAATAGCAAGGCGTATCTCTTCAAGATCCCGAGGGCCATGAGGAAGGTGGGGGACATGTTGGCGGCGATCCCCCGAAAGGAAGAGAAGCTCCCGCTGATTTTCGTGACCGGAGAGTTTTTTGCCAACCTGGCTCACAACGACGGCAACTACAACCTCCGGCGGTTCATCTCGGAGGAGGGTTGCGAGGTTATTCCGGGGAACCTCACGCAGAGGGTACTTTACGACAACTGGCGACGTACGGTGGAGGCTCGTCGTGGGGTCAGATTTGCGGCCGATAACAAGGAACGCAGGTTCTGGAAAAAATCTCTGAGAAAGCAGCGAAACAGCACCGCAGTCATCAACTGGTTGTACCGAAGGTTCGTGAAGGCTCTGGCTCCGCATAAATTCGGCGCGAGAACCGAGCTCATAGATCTGGATGAGCTGGCGGATCTGGGCAGGGACCTGTATCACCCCGAGATATTCGGCGGTGAGGGCAACCTGGAGATCGGCGAGGCGATACACTACGTGGGCGAGGTCGACGGGTTCATTTCGTCCAAGCCGTTCGGTTGTATGCCGTCTTCCGGGGTCTCCGACGGAGTTCAGGCAAAGGTCATGGCCATGTACCCGGATCTGAATTTCCTCTCCATCGAGACCAGCGGTGACAACGATGTGAGCATCCTCAGCCGCGTGTCCATGCTGTTGTTCAAGGCCCGGCACAAGGCGGCCTCCAGGGGCGTGGGCGGCGGGCAGAACTCCGCAGAGGAACCGGTTGCACAGAGCGAGCGATCACCCTCCGGCGGGTTTGTGGTGAAGAGCGTGGACGATATCGTAACCGAGACGAGCTGACCTGCATAATGTCTCCACAGCCACGTGGCTTGATCCACAACCGGCAAATCTGGTAGGTTTGAAACCTCGGTTCAATATTGATTTCTTCGAGAGATGAATTTTTTCGTCCACGCGCCAACAGGTACGTGGAAAACAAAGCGCGGTTCGGAATCACCCGGGCCGGCAACAACCGAACGTGGAGGGAAAGACAATGTTCGCATTTTTCACAATGGGATTCCTTGTTGCCGGCGGCATCCTTGCTGCTGCCAGCCTTATAGTAGCGAGAAAACCGAACGCACAGGACTTGATCGACAAACTGACACCCTATCAGGGATGGATTGGCATTGTACTTTTCTTCTGGGGTTTCTGGGACATCATCAACGGTCTCGGTTACATGACCTTCAGCTTTATCGGCGGGACGATCTGGCTTGTCTGTGGAATCGTAGAAATCTTGCTGGGATTCCTGCTCGGCTTTGGTCTCATATCCAAGTTTGCCCTGAGCAAGAACGAGCAGGCGATGGAGAAAGGCCAGAAGATTCGCGCCAAGCTGGCTCCGTTCCAGGGAATACTGGGCATCATCGCAATCATCACCGGCGTGGTGTTCGCGGTAACCTATTTTATTTTCTAGATCCCGACGCTCATTCCTCCGTCCACAAATATGCACTGACCTGTGATGAAGTTTGCCTCGTCGGAGGCCAAAAACAGGTGCGCCCGCGCGATGTCTATGGGGGGAATGGCCTCGCCGAGTGGGATCATTTCGATCATCTTTTCGCGCATCTTCTCGGGAACCGCCTGCAACATGGGGGTATCCACTGCTCCGGGCGCGATGGCGTTGATGCAGATTTTCTTGCGGGCGTACTCCAATGCCAGGGTGCGGGTCAGACCGATGACTCCCATCTTGGAAGCGGCGTAGTTGGACTGTCCCTTGTTGCCCAGGGTTGCGATCGACGCGGTGTTTACAACCTTGCCGCCTCGCTCCATCTTCGCCAGAGCGTACTTGGAACACAGAAAAGTGCCCTTCAGGTTGATGGACATCACCAGGTCCCAGTTTTCGACCGTCATACGAGGGGTGAGCGTGTCGCGAGTGATGCCGGCGTTGTTTATGAGTATGTCTATCTTCTCATACTCGCCCAGGGATCCGGCGATCATCTCTTTGACGTCGCTCTCCTGTGACACATCGCACTTGACCGCAATCGCCTCGCCGCCCTCGGCCTTGATCGATTTGACGATCTCCTCGAGCGGTTCCATGGAGACGTCACAGGCCACCACCTTCGCGCCCTCGGCTGCAAATAACCTGGCGGTGGTCTCACCGATCCCCGCGGCTGCGCCGGTGATGATCGCTACTTTTCCATCCAGTCTTTTCATCGTTAGTCACTCCTTCGTTTTTACGGGCGAGATTTTAACTGTTTTGAAAAATGCGCAAAGAGAAAAATGGGCTAGCTCATGTTGCTTAACCGAACACACATGTATAAGGACCTTGATGAACCCCATCCCGGCCTTCCCCTGCAAGAGGGGAAGGGGAGGATGATGGGGGCCGACATTAATGAACCCCATCCCGGCTTTCCCCTGCAAGAGGGGAAGGGGAGGATGATGGGGGCCGACATATTAACAGGCACGTACCGGTTGAGGGAGGAATCAATGGGAGCACCAAAGAAAATCGGAATCATCGGAGCGGGAACGATGGGCGCAGGTATCGCGCAAAAGACGGCTCAGTCGGGACTTGAAGTAGTTCTGATGGATATAGCCGAAGAACCTCTTGCACGCGGGCTCGGGGGAATCCGCAAGATGTTGGAGAAGGGCGTGGCACGAGGCGTGTTCCGCGAGGGTGAACCGGACAAAATACTCGGGCGCATCAAGGGTACAACCAATATTAGTGACATGGCCGACTGCGATTTGATTGTCGAGGCCGTTTTTGAGGATCTGGAGATCAAGCGCAAGTTGATTGCCAATCTGGAGGAGGTAGTTCGTCCCGATTGCGTGCTGGGAACGAACACTTCGTCGTTCAAGGTTGACGCCGTCGCGAAGGGGGCGAAGCATCAGGAGCGGATTGTCGGAATGCACTACTTCTTCCATCCTGCCCAGAACAGGTTGCTCGAGGTCATTCCCGGTTCCGCGACGTCCTCCCAGGCAAAGGAGATCTCCTGGGCGTTTGCCGAGGCTACCGGCAAGACAGCCATCCATTCGGAGGATGCTCCGGGCTTTGTGGTCAATCGCTTCTTCGTGCCGTGGCTCAACGAGTCCGTTAGATTGCTGGAAGAGGGCGTTGCCGATCTGCCCACAATCGATGACACCTGCATGAAGTTCTTCGGAATCGGCATGGGCCCGTTCAAGCTCATGAACGTTACCGGTGTTCCCATCGCTCAACATGCGTCCGAGGGACTCGCCTCCGAGCTGAGCCCTTTCTACGCCCCGTGTGATCGTCTCAAGGAGCAGGTCTCGGCGAAAAAGGACTGGGATCTGGCGGGTGAACCGTCGGACACAGGCGTGAAGGACGTGGAGGCCAGGCTTCTGGGAGTGGTGCTCCTCGTTGCTGCGTCTCTTGTGGATGAAGGCGTTTCCACTGCGGAAGATACAGATATTGGCGCAATGGTCGGCCTTCGCTGGCCGGCGGGACCGTTTGCCCTCGCCAACAGAAAGGGCGTTGAATTGGCCGTGGCCGCCGCCGCAAAAATCGCGAAGAAGTACGATCTCCCGCTGCCGAAGGCACTGGCCGAGCGTCTGAACAAGGCGACGCCGTTTGTGTTGAACGCGGTCAACCTCGACGTGGAGGACGGAATAGCCCTCATAACCATGAACCGACCCAACGCCATGAACGCGCTCGATCCGGAGACGGTGGATTCCCTGGCCGAGGCGTTCGACAAGGCCGCCGGCGACTCTTCGGTAAAGGCCATCGTGATCGAGGGCCGCGGCAAGGCCTTCATCGCCGGCGCTGACATCAAGTTCTTCATCAAGGGAATCGATGAGAAAGACATCCCCCGGATAGAGAAATTCACGCGCGAGGGGACCGAGCTCTTGCTGCGCATCGACAAGTGCGCCAAGCCGGTTGTCGCCCGCGTCAATGGACTCGCATTGGGCGGCGGAGCGGAGGTCGCGCTGGCGTGTGACGCCATCATCGCGGACGAGGGAGCGGTCATGGGGTTCCCCGAGACCGGCATTGGGATCTACCCTGGATTGGGCGGAACTCAGCGGATGGTCAAGCGTTGCGGTTTGCCCGTTGCCCGCTATCTCCTGTTCACCGGCGACATCGTTCCGGCGGCCAAGGCTGCCGCGTTGGGTCTGGTCGACCGGGTTGCGCCGTCCGGCGGCACCATGGGCATGATCAAGACTCTCCTGGCCGAGGGAAAGATCGAGGCGGGTGCGGGTGCGGGTGGGCCGGCCGAGCCGTCCTCTGAGGCTACCGCCGCATACGAGGCCGTTTTCTCGAACGAGAACACGGACAAGCTGTTCGACGGTACTTTCGAGGCCACCGACAAGCAGGGTGAGAAGATCGCGAAGAAGCTCGGGTTCAAGGCGCCGGTAGCGTTAAAGATGGCCCACGAACTCATGAACAAGGCTTCGGACACCCCCATCGAGGATGGCGTCGAGCTCGAACTCGCCGGACTGCCCAAGATCTTCGCCACTTCGGACGCCAGGGTCGGCCTGGGGTCGGTGGGCGGCAAGGAGCGGCCTGTCTTCAAGGGAAAGTGAGAGCATGAACGACAGCGACATCCAGAATTTCAACGCGGCGGATTACTTCATCGATCGCAATGTGCGACAGGGGCGAGGCCACAAGACCGCCATTATCTCGCCGGGGCGCAATTACACGTACAACGATCTGCAAAAAATGGTCAACAAGACCGCCAACGCGCTGGTCGATCTGGGGGTCCGCATTGAGGACAGGATAGCGCTCCTGCTCCTGGACACGCCCGAGTTCTACGCGTGTTATTGGGGGGCCATCCGCATCGGCGCGGTTCCGGTGCCGTGCAACACCATGATGACCTCCGAGGACTACCACTACTTTATGAACGACACCCGGGCGAAGGTGCTCATCTGCAGCGCGCCGATCGTTCCGATGATTTACGAGATCACGGGCGATCTGCCCTATCTTCGAGACCTGATAGTAATAGAGGAAGGGAAGGGCGCCAAGATCCCCTTCAGGCAGAAGTATCGTCGAGCTCCGAGCACGTGCAAGTCGGCGGCCACAACAAGGGACGACGTGGGGTTCTGGCTTTACTCCTCGGGGAGCACCGGATCTCCCAAGGGAACCATCCACTCCCAATACGATATGGTGGTGTGCTCGGAGAACTACGCCAAGGGCGTGCTCGGGATGAACGAGAACGACATCACGCTCTCGGCGGCGCGCCTGTTTTTTGCTTACGGACTGGGTAACTCAAACGCGTTCCCACTCGCCGTGGGTGGAACGGCGGTTATCTATCCCGAGCGACCGACCCCATCGCTGATATACGATCTCCTGGTCAGGCACCGACCGACCCTCTTCTTCGGCGTCCCGACACTGTACGCGGCGATGCTCGATCACGCCGAGAAACAGGACAGCAAGGCCCCGGATCCCAACTCCGATCACGAACTCTCGTCGGTGCGCCTGTGCATCTCCGCGGGGGAGGCGCTGCCGACGGATCTCTACCACCGGTGGAAGGCTCGCTACGGCATCGAGATCGTTGACGGCATAGGATCCACCGAGATGGCTCATATCTTTTTGTCCAACCGACCCGGCGAAGTGAGGCCCGGCAGCACCGGCAAGCCCGTGCCGGGATACGAGATCAAGCTGGTCGACGACGACGGAGTAGAAGTGCCTCCCGGCGAGATTGGTACCCTTCACGTGAAGGGGGACAGCGCCGCGCAGCTGTACTGGCGAAAACGCGACAAGACCAGATCCACCATGGTAGGCGAGTGGATAAACACCGGTGACAAGTTTCACAAGGACGAGGACGGCTACTACTGGTGCCACGGTCGGGGAGATGACATGCTCAAAGTGGGTGGCATCTGGGTATCGCCCATAGAGGTAGAGCGTTGCGTCTCGGAGCACCCGGCGGTGGTGGAATGCGCCGTGGTCGGGTACGAGGACAAGGAAGGGCTCATCAAGCCCAAGGCTTTCGTGGTGTTGAGCGACAGGAGCGCCGCCAACGATGACCTCGCCGAGGAACTGAAGGCTTACGTTCGAGAACGCCTGGCCAAGTACAAGTATCCGCGTTGGATTCAGTTCGTGGACGAGCTGCCCAAGAACCCTAACGGCAAGATAGTCCGGTTCCGCCTGCGGGAGTTGGAAGAGGACAAGTAGCGGCCAGTTTAATAGACTTCTTTCCGATGTCCGACGCGAACGATCGAGATCAACAGGGTCGTGCCGTCAAATGCGTAAATCACCCGATAGGTTCCGACTCTCAGGCGGCGCAGCCCCTTCCATTCGGCGGCCAGGAGCTTGCCTTTCAGCGGTTGTTCACGAAGTCCCTCAACAGCTTTGACGATTCGCTTCTGATCGGGTCTGTCAATGCGTGAGAGTTCCTTGAAAGCTCGCTTTTCCCATCTAATCGAGATCGAGGGCACGCTTCACCTCATCGTGGTCCATCCACTCGGCCTGCGGATCGCGAATTCTGGCGAGGGAGTTCTCGAGGTCTTCTCGCGCTTCGAGGTAACGCTCGAGGGCTTCTCGAATGAACGATGTCTTTGACCGTTGCGTGAGTTTGGCGAGTTTGTCCAATCGATTCGCAAGATCATAAGGCAATCTGACTGTTTGAACGTGCATGATATCCTCCGATATCAATGTAATACACGTATTACATTAGTGCAACCCGATCGTGGGAAATTATTAGCACTCTATCAAGATGCAATACCGATCTTATGGCCTAACATTATGAAATAAATGAAGAATAAAAGTGACTGGCACCGTTCTGGGTTCGTCGCGTCAGTTTTTTGTTTGCCACATTTTTTTCGCGACCCGCCAGCAGATCACGGCCAGCGAACAAAAAAGGAGGACCAAACCGGTTCTTATAAGAATCTCAGCCAGGGTCTGATCTGTGCTTGTAATCATTATGTAAATGGCCCAGGCGCCCATCAGTACGAGCGCGAGGGCGGCCAGGAGCAAAATGGCCCCGAAAAATTTGAGAGAAGGTTTATCAGGGGCCGTTTCCCTCAGAATCTCTCCGATGAGCACCCCGAGTAACTCGATTATGAAATTGATCATTCCTGAATGCCCCCGATTAATGACATCCGATTAATCTCCCAGTCTTTAGAAAGAAAAATAAAAGTGAACGGTTCCCGAACCACCCCTATTTGGCAATGCGAACATTTCTTTCGGTGGCCACGACGTATGCGCCTTCCAGTTCTCCCGAAAAGGATGCGAGAAGTCTGGACATAACCTTCACCTTTGCCGCCGGGGTCTCATCTGCCAACCTGAGCAACACGACACCTTTGTGGGGCGCACCGGACCGGAAGATTTTCTCCCCAAACCCCTTGTCGTTGGTTATGAGCACACGGTTTTCAACAAACGCCTTGTCCAGAATCCAATCATCGTCGGCTCCCCTTGCAGACGCAAAAACCGAGAACACATCGTATCCTTTCGATGCGAGCCATTGAGCCAGAAAAGGTCCGGCACATTCATCGACGAGGAACTTCAAGACTTCACGCAACCTCAGTGTCGAACGAAACGAACGATGAATCGCCAAGAGCCTGCGACGCAAAGGATAAACAGGCCAATATGTCCTCCCGTGCGAGCCCCTTATACTCGGCAAGGATTTCTTCCGACGTCATACCTCGTGCGAGCAGGCCCAAAATGAACTCGACCGAAAGACGCGTCCCTCTAATCACAGGTCTGCCTACCATTATCTTGGGATTGACAACGATGCGATCTAGCGGCTTCCCGTCATTATCCTGACTGGCCATGGATATCTCCCTTCACTATATCGACCACACGAAAGTACCACGTGACTTCTGCTGGAACAATGTCGGAAGGGGAAGATGATAGAGGCCGGCTCTAGTTCTCGCGCTTGATTACCATGGCAGAGGTGACGCCGCCGCCGCCGCAGATGGACGCAATACCGATCTCCTTGTCACGCTGCTTGAGAGCGTTGTACAGGGTGACCACGATCCTTGCGCCGGAGATCCCGGTGGGGTGACCAAGGGCGATGGCTCCGCCGTTGATGTTGAGCTTGCTGTTGTCCCACTTCAGCATCCTCTCGTTGGTGAGCACCTGCACCGCGAAGGCCTCGTTCACCTCGTACAGGTCCATGTCGGCCAGGGACATTTTCGCCCTGTCGAGGGCGATGGGGATCGAGATCCCGGGACCTTCGCCCATGTACTTGCCGTCGACGGCAGCGGTGGAGTAAGACACGATGCTGAACAGGGGCTTCACGCCGGCCGCAGCCGCGCGCTCACGGGTGGTGATGACGAGGGCGCAGGCGCCGTCGGACATGCCGCACGCGTTTCCGGCGGTGACGGCTCCGTCCTTTCTGAACGCCGGACGAAGTTTTGCCAGTTTCTCGATGCTGGTTCCCGCGCGCGGGGTTTCGTCAGTATCGAACTGGAATTCGGGCGTCTTGCGAGTGGCGGGAATCGTGACCGGGACGATCTCGTTTTTGAAACGACCCGCTTCGATCGCCGCGAGTGCCTTTTTGTGGCTTTCCACGGCAAAAGCATCCTGAGCCTCGCGTGAGATCTCATGTTTCTCCACCAGATTTTCCGCGGTGCCGCCCATGCCGTATCCGCAGGTGGGATCGATGGAATCCGACCAGCCGTCCTCCAGGGTCTTGTCGCCCATCTTGAAGCCCGCAAAGCGAACGTTCTTGAGCAGGTACGGGATGGTGGACATGGAGTCCATTCCACCGGTCATGTAGACTTCGCCCTGTCCGGTCATGATACCCTGGGCCGCCAGCATGATGGACTTCATGCCCGAGGGGCACGCCATGTTGAGCGTGTCGGTCGGAACCTCCGCCGGAATCCCCGCGAAGATCGAAGCGGAGCGGGATGGGTTGGGACCGTTGCCCGCCTGCCGACAGGAGCCGTAGATCACCTCGGCGAGATCCTTGCCCTCGAAGCCGGAGCGCTCGAGAGCGGCCTTGATGGCCGTGGCGCCAAGGTGAAAAGAGGCGACTTCCTTCAGAGTTCCGCCAAAGCTTCCCATGGGGGTACGCACGGCGGAAACTGCGACTATATCGTTGAGTTTGGTCATGAAAAGATCCTCCAAAAGGGCGGGCAGGCCGCCCCGACAGTTATGAGATCAGCTGGCCGCCGTCCACATTGAGCACCTGGCCGGTCACATGGCGCGAGAGGTCGGACGCGAAGAACGCAACCACGTTGGCTATTTCATCGGGTTGTCCAATCCTCCCCAATACGATCTCCTTGCGGGAGCGATCCTTGGCCTCCTCGTCCATGGCGGCCACCATTTCAGTTTCGATGAGGCCCGGGGCCACAGCGTTGACGTTGATGTTCTTGTTTCCAAGCTCACGGGCCATGGTCTTTGTGAACGCGATGATGCCGCCCTTGGACGCCGTGTAGTTGGACTGACCGAACTTGCCGCGCAGCCCGTTGATGGACGTCACGTTGATGATCTTGCCGGATTTCTGTTCACGGAATCCGGGCGTGACGGCTCTGGCATAATTGAAGTAGCCCTTGAGGTTAACCTCGATTACCTTGTCCCACTGTTCTTCGGTCATCTTCCAGATCACGCCGTCCCAGTTGATGCCCGCGTTGCATACCAGAATGTCGAGGCCGCCGAAGGTCTCCCTGGCCTGTGCGGCCATGTCCTGAGCGTCCTGGAAGCTGGACACATCGGCCTTGACGGCCAGCCCCTTGACTCCCATCGCTTCCATGTCGGCTACGACCTGCTTTGCTTCGGTGTCGTGCTTGCGGTAATTGATTGCCACATTGGCGCCAAGGCCGGCCAGTGTCTTTGCGATTGCTGCGCCGATACCGAGGCTGCCGCCTGTAACGATCGCGCTCTTGCCTTTGAGATGCATCCTGTCCTCCTAGTCGATTTTTATAATCAACGCTCCGGCGGTATCGCCGGCGGCGCAACCTGTGAACATTCCATAGCCGCCGCCCTTGATGACCAGTTCCTCGATGAGTTCGATCACCGTACGAAGGGCGGTCGGTCCCTGGGGGTGTCCCCAGATCATGGAGCTGCCGTAGTTATTCATGTCATTTACGTTGTAATCGAACGCTTTTGCCCATGCGACATCGTTGACCGCGAACGGGTTATGCGTCTTGACCACTTTGAGGTCGGATATCTTTACGCCCGCGTCCGCAAGCGCGATTTTGGTGGCGGGGATCGTCGCTGCGGCCATGTAGCCCTTCTTTTCGCGGGCGGTTCCAAATCCGATGAGCTTTATGGTCAGGTTTTTGTCGGCCGAGAGTTCGTCGGCCATTTCCTTGGTGGCGACGATCATGCCGGAGTTACCGTCCGCGGGGTGGGTCTGCGCTCCGAAGGTGATCGTTCCGCCGGGCATCACGGGTTTGAGGGCTCTGAGTCCCTCGATAGTTGTCGGGAATATTCCCTCGTCGGTGGTGATGTCCTTGGCTCTCTTGCCTCGGCCCACGGTGACGGGGATCATGAAGCGCTTGTGGAATGCGCCGTCGTCCTTGAGGGCGTCCTGGTATTGCTCGTTGCGGCGTGCGGCGACATCGTCGTTTTGCTCGCGGGTGACTCCGTGCTCCTTTGCCACGTTTTCAGCGGTTTCGATCATGCCGTTCTTTGCCCATGGATCTTCGCCGAAGTTGTCCCATACCCAGTCCTCGGCCTTGCCGGTGGCGCCGGGGGCTTTCTGCGACGGATAGTAGAGGTGCGGTCCGTTGGAGCACCGATCGGCAGCGACCACAAGGCTGGCCTTGACGATGTCGGCGTCCACGTCCTGAGCGGCCATCTTGGTGCAGACGATGCCCGTGATGCAGGCCTGGTTGACCACCGGTCCCGAGATTCTCTCGCCGCCGAGCATCGCAGCCGTCCATGGGCCGCCGTAGAAACATTGGGTCTGCGGAATGGTCATGCCCAGGTACATGTTTTCAAGTTTTTTGGGGTCGATCTTCCTGACCTCGAAGAATTTGCGCGCAGTGGTGGCCGCGAGCTCGAGGGCGTGAAGTTCGGCCAGGCTCCCCTGCCATTTGGCGTAAGGGCTGCTCCAGTAACCACCGTAAGGGATGTAACTCTTTTTGAAGGCCATCTGTTTTCTCCTTTGTCCTGATATTTCGACTGAATCGAATGCTTAGCGGTTTTTCCATTCCGGTTTGCGTTTTTCGAGAAACGAGTTGATTCCCTCGTTCGCGTCTTCACTTTCCATGAGTTCCTTGACGTACAGATGCTCCATCTCGTCGAGCCTCTCGGGAAGCTCCCGATACCAGGATGACCGCGAGGCGCGGTTTGCGAACCTCAGGGATTGCGCGCTCTTCGGGGCCAGGTGTTTGGTGAGCAGCTTGTCCAGGGTCGCCTTGCCGTCTTGCGCCACCTCGTGAACCAGTCCCCAGTTGTGGGCGGTCTGAGCGTCGATGGAACGGCCTGTGAGTATCATGTCGTCGGCTCGGAGTTGGCCGATGATCCCCGGCAACAGCTGCGCAGCCACCGGAGGGAGCACGCCGAGCTGAATCTCGGGTTGGCCGAACTTGGCCGAGGGCTCTGCGATGATGAAGTTGCAAAACAGCGCCAGCTCCATTCCGCCGCCCAGACATTGTCCGCGGACGAGTGCTACGGTGGTGACAGTGGTCGCGAGCAGTTTTTTGAAGAGCCCGTGGAACGAGCCGATCATCTCCCCGGCTCGCTCCTTTGTGTGCTCCTCTACGCTGGCGCCGAAGCAGAAGTGCTTGCCCTCGCCCTCGAAAATGATCCCCTTGAGGGATTCCTTTGCGCCTTCCCGGTCCAGGCAATCGACGATCTCCCCCATGGTCGCACCGTCCAGAATATTGGCCGGAGGTGTCGCGAGGACGATGTGCAGGAATTGATTATCATGTATCAATTCCACCTTGATTTTCGAATATTGTAAATTTTGCGTCATTGGCTTGCCACCTTGCTCACGCGATGTTTTTTGATTGCGAAGGACGATCTTTATTTCATCTTGTGCCGCGGGCTGTCAAGGGTCTGTGACATGTGAGCGTAGGGATTGAAAATCTATGGTACGGTTATCTAAATAGCATGCTCATTATCGTCGATTGGCGATGGACGGAGTTTTTCCCATGACAAGAAATGCAACAACGGGTCTTCATTATCTGTCCCTTGTAATGGTTGCGGGTTTCTTCGGTTGTCAAAACGGGGGCGCGTCTGAAATCAACGCCGACGCGAGCACGGACACGGACACAGACACAGATGGAGATACAGACACAGACACCGACACAGATACCGATGGAGACTCAGACACCGACACAGATACCGATGATGGGTGCCGAGACGAGTGTTGGTTTGGGGATGTGTCGCCCTCAGGTCAAGTTTGCACGGCCTGGGACGAGGTCGCGGAGGTCTGGATAGACATCAGCGACGGCGCCGGCTCGACCCACCACCGGGCCCGTTTGTACAACGCCTACCTCCACGAGAAGATGTTGCCCGCGGGTGGGGTGGCCAACGTTATTTTCACTGACACCAGTTACGACACGATCCATGCGTGGGGCGGGACTGGAGATTCTGGCATCTGGACCGGAACCTACCTGGCGGCAGAGTCGCTGCGTGCGCTGGCCACGGGAGCATCGGAGGCCAAGGAAAGCGTGGGCCGGTTGGTGAATACGATCCACGACTGGTGGAGCGTCAGTGGTGACGAGGCCTACCTCACTCGCTTTGCCGCGCCGGCATCCAGTGATCCGCTGGTGTTAGATCTGTTCGGCCCCAGTTCTCCAGATGCGGACTACACCGCCACCTACAAGAGCGAGCAGTGGCATTACAAGGGCCACATCAGCCGCGACCAGCACCAGGGGGTGATGCTCGGCTTCTCGTTAGCCTACGAGGCTACTGACGATGAAGCGATCAAGGAGCTGATTCGCGAGGACGTGGTCGATTTCGTCGAGCATTTGATGATTTCGCAAACAAAGATAGTGTTGGTCGCCTCGTCGCCGTCCGACACCCCGGTCCCGATGCCCCTGAATCTACGGTACTGCATTTACACCACCCACGAGACCCCCTCGGGCGCCCCGGAGATCATCATCGACACAAGCGATATCGAGAGTTCGACCGCCACGGGATTCCTGGAATTCGGACCACTGTTTTACAACGAAATCGCCTTGCAAATTCCCTTCCTTGGCTGGATCCCGGAAATCCCTCGCTCGGGTAGCGCGATCATGCTCACCGCAGCCTTCCGGGTGGCGCTGCAGGTGACCGAGGGGGTGCCGGCTTACGCCGGCCGGCGAATGTTGATCCAGCAACACTACGATGACAACGTCGGCTGGTGGCTCGACGTGGCCGAGAACCCGCTGGGATACGGGACCACCTACACCTGCGGTGACAAGTACTACAGCAAGAACATCCGCTTCGAGCCCATGTACAATTTGGCTCGGCTGGAGAGCGACGCGGCGTTGCTGACACGGATTCGCGGCACCATTCTCGACGGCATCATGTGGCCCCAGGTCGAGGACCATAAAAATGTATTTTTCGCTTACATCTACGCAGCCAATCAGACAGCGAGCACGACCATCCAGGACATCGCCGACTACCACACCGACCAGCTGGTCCAGTTCCGTCTACCACCCAACGCCGACATCCCGTTGGACCTGACCGGGCTGTACCCGGACGACCCGGAGTGCCCGGGTCTATCGACAACGGCCACCGACGTCGGCGATCGCGCAGTGGGGGACTTCATGTGGCAGCGCCACCCGTGGGATCTCATCGATAACGATACCTCGCAACTGGTCTACCCCGGGGTCGACTACATGGTCGCCTACTGGATGGGACGCCACCACGGTTTTATCGAGGATGACGCACAGGGAACCTGTTTGCAGTGGAAGGACCCATGAACATCCGATTGATTCCACTCTTGACATATTTGGATGTGTAACCGATGGTTTGAGAAGCAAGTTAAAGAATTTGATCATGAAAAACCAAGAGTCCAGCAAGCGAGTTTTGTGGCGGACGCTATTGTGTGTCTTCTCTATAGGGTTAATGGCCTCGGTGATGGCATTGCCCGCTCCTGTCCATGCAAACAGCGCGAAGGAAAAGGCCAAGGCCAAGGCTGCCTTTCGCAAGGGGATAAAGCTGTACGATGCGGAAAACTATGTAGAGGCGAGCAAGGTGTTCCGCGAGGCCTACGAAAATTCTCCACACTGGAAGCTGTTCTATAACATCGCGCAGTGCGAGGCCGCGTCCAGGCACTACGGACTGGCTCTGGATGCTTTCGAGTCGTACCTTATTTCCGGAGGAGATGACGTGCCCACCGATCGGCAGGACGAGGTTCGTCGGGAAATCTCGCGCCTTCGGGATCTTTGCGGGGACGTCGAGATAGAAGCTCCACCCGGTTCCGACGTGTTCATCAATGACGTCAAGCGCGGTCGTACGCCGATCGCGAGTGGGATCCCCATCGGTGCAGGGATGCATGTTGTCAAGATTGTCCGGGACGGCGTCGTGTTGCTTGAGCAGGAGGTTCAGGTTCGAGGGGCGAAGACCGTCACCATCAAGGCCGGCGCTGCGGCCGCACCCGGACCCCCGGAGGCGAAGCCCGGTGGCGAGACCGAGCCCTCGGCCGAAACCGAGCCGGCCCCTGAGGAAATGCCCGCTTCGCCGGAAGATCTGCCACCGAACCGGATGCTCGTGATTGGGAGCGTGCTGACGGCGGTGGGAGGGGCCACTCTGATCGCGGGGGTCGTCACCGGCAGTGTCTCCCGGGCGAAGACCAAGGATCTCGAGGACAAGTGCCCGGACAAGCAATGCCTTGATCCGGGTGACGAGACGTTACACGATCAGGCGTCGAATCTGTCTCTGGCGACTGATGTGCTGCTCCCGGCGGGTGCGGCGATCGCCATTGCCGGCGTGGTGCTTGTAATGGTGGGTCGAAAAAAAGAATCCGCAAATGAACCGAATGCCGAATTGGCAGTAGCAGCCGGCGCGGGGTACGTCGGCGCGGCGTTCACAAGGAGGTTCTAGAAAATGACTAGAATGCTCGTCTTGATGTCGTTGTCGGCGTTGATCGCCCTTGGTGCCTGTTCCGCGATCAACGATCTCGGCGGGTACTCTTACGGGGCCGACGCGAATACTGATACCGACACAGATGTGGACACAGACACAGATGCCGATACCGACACGGACACGGATACGGACACGGACACCGGACCGGAATCCCTGTCGACCACGATGAACGTGACCTCCGGCTCGGGAGCCGTGGTTTCCGAGAGCGTCCGTGGATTCATCAGCGTTGGGGGAGTGCTCCCCGCGGGCAGCACTCAAAGCGAATCATACCAGGCCAAACTCGGGGTCGGCTCGATGGTCCATCAATAGGAGTCAGGAAATCATGAAACATAAAGTAATTGCATGCACGGTAGCGTTGGCGCTCTACGGGTTCGCGTGGAACGCAACGGCCACGGTTTCGGATTACCTGCCGGTGGGGGGCGTGCTCGCCGATCTCGATGGCGTTCCTCTCGACGGCCCTCACAACATGACGTTCGCTTTATACGACGGTGTCAGCGCAGCGACCGCGATCTGGACAGAGTCCTACGACTCCCTTGAAATCCAGGATGGGCTATTCACGGTGTACCTGGGAACGGTGACGCCGCTGGCGTTCGATGATTTGATCCTGGCGCCCGAGTTGTGGCTGGGCGTGACCGTAGGGACCGACTCGGAGATGGAACGAATCGCGCTCGGCACCGTGCCGTTTGCCATGGAAGCCTACCAGTGCCGGGCCGTGGGGGATCTCGAGGAAGGGGACATCCAGCCGATGCTCTCCGGCACCAACGAGTGCGCGGCCGGCTCGTTTCTCGTGGGCTGGGACGCGACCCTGAGCCAACCCATCTGCGAAGTACCCGGCGCGTTAATCGTGACCACGGACTGGACCAATGCCGGTATCGTGTGGACAGCTCCTTATACGGACTCCGGCGGCTATGCTTCCTCGCTCGAGTACAGGAAAATCGATAACATGGTTTTCCTGAGAGGGACCGGAAATTCCGGCGGCACCCATGTGCAGGCCGGCCAGACGATCGCGACCTTGCCCGTGGGCTTCAGGCCATCGAGTTATCCTGGCTTCCTCAACCTCATCCGGTGTTGCAGCGACCCTGCCGGGATTGCCTATACCTACATCTCGACATCCGGAGAAATTCACATCAACGACATAGTCGTGAATCCGGGGGATAGGCAGTTCATCTATTTCGACGGGGTCAGTTTCTCGACGATCTAGCTTCTCCCTTATCAGGGAATTGCCACCACGCGGATGAATGGAGCCCAGGAGTTGTCACCAGACGGAAATGCGTCGCCTCCGGCCGACTTGCTCTGGACGTTGCCGAAGTAGCTCGCCACGGTGAACGGTTGGGAGGGATTGCTCTTGTACTGGAAGATCGCGGTGGTCGCCGCCGAGTTGTAGAAGTTCAGAGTGTAGGTTTGTCCCGCCGCGAGGGTATAAGTGATATCCGAGCGGTACCACTGCTCTATGTTGCTTCCGGACACCGTGGTTCCGCTCGTGAGCAGGGATCCGGAGCTGTTGTATACCCTGGCGGAGATTGTGCCGCTCGACGGCTGGTTGATGAACCACTCCATGGCGATCAGATCAACGGTGACGGTGGGGGTCACTCTGTAGCCCTTGGACGCCCAGTATGGGTCGTCGCTGGTCAGCGCCCCGGTCGGTGGCGTGAGGTCGATGGTTACTTCCGGCGGGAGTTCGGTACAGACACCGCCGTCGCCCTCCCAGCCCGGGTTGCATTCACAGTCGAACCCCCCGTCGGTGTTGGTGCATGTTGCGTTGACGTCGCAATCGTCGGTGCTGTCGGTGCACTCGTCCATGTCGTCGCACACCATTCCGTCGCCGTCATAGCCGTCGATGCAGGCGCAATCGTATGAGCCCTCGGTGTTTGTGCAGTCGGCGTGATACTCGTCGCAGTTGTCCGTTTCATCCGTGCATTCGTCCAGGTCGTCGCAATCGAGACCGTCGCCCTCCCAGCCCTGATCGCAAACGCACTGGAAGGTGTTCAGGAGGCTCGTGCAGGATGCGTGAGGGTCACATGGATCGTCTTCGCAGTAGTCCGAATCGCCGTCCGAATCACCGTCCGAATCGCCGTCCGAATCGCCGTCCGCATCGGTATCCGAGGCCTCGTCTTCCATATCGAGTGAGGTTGATGCACACGAGAGCGCAACCATCGACATCGACACCAGAAATACAAGAATTCGCCAGGGCATCTCTTCTCCTGATATTCGGCCCCCAAAGATTTCGCACAACGGGGCCGAACGAATCTATTTTGAAATTATCGCATTGTTGAGGGAAAACAGGAATTGTTTTCAGGCTAAAAGTTTAGGTAGGATTATCCCCGGGGTTCCCCTGACGCGATTTTCCCGTCGGTTCGATGCATCAGGGCGCCCCTGGCTCGATTTTTTCGCCGGTTCGATGTATCAGGGCTCCCCTGACTCGATTTCCCGGATGGAATTTACATACAGGCTGTAGCTGACTCGTTTTGGAGGCGGGTTTTTTCAATCAGGCTGTAGCTGACGCGTTCAGGAGACAGGTTTTTCCAATCAGGCTGTAGCTGACCTGTTTTGGCGGGGGGGATTATAATCAGGCTGTAAATTCTACCCGACGATGAGGTTGCGGTACTCGGCCAGGCGGTCGGGGTCCTTGCGGAACAGGAACCGCCCCGCAGCGCGGACCTCGCCGCACATGCGCTCAACCAAGGTGACTGCGCGGTCGCGGATATCCTTGGCCTCGGCCGTCTCTTCCTTGTCGGCGCCGAGCACCTTGCTCAGGTCGGCGCAGAGCTGCGAAGCCTCGGCGGCGACGTCCTTGTCGTGACCGATCCTGGAGAGCGCGTCGGCGTGGGTTTCGCAAAGCGCGGCCAGGGTTACCAGGTCCTGCAGGAGATCCCGCTTCGACGAGCCCTCGCGAACTTCCGAGAGCGCCCTGGACAGGCCGGGGGGGTTGAACTTCTTTTCGACGAAACCGAGATCGAGCAACAGATCCGAGCGCACCGCCGGGGCGCGATCGAGCTTCGCCGCCGTCTCCGGGTCCTTCTCCGGGTTGCTGAAGATAGTCCACTGGGCCTCGGCGTAGTGAACTGACAGCGCCGTCATCCCGAGCAGGTCCACGTTGTCTATATCGAACAGGTCCGCTTGCGCAAGCCTGTTGAAAACGGCCCGGTCCTTCTCCGCGACCCGCGCGAGCCGCTCCGCCTCCGATATGACATCCTTGCAGTTTCCCCGCGTGGGCGGGCGCACCTCGTCGCGCGCGATAGCCTCGTAGCGCGGCATCATCTTCTCGTAAGCTTGCTTGGGTGTTATCTCCATCTTACCTCCCCTTCAGATAGGTGTTTCAAGCCGCAAACGCTACCCGCGCGCAGAAGGGGTGTCAAGGCGTTTTGGATGGATCGTCCATCCGGCCATAGGTCCGGCGGAGGCGGACAAGTGATATATGATGGGTATTGACCCCTTTTACCTTTTACGTTCAAAAAAACGATGGGGCTCCGCCCCAGACCCCAATAATCAAATCACCCAATAATCAATCACGGTCCCGAGCGCACACAACGGACATAGCTGTCGCTGAAGATGGTGTCGTAGTACACGTAGCCGTAGCTGAAATAGACGTCCCAAGCGTAGCTGGAACCGTACGGCGACGACGACCAATACCAGGCGCTGCACGAACTACCTAGCGCAGGATCCCAGTAACACCCCCCAGCGCCGGGTCCGCCAAGGGATGAACAGTAGTCGCAATCGATTCCGTCGTCGCAGGTAGGGCCGAGACAACCGGGATCTTCCACTCCGCAGGTGCTCACATCCAGACCTCCGGTGGCGACACCGTCCACGCATCCGCGCATCAGCGAGATCAACTCATCTATATCCGGCATGCGCCAGTCGGTTTCACCGCCCCAGGTTCCATCGCCGCAGTAGTCGACTGCGCCACCGGGATTGTAAGTGGAATCCGCAGTCCCAGTCGCCTCGTACCAATTCATAGTCGACGTACTCGCCGGATCCTGCCAGCAGAGGTTGGTGAGCGGGTCGAGGTATCCTCCGTTGCAGGGCACCATCGGGGTAGGGGCGCCGGCATCCGTACCGGCGTCCATGTCCGTGTCCGTATCGGTGTCTGTATCAGTGTCTGTATCGGTGTCTGTGTCGGTGTCGGTGTCGATATCGGTATCGGTGTCAGTATCGACTGTGCCGGGATTCTGGACTGGGCCGTAATCGCTGAAGTCCAAAGACAAGCCGCATCCCGCAAAGCAGGTCGTTAGCAGGAGAGTAAGAAGTTTGAGTTGGTCGTTCACGGAATACAATCGCTCTCCCACCAGATGATGTCGGTGTCGGTATTTCCACCATCCAACAGAGATATTCCTGACCTCGAAATACTGGTCATTCGACAATCGCTATAAGCACTCATATGCATCCCATTCATAAACTATAGGATTGTTGGTTTGACCAGGGCTGGCCGCCGAAGCGTGGGCTCCATAAATGCGAATGCTCGTCGTATTGATCGGCGTCGAGAACTGATACTCCCAATCATCCAACTCCCCCGTCACCACTCCATCGGTAATCCAATTCGATCCATCCCACCACTGAATGGACCCGCCGGCGAGAGTCGAACCGTACCAGCAGGTGCCTGCATCATCGTACAGGTTGGTGTCTATCCAGATGCCCCAGAGGGTTATTGCTGTCGCCCATTCCAGCCTGAACCAGGCAGACCCCGGGGTTGCCGACGCGGTGACCCAGGAAAAATTGCAGGGGGGAGGGATTTCATAGATGCCATTGTTGAGTTGTGGCGGTCCGTAGCTGCCGGTTCCGCCGGCGCTCATCGTGGAACCTGCCGAAGTCGCCACGTTACTCCCCTGTGAGCATCCGTCGCATGTTCCAGCGGTACATCCGATTACGCAATCTATACACTGCCCCGGAAAAGAAACGGCATCGCAAACGGAACTTGTCGAACAATTTTCAGCCAGGTTCCATGCGTGCCAGACGATGTTGTCGCCCGTGCAATCCGGCCCCAAACCCGTGCAATAACGATACGAGTTTTGCTGCTCCAGAACGGCTCCACAATCAGTATCGGTGCATTGGTATTGGGTATCCTCTACTGCCAGATCGCACTGCACCGAGGTCGCCAGATACATACAGCCGTCGCAACAATCTCCAACAGTGCACTCACATTCGGTGTCCGTATCTGTATCCGTATCTGTGTCGGTGTCGGTATCCGTGTCGGTATCCGTGTCGGTATCGGTGTCGGTATCGGTGTCGGTATCGGTGTCGGCATCCGTATCGGTGTCGGTATCGGTATCGGCATCCGTATCGGTGTCGCCGTCGCCTGTGCTTGCATCCTGGAATGAGCCGAGGTTATCAAAGTTCAAAGACAAGCCGCAGCCCGCAATGAAAGTCGTTATAAGGAGCGTAAAAAGTTTTTGTAAGCCGTTCATGGAATACAATCTCTTTTCTACTAAGTAATGCCATTGGCATTGGCCAACGCGATGGTCATGAGCAGTCGTTTTGTGGCTTTTATTGTATCAACCTTCATTGTCAGGAACCAGTTGTCGTTGTACGTCCAGCCCTCCGCGATCGAATCCCATGTGGCCAGGGTCATGGGCAAAGATCAGCCGCAGTCGGCCACGCATGATGCTGCGTCCTCCGTGCCGTTGCAGCAACCGTCGCCGCAATCGGTCCCGCAGTCCTCCCAGCAGTTGCAGGTGTTCTCGCCGCCGTTGCAGGCGCCGTCGCCGCAGCTGGTGCCGCAGTCCTGCCAGCAGTTGCAGGTGTTCTCGCCGCCGTTGCAGGTGCCGTCGGTGCAGAGAGTACCGCAGTCCTGCCAGCAGGTTGCGGTGGTCTCGCCGCAGTTGCACGCGGCATCGGGGCAGAACGCCGCCGACGAGCCGCCCGTGCAGGACCCGAAGAAGTCGCAGGTCGTTCCTGTGGTGCAGGAGTCGCTGTCGTCGCACGAGGCGGCCAGATTTATATTCCAATCACAAGTGCTCGTGCCGTCACAGAAGTAGTCGTGGCAATCGTCGTCGAGGGTGTCGCAGTCGAAGTAGGTGCCGCTGACGCAGACGCCGGATGAGTTGCACAGGTCATTGGAGGTACACAGATTTCCGTCGCTGCAGGTGTGCCCGGGAAGCGGGGTGACGTCGCAGGTGGAGGTGCCGTTGCACGCCCTGTCGTTGCAATCGTCACCCACGCAGGAGGCGGTGCCGCCGCCGATGCAGACACCGGAGGAGTTGCACTGATCGTTGTAGGTGCACGGATCGCTGTCGACACAGCTCGCCCCCGTCAGGATGGTATCGACACAGGTGGAGGTGCCGTTGCAGGCGCGATCGACGCACTCGGTGTCAATGCACGAGACCGCGTTCCCCGTGCAGGTGCCGCCGCCGCACTGGTCGTTGTAGGTGCAGAGATCACCGTCGTTGCACCCCGTGGTGGTTCGCCACTCCCACGTTCCGCCGAAGTTGGTGCAGTAGTAGGCGGTTCCGCCGCAGGAGATCTCCTCGCACGGGGTGTGGTTGGTGGCGTTGCAAGCATATGACGTTCCGTTGGCGCACACGCCATTGGCCAGGTTGGCACCGCAACCCGTGCACGTCTTGCCCACAACCAGCATCAACAGGTTGCTGCAATCGTCGGGAGTTGCACACGCGCCGTCGACGGTGGAGCAACCGGTCACAGCGTCACACTGGGGCAGGCAGCACTCGTTTGTCAGGCCCACATCGCACACCGTGGTGCTTGTTGAGCAGGCGCAAGAAGCGCAGGCGCCGACGCCGTCGCAGTAGTTGGTGCACGTGGCCGGATAGTCGTACCAGTCTCCGGCGCTACAGTAGTCCCCCGAGCAGGCGGTGGTGTCGCAAGCCGTGGTCACCGGCAGATTGACCTCGGTACAGGACATGGTGCCGTTGCAGCTTCGGTCTATGCAATCATCGTCGATGCAGGAAATTGACGTGCCCGAGCAGCTTCCGGAATCGCAGTAATCTCCGTATGTGCACGGGTTGCCGTCGTCACACTGGTTGTTGCCCAGCCGCCACTCCCACGTGCCGCCGAAGTTGGTGCAATAGTACGTGTCGGTGTTGCACGTCACCACATCGCACGATGCGGAACTGTCGCATACGTGCGACGTTCCGTTCGCGCATATCCCGTTTGCGAGGTTAGCTCCGCAGCCCAGGCAGCTTTTTGATGTCACCAGCGTCGTCGGGTCGGTGCACTCGTCTGTGCCATCGCAGTTGCCGGCGTTTGTGCTGCAACCTAGCACGGGATCGCACCCGGCCAGACAACACTCGTTGGTGGCGCCAACGTCGCAAACTGTAGAAGCCATGGTGCATGTGCACGGATCGCAGAATCCGATGCCGTCGCAATAGCTCGTGCATGCGGGGGGATAATTGTACCAGCTACCCGCGCTGCAGTAGTCCGCCATGCACGTGGTGGTTCCGCAGGTTACGGCCGCGGTCATGGGAACCTCGAAGCAGTTCTCCGTTCCGTCGCAGGTGCTCGACAGGCAGTCGGTGTCGGTGCAGGTTATCGGCGTGCCCAGACAGGTTCCTCCTGCTCCACACGTATCGTCGTAGGTGCAGAGGTCTCCGTCGTCGCAGTCGGGAGTGAGTCCCCACTGCCAGTTCACACCGACATTGGTGCAGTAGTACGTTGTTCCTCCGCAGCTCACTATCTCGCAAGAGTTGTGCTGCGTGTCGTTGCAGATGAATGTGCCGCCTCCACCGCAGAACCCGGCCGCTCCCATGGGCCCGCAACCCGAGCACACGCTGTCCACGTATAGGCTATTGGAGTCCGAGCACACGTCTCCCGTTCCGCACATCCCGGTCACAGTGAAGCAACCTCCCACGTCGAGGCACGCCGCGTCACAACAGACACTTCCATCGGTACACACCGTCTCGGCGGCGGTGCACGTACAATCGACGCAAGCACCGGCGCCGTCACAGTAGCTCGTGCAGTTCGGCTGATAGTCCCACCAGCTGCCCAGGGCGCAGTTGTCCGCCGGGCACGTTATCGTCCCGCACGCCGTCGTGGGCGCCTCATGCGTATCGATGCAGCTACCCAGACCATCGCAAACACGCGTGGTGCAGTCGTCGGAAGGACAGCTGTAAACTGTGCCGACGCAACTGCTTCCCCAGCACACATCCGAGAACGAACAATCGTCCCCGTCGTCGCACAGCACCGAGATCCTCCACTCCCAGACTCCCCCGTCGTTTGTGCAGTAGTAGGTCGTTCCATCGCAATCGACCTCTTCGCACAGGGTGTGCGAAAAACTGTTGCATGTGTGCACCGAACCGCCCGTGCATATTCCCTCCGCGTTGGCGGGACCGCAGCCCAGGCAGATATGCCCTTTCAATATGTTGTTGGCTCCGCAACTGTCATCACAGCCGTCGTCCACCGTGTAGCATCCCGCCGCCGTCGAACACGCTCCCGCGCAGCACTCGTTAGCCACTCCCGGATCGCAGTCGGTTGGCGCGAGACCCTCGCATGTCCCGAGTCCGTCGCACTGATCGTCCGAAGTGCACGGTTCCAGGTCGTCGCAAACGATTCCCGAGGGAAAGAGCGCGCAGCCGCTCACGCCGTTACAAACGCCGTTTTCGCCGCAACTCGACGGGCCTGCGTCGTAGCAATCGTCATCGGGATCCACTCCGTTCGGATAGGACGTGCACGTCCCCTCAAATCCCGTGATGTCGCATGCCTCGCACGCTCCGTCGCACGCATCGTTGCAGCAGTATCCGTCCACGCACGGATCTCCGCCGCAGTCCCCGCTGTCGTCGCATTCCACGGGAGAGGTGTCGGTATCGGTATCGGTATCGCTGTCTGTATCCGTGTCGGTATCAGCATCCGTGTCGGTATCTGTATCCGTGTCGGTATCAGTATCCGTGTCGGCATCACCTGTGTCGGTATCCTGGAATGGGCCGAGGTCATCAAAGTCCAGGGAAAGACCGCATCCCGCAATGCAGATCGCTATCAAGAGCGCGAGAAGTTTGAGTGTGCCGTTCACGGAGTACAATCGCTCTCCCACCAGGTGATGTCGTGGGTATTGTATGCAGCGCCGAGAATATCCATAGCGCCGTCGCCGTCCACGTCCGCCGCGTATACCGAAATGGCGCCGTCGAATGTCCCGTCCACTGTGTGTTCCGTCCAAGCAGTTCCGTCGCCCATCGTGTTTTCCCACCAGGTTATGTCATCGGCACCCTTAGCCGCGCCGAGCACGTCCATGTCGCCGTCTCCGTCCACGTCCGCCGCGTATACTGACCTGGCGTCATCGAATGTCCCATCCACTGTGTGTTTGATCCAAGCGGTACCGTTGCCCGCGGTGTTCTCCCACCAGGTGATGTCGTCGGCAGCAGCCGCCGCGCCGAGCACGTCCATGTCGCCGTCGCCGTCCACGTCCGCAGCATATACCGAATAGGCGTTGGCGAATGCTCCAGCCACCGTATGCTCGGTCCAGGCGGTACCGTCGCCT
>JAUVDV010000194.1 GCA_030595125.1 Deltaproteobacteria bacterium
GCGTCAAGTGGCGTACCGTAGAATGCGGTAATCAGGCGTGCCAATGTCCAGTCCGGCCTCGGACGTTCGATGAGTTCGATGCTCTCGCCCGCGCGAATGGCGCCAGGGGTGAGAACGCGATAGTACCAGCCGGTCGCGGCACGTTCCTGCATGAGGAGCGGAATCTTGCGTTCGCGCGGATTGTAGCCGAGCTTCCAGCACGGTTGGCGGGGCTGGCTCACCTCGACTATGACCTCCTCGCCGATTCGGTAGCGGTCGGCGAGACACACCGTTTCTTCGGTCATGCCGTGGGTGGAGATGTTCTCGCCGAAACCGCCCCGGCCAAGAGCAAACTTCGGGAAGAGATCCGCCCACATCTGATAGTGCTCGAAGGCATAGTGCAGTAGCGCCTTGTCGGCGCCGCCGTGGGTGTGATACGCCTGTTCATCGCCGGCGAGTCCGGAGGGTCCGAGTGCGACCGGACCGTCGACGGGTTGTTTGCGAATTGCGCTCGGTTCACCGTTTGGGCCAAACGGTTGGACACGTCCTACCATGAGGGCTTCGATGGGGCATTTGGTCATCCGGCATGATACGGCGCATGTGCGAAAAAGGCAAAACGTACATACATGTCGGCCCAGGGCAAACGCATTTGGGCACCCGCAGCTTGAGACCGTCCAGTGCAGACCTTGGTTCGATGAAGTCTGTCTCTCACGGAGTTACCATGTAAGAAGTGAAGGCCAACCCTCCGGTCGCAATCGTTTAGTATTGCGACAACAAATATCCGAAACGGAGGATTGGCCTATGGTGATTATGGTGGCAATCGACATGCATGCAAAGAGTCTGGTTTGTGAACTCGGGTGCGGCAGAGATGAACCGCGACGTGGCACGTACTCGAATAATAGCGTTGGGCATCAGCGATTGATAGATGATGTTACGGCGGTGAAGCAGGATTTGGGCAGCGGCACTGAGGTAGTGGTCGCCTATGAGGCCAGTGGTCTTGGATATGTGCTGTATGACCGGATGCGGGAGGCCGGATATCGGTGTGCGGTACTCGCGCCGACTGAGATGCTTCGCAGCAAAAGCGGCTATAAGAAGAAGACAGATCGGAAAGACTGCAGCTACATCTACGAGACGATTCGAGCACATGTATTGGCCGGCAACCGATTGCCTGAGATCTGGGTTCCGAGCGAGCAACTGCGAGAAGACCGAGAAATGGTACGGGCGCGGTTTGATGCTGGGCAAAAGGTGACCCGGGTGAAGGTGCAGATCCATACGTTGTTGAAGAAGTTCGGGATACAGAAGCATGAGGATCTGAACAACTGGACAAAAGCGTTTCATCGGTGGCTTGTAGAGGTGCTTGGCAGCAAGGGAGCAGGGTTTCGTATCGGCATGGAGACCTTACTCAGGCAGCTTGCGTTTCTGGAAGCAGAACAGAAGCAGCTCGAGCGGGCGATCCTGGCTCTCTCGAAAGAGGAACGATATCGCGATCAGTGTGCGGAGCTGCAAAAGGTGCCGGGGGTGGGACTGATCACGGCGATGACCTTTCTTACTGAGATCGGCAATGTGATGCGGTTTGAGAATCGGAAGCAAGTCGGATCGTACCTGGGTCTGGTTCCTTCGACTTTTGAGAGCGGTAAGGCCGATGATCGAAAAGGACGGATCACCCGTGATGGACCGTATCGGGTCAGAAGTGTACTAAACCAGGCGCTGTGGGCGCATCTCAGGTGCAACGGTCAGGAGAAGGCGGTCTATGATCGGATAGCCGAGAAGAATCCGAAGCGAAAGAAGAAAGCGGTGGTAGCCGGCATGAGACGGTTGGGGATTCGATTGTGGCACATTGCCAAAGACGTTGAGTTCTCCAAGGGATTACGGTTGGTGGCTTGAGAACGAGGAGGGGGAATAGATAAAGGGGCGTAGTCGGGGCGTAATGTACGGCGAGACGAGATCGATTCGTGAGTGGTGAGAGCACCGGCACAGAGAGTGATCCGTCTCCTCGAATATGTAACATGGTCTGTCTTCGGAGACGAGGACACGATCGAATAGCAGAGTGGTCGTACTTACGCCCCTTTTATCTTCCCTCGTCAAAGCACATGAAAAGGGGTTGACCTATTCTTACATAGCAGGCACGAAGACGCGGAGATTATTGCTCAGAGTTGTCCATTGATGATTCTCATCCATCTCTGTGTCGCCGTGCCTCCGTGAGAGAACTCTTCCCATTCACAGACAACGTGGCAAAATACCCGTTTGCTCCAATCTGGTGCCCATATGCGTTTGCCCTGCGGTCGCCATGCGGTGTCGACCAGATAGCAACAGTTCATGGTACAATCGCAAAACGGAGAATCAATCGTGTACAGAAAAATGTCTCTCATCGTAGCTGGCTTTCTCCTCTTTCCGGTGTTCTCGGTCATGGCCCAGCCGACGCTTCCGAACGGAACGGTCGTGTTTGCCGAGTGGGTCGAGAACAGCTGGCACCATGGAACGATCGCCGAAACGTGTGCAGATGGCTATCTCATCGTCTACGACGATGGCGACACGAAGTGCTGCACGCCGACTCAAATCGTGCTCGATGCTCTTCCGGACCAGTCCGAGGTTGAGGTCGGGTCACGCGTCCTGGCACAATGGGGCATGGGACAATTCTATCCCGGCTCGGTTTCTGCCATAAGCGATGGTGAGTACGGCATCGCGTACGACGACGGGGACCGATCAACCGTGTCGCTCGCGCAAATACGTCTTCGCGGCGACCACGACGCGGAGGGTACGATCGGGGCCGTGCCTCAGGCCGGCGCTCCGGTCCAGACGACAATCGAGCCGACGGTAGACGAGACTATGACAATATGGCGC
>JAUVDV010000196.1 GCA_030595125.1 Deltaproteobacteria bacterium
GATCATGTTCGAGGCGGTGAGCGAAAAAACCATCGGCTCGGGAATCCATTTCGAAAATATGCCCCGTGCCCATCGTTCGCTGCTCGGGGATTTTCTGGAGAATCGGCGTCGACAGATCCTCGAGGGCATGATGCGGGAGATTCAGTGGAGGAAAGAACTCGCCGCATACCCGTCACCGTACATGGCGCCGCCTCCACCCGTACTGGAAAACACGGTGAGAATGTACCTGCTGCCCGAGCTGGTGTAACTTCAACGTTTGACGTTTCAACGCCGTTTGACCTATCGTCCGTTCCATGAATTCGTCCGATCCCAAGCGCTCGATGAGCGATCGTGACGCAGTCTCACGCCTTCTCGGTCGCGGCGGTCGCGTACTGGTGACAGCGGCGGTTGCGCACGCTCGTGGGCATCGATCCGGCGCGAATCGCTGGAACGTATTGTCCGTGGAAAACATTGCCGCCACCGAGCAGATTCTCCGTGTGATCGAGGATGGCGTGGAGCCCCGGGACATGGCCGTCGCCATCGAATCTGCCATTGACAAGAAACCGGCTACGGCGCCGCCTTCCTGGGCGAATCGCGTATGGACCGAGCCCGATATCATTTCCAAGATCGGATCTGCCATGGACGATTCAATACTTCCTGCTGGCGCGGGGGACGATCGTGAAAAGGGCCTCGCGGCGCTGGCCATCGCCATGTGCCGCAGCATGGACGGTGCACAAGCCCTGGCTGCCAGACTGCGCGAGGGGGACGGAAAAAAACTCCTGCGAATGGCCCGCCTGGCCCAGGCCACGGTGGAAACCGGCGAGCCCAGTGAGATGCGCTCGAGGATACGGACGCTTCTGGCGGGAGGTGGTTGATGGGCAGGATCATCAAGGCGGCGGATCTGAAGGTCAGGCCCAGGAGAATTGGCGAAGAGCCCAACAAGGAGATCGAGGAGATCCTGAGAGACGGCCCTCTTGCCGGCGAGATCCTCTCGAGATCGCGTCGCAAGGTGATCGATCTCGCGGTTGCGATGGCCACGCGCATCGTCGCCGAAAAGATCGCCACCGATCCCGTCGTGCTGAACGGGATATACGAGCGTGCCATGGAGCAGATCGGCGACCTGAATCCGGCGGTCATCCGCGTTCACCCGGAAGACCGTGCCGTCTCTCGGATCGACGATCTGGCGACGGCCCGTGGGTTCAGCGTGGTGGAAGACCAGTCGGTCGGTTCCGGAGGGTGCGTGGTGGAGGCCTGCGGGGTGACGGTGGACCACCGGATAGACGCGCTGCTTCAAACAATGAAACGGGCGATGGATCGAGGCGAAAGGTGAGCGAAACACCCCCTGAAAAAGAACGCCGGGAAGAGAACAAAAAAAGGTCCGGCCCGGCGCTGAACATCGCCCTGTTCTTGTTAACTCTGTTGACGGTCTTCTGTGCGGGCAGCGGGATCCAGATGCTCATCGCAGACACGATGCTCATCAAATACACGATGCTCACCGGGAAGAGCGTTCCCCCGTCCGCCTGGATGGATTCCGCAACGAACGGTCTGTCCTACATGGCCACCCTGATGGGCATCCTCCTCGCCCACGAGTTCGGTCACTACACCATGGCCCGTTTGAACAGGGTCGACGCATCGTTGCCGTACTTCATTCCCGCGCCCTATCCGATGCTCCTTGGAACCTTCGGAGCCGTGATCATGATGCGCGGGAGGATCAAGTCGCGCAATGCGCTCATGGAGGTCGGCGCCGCCGGTCCTCTCGCCGGTATGATCGTGGCGGTGCCCGCGCTGTTCCTGGGGCTGAGCCTGTCCCCGGTGGAGCCGATCCCGGCGCAGGGACTCATGGAAGGGCAATCCATTCTCTACATGTTTATCAAGTGGGTTGTCGTGGGATCCATACCCGAAGGTCACGACGTGATCCTTCATCCCATCGCATGGGCCGGCTGGGTGGGTTTGCTGGTCACAATGCTCAACCTGTTTCCCATCGGGCAGCTCGACGGGGGGCACATCTTCTACGCGCTCTTCGGCGACATCCACGCCCGGGTGTCCAGGTTGTTTCACCGATCGCTCTTCGGGCTGGGCTTTTGCGTCATGGGTTACGAGGCCTGGAACGCGGTCAACCGGGGCATGATCGGGGAGAACGTCTTTTTGTCCTCATTGCCCGGCATGCAGTGGATCTTCCTGGGCGGGTTACTCGCGCTCTTTCACCGCAAGCGGGGGTTCAAGCATCCACCCACTGACGATGACACGCTCTCGCCCACGCATCGGGGCATCGGGATACTCTGCATTGTTGTCTTTGTGTTGATCTTCATGCCCGTGGTCTTGCGACCGATCATCTGAGTCATCGTCCGCAAAGGAAATCGTTTTTCAGCGTTGGTCAGAACTTGACCCGGTGGTGGACACGTTACTTCCCCGCGTCGACCCCCGCGTCGGGTTGTGGTGGGGGATTCAGTGTTCGTACTGGACGGAAACCGTACGAATGTCCTCTGTTAATTGCCGGCGTTCCAAATTGGCTCGCCGATCTACAATGACATGCTTCAGTAAAAT
>JAUVDV010000029.1 GCA_030595125.1 Deltaproteobacteria bacterium
CCACCTCGGTCTGAAGCATCTGCCGACGGCTGAATGCCAGGAGCTGCCGCGTCAGCGCCACGGCGCGATCGCCCGCGCCCTTGATCTCGCGCACGTCCATCAGCAGCGGATCTCCCTCATGCAGATCGTCTTCCATGAACGAGCACGACGACAGAATAACCGTCAGCAGATTGTTGAAATCGTGAGCCACGCCCCCTGCCAGCTGACCTACCGACTCCATCTTTCGGGACTGGAGGAGCTGAGCTTCGAGCACCGCCTTCTCCTTCTCGGCCTGCTTGCGATCGGTGATGTCGCTGTAATGCTCTATCCGACCACCAGCATAGAGACCAGATAGGATGGGCTGGCTCCAATGCTCGAGCCAGCGTTCTTCCCGGTCGCTGGCAGGGAGTATGTGGCACTCAAAGTTCTCGACATAGGTATTGTCATCGTATGTGGCAAACACTTTCTCGGAAAAGTATGCCGGATCCTCAAAACTATTCTTGATCCGCTTCCGGATGAGTTGCCGCTTGTCTTTCCCGACAATCTCCTTCCGCCGCAGGCCAAAATAGCGCTCCAACGCCTGGTTCACCCAGACGACCCGGAAATCAGAGTCGAGAATGAAGATACCGACCGATGATGTGTCAAGGACGTCGTCAGCCAATGAACGATACCTAGATTCACTCTCACCCAGCGCCTCCACCGCCCGTCTGCGATCGTCTTCGACCTCCATGGTGTGCAGGGCGAATGCGATGTCGTCGGCGGCCTCCTTGAAAAGAGACAGCTCGTCCTCGTCCCGTGCGAATTCCACGGGGATGGATACAGTCAAGATTCCGTAGACCACGCCTTCGTGCTCAAGTCTTGCCGACAGCCCTCCCCTTCCCGAGTACTGACCGGCAAGCGGGCAGTCGCCGCATTCGACGCCCGGATTCTCGATCGCAACAACTCCTTTTTGTCTGAGCGTCTCTCTCGCGCAACGGGTAAGATTTCCTTGTTTGAGCCGCTCGACCATGGGCCCGAAGCTCGCTTCCAGGCCGGACTCGAACAAGGCAGTCGCTCTTTGCTTCTCGTCCAGAAGCGCGATCCATGAATTGAAATAACCTCGATCCTCGGTGAGGACTTTGCAGACGCCCCGAAGCAACTTCTCGCGATCTTTCACCTTGGTGATCAACTGGTTGACGCTTCGAACAGCGCGCAATACCAGGGTGAGGTGCGCCAGGCGTTTCTCCACTCGCTTGCGGTCGGTGATGTCGTGGATTATTGCCAGGGGGACAACTGCGCCCTTCCACCTGGTCCTGGTTGTAGAGAATTCGACAGTGGCCTCTGAACCATCTTTCCTGACAATGATCCGCTCGTAGGTGGCTGGATGCGCCTCACCCCTCATCCTGCGCTCCATGATTTTTCTGTATTTGGGTATATCCTCTGGACGCGTCAGCTTCTCGAAACCGTTCATGCCTGACAGTTCTTCGACGCTGTATCCTGTGATCTCTGCAAGTCGACTGTTGGCGTACAGGATTACCCCACCGGCGTCCGCTATTAGCATTCCATCGGGCAAGTTCTCGGCCAGATCTATGAGGTTATTCTCGCTCTCCCGCAGATCCTCCTCGTCCCCGGCTATTTTCTCGTCATTCATCCCCCATACCTCCGCATCGCTTACTCAACAGACGTTAACCCAAAAGGAGCACCCTTGCCTGGAAGTCTCCATCTTTTCTACAATTTCATCTATTACCATCCCCCTTGTGAACATGACTTTAGAATGAAATGTGAAATATGAAAAGTAGCATAAATCCCCACACATTGGGTAACTGGTTTTAACAAACCTTTAATAATGCAGAATATATGTACCCTCCGCCCAAGGGGGTCAGGGTCATTTGAGAGGGCGCGTATCGACATGAACAGTCGGAAAAAGCCGTAATTACTTTGCTTTTTTAGGGGTCAGACACTTTTTTTATTGCGTTGATAGCAGCGTGCCTGAGGCGATCCAGTCGGAGATGGTCTCCATCTCTTTTTGAGAAAGCGGCTGGGTTTGTTCGCCTTCCATAAGAATCCTGGGCATCTGCTTACCGACAATGCGACGGTCGCCGATGATCTTGTAGACGAGGTAGCTCTCACCGGGGCGGGACGGGACTATTCTATCCCATCCCGACCATCCGTCCGCTGGTACGTTCAGGGCCGTTTGCCAGATGCCGTCCACATTTTCCAGGGAAAGTCCGACTATGGGCGAAGCACCCCCGTGGCACGAGGCGCAGCGGGCGTTGAAAATGTGCTCCACATCGTTGTCGTAGTAGGTCCATGGGAACGGCATGTTGTCGCCGGTTTCCGCGCCTGTTCTGAATGACGTGATGATCCCCGGCTCCACGGGGTTGCCCTCCAGACCCGTGAGGCCCTCCTTGAGTTCGAACACCCATACGGCGTTCTTTCGCAGGAGGGATGAAGGCCAGACCACCAACTTCCCACGAACCGGATCGTAATAGGACATCACCCACATGCTCACCGGGCCGGATCCCAACCTGAACACGGATCTCTTGATGCCGTGGCCGTCGATGTGGTCGCTGAACTCGGTGCGGAGCACCTTGTCGATGAAGACACCCGCCTCCCCTTCGACGGGATCGGCGCTCACCGGGTAGGGGCCGGGTGGAGGAGCCGCGTCCGGATCGACTTTATATGGAGGCGCACAACCGATCGATGCCACCGCCGAAAAGGCGAGGAGCACGACAAGCCTGGCCAGCGGGCTCATTGGTCTTCAAGAATCCGAATAGCCCAGGAGGTGTCCACGAATGACGGGGGGGGCGATGCCGGTGGAGAGATCGGCCTTGAGGCAGTCAGCAACGGCGATGAGGAGATCGTCGATCCCATTTTCTTCTATAATCTTCTGCATCAGGGCCCTGGCCACGGGACTCTCGTCCTTTCGAAGAAACCCTCTTACCATCTCGGGCGTAACCTCTCCCTCAAAGTCCACAATCAGGTTCTCGAAAAGATACTTGGCGAGTTCGTTCAATTAATACCTCCATATCCGGCTTCGGCCTGAGCTCCTTGTGAGCCCAGTTCGTTTGAAGAATTCGATTTTATATAGGTCCCCAAAACGTTGGGCAAGACAAATCTCCGAAGCCAGTGCCTCTTCGACTGAAAATTGACGGGTGAAATTGAAGCGGCGCTATATGCCCAGCACCTGGATGAGAAGCCCGCTCACCAGGATGGCTCCACCCGACAGAGCGTGAACGTACTTCTCCAGGAAACCGAAATTTACGAAGCGAAGACCCATGTAACCGAAGGTGACCGCCGTCAGCATGGTGCCTATGGTGGCTACCGCGAAGACACCTGCCACCGCGGCGATCCCCGCGATACTGTGCTCGGACGCCGGAACCAGCAAGAGCGGTATGAGCGGCTCGCAGGGACCGAGCACAAAGATGATGAAGATAACCCAGAGAGTGCGCCGGTGTTGCCTCACGTGTCCGGTATCCTCGTGGGCCGTGCGCTCGTGACCGTCATCGTTCGCGCCCTTGCCGTGATCGTGAGCGTGCTTGTGAACGGTGCCGTCCGCATGAACATGAACGTGGGTGTGCCCTCCCCTGCGCGCCTGAAAGATCCCCCACAACATATACACCGCGCCGAACCCCATCAGCACGTAGCTCGCCAGATCGCCGCGAACTCCCTCGAACCACTCCATACCGGACAGGCTCCAGCCCAGGCCGATTCCGAGCCCGCCCACCACGACAGATGACCCCACGTGGCCCACGCCGCACAGGAACGTCCAGAAAAGGGTCCGCTTCAGGCTCCAGCCCTCGGAGCGAGCCAGAACGACAAAGGGAAGATAGTGATCCGGGCCTATGGCCGTATGAGTCAACCCCAACCCGAGCGCTGCCAACATCAGTACGTTTATAGATTCAAACATGTTGCACCATTCGAGGAAACCTGAAGCCCACCGATCTGGACCCCTGATACGAAATTGGGTTCCGGTAGCACGATTTCGAATTATCTATGGACCAAAGACCGCCGCAGGTCAAGACTGCCCCGCCCTCGAACGCTCTCTACTTACAACGCCTCCATATGCTATCCGAGTGGCACTTCACGCAAGCCCGCTGGTTTTTCATGACGAGTGGCTTGCAACGCTTTGCGAATCCGGCCGGATGCGGATTGATGACCGCGTGACACTGGATGCAGGAACTCTCGGAGTGACACGACACGCACGCGGCGATGTCGTACCTCGCCCTCCTGCAGATCTTGGCGGGACTCTGATTCTTGTGAAAACTCCCGGCGCTCGACGGACCTGCCCTTGACGGAGAATCCGGAGCGACCCCCGCCCGGCGATGGCAGGTAAGGCAGAAAGACTGGGACTTGTGGCAACCGGCACAACGAGGGTTGCCCATCCTGGTGCTGACGCCGTGGGAAGACAGCCAGTCGCCCGGATGCACGATCCTCGGTCGCAGCCTTCCCGTATGACAATCCTGGCAGAACTTCTCCCTGTGGCACGAGGAGCAGAAATCCGAGTCGGCCCCGGCGGTGGGAGCGTGTCGCCCGACCCAGTCCTCCCCGTGGGACGGACCCTTCAACCAGCCTGGCGGAGTCAGGACGGCATCGCCGAAATTGGTGATCATGCGGCCGTCGGGATGAATGAGGTGACACGTGCGACACCTGGACGATGCGCCGGATTCCCTTTCATGGCACCGATAACACGCCTTCATTTCCACCACGTCGCGACCTGGAGAATCTTGCTGCCTGCGATGCGCCCCCTGGTGGCATGATGCGCAACCCAGAATCTTGTGCGCCTTGTGCGAGAACCTTATGTTCGGACGCGGATACTCACCGCGATGCGGGCGCTCACCGGCCTTGAGCCTGGTGTGACATTTTCTGCAGTCGGCGGTGAGTTCGGTGAACACCGTGACCCCGACTGCCGATTCGTGACACTCGGCGCAAGTGCTCATATCCGGAACCAATCGATCAGAGGCCCATCGGGAGGTATTGGCCCGGGGGTGACATTTTACGCAGGCGGGCTTGCCAGGGGCGTGCAACCCGTGAACATCTCCCACCGACGTTTGCCCCACCGGAAGTAGCTCCAGCGAGATTCCCCTGAGATCGGTCGCCCCGACGCAGATCCCCAGAACAAGGAGCGCGGCAGCCACCGTTAATGCTATCCGGTTTCGCATCATCTCCACAGATCCAATTGCAAAAGAGCGAGGACGACGACCCGTGGATCTTCTCCCTCGCTGAAATAGTTTTCCAGCTCGCCGGCCAGGTGGGCTCCCTTCAACAACCTGAAACGAGCCGAGGCCATGTATCCGAACAGATCTCCGCTGAAACGTTCGGAATAGTCATCGTCGATGTGCCAGTACGACAATCTCAAGCCAAGCCAGAGGCGCCCGGATACGAATCCGTGTCCGCCGCCTATCTCGGCGCCCACCCTGCTCTCTCCCCATTCCCGCAGGGCGCTTACCCTGGACGAAAAACGATTGGACAGAGTTCTGTAATTTCCGCCGAAACCCCCGCCGACTCCGGAGACTGTTGCGTCGATCTCCTCGCCGCTCAGGCCCGCGCTCTGGTCGGCCATCCGCGCGTATGCCCAGGTGGCAACGGAGACCTTCCCGCCGGGAAAGACCTCCAGACGTCCACCCAGATCCCTCCTCGGGGCCAGATCGAAAACGTTAAAAATGGAATCGGCGGCGAACATCGGCCGAAACAGGTGGTACTCGGCGCTCAGGGCGAGGGCGTCGACGGGGGTAACCGTGATCTCCGCGTCGGCCTCCCGAAGCAAGGTTCCCTCCGCAACTGCGGCGGACAGATCGTCGCGCCTATCGAGCATGGGGCTCCACATGATCCTGCCGTGAAACCTCAACGGATCCGTGCCCGCGTCCAGCCTGCCGCCAAAAAGTTGTGACGAGATCTCCTTTGACAACCCGACGACGCGGACCGCCGCGCCCACGTCGAGCCACGATCGGGGATACCACGAAACCTCGGTCCCGAAGACCATCTCCGAATCCGGATCTTCCCTGTCGGAATACGTGCCGGGATCCATCCCGTCCCGGCCGCCCGAGTCCACGCCGTCGAGCTCGAGCTGGTCGTACCCGAGTCGATGTCCACCCTTCACCTCGTAACCAAGGTAGGTGGACACAGCCAGATAGCCCGGAAGGTGGAGCACGGTCTCAATTCCGTCAAAAGCAAAGAAACCGATGGTGTCCACGCGGATCTGCCTGCCCGCGCGAACATCCAGCACCCCTTCCCAGAACCCTCGCGCGTCCAGATACACGAACATCATGTCCATCTGCATGGGGGTGAGCCCCGGAATATACGCATCCGCTATGGATGAATCACTCTCGCTTTGTGAGATCGAGAAATCGGTGTCCAGCCTCAGGGACATCTCCACTGAAAGCCGGAGCCCCTGGTAGTAGGGGTCGTCCGACCCGGGCAACAGATTCCACGCGGCCAGATGAAGATCCTCTACCAGCCTTCTGCGCGAGATCAGGGATCCGTCACTTGCGGGAACGGAATAGCCCTGCGCCCACAGCTCGGAAGAAACCTGCATGTCGTGGCCGAACATCCATGAAGGGATGAGGAAAAGAGCGATCGCGATCGCCGCAGCGTGATGTCCTATTTGAGATCGCACACCCGGGTGCCCCCGAATTCGTCTACCAGAAGATCGTCGTACTTGTCGGCGTAATGACCGATCACAGCCAGCATCTCCTCCACCTCGGCCCTGTCCAGATACTCCACACTGCGCTCGGCCACCAGCGCCACTATCTTTCCGCTGAGCGTGCCGAATGCGATCCCCGGAAGCCAGGCTCCATTGAGCTCCAACAGGCGCTCCGCGAGGCCCAATGGAAGATCAGGATCAAATTTGACGATGGGGGAAACGACCCGCAAGCGGGCTGTCGACCCGTCCTGCCCGGGATTGATCGCGATCATCACATCTGCGGAACCCTTGGCAATTTGCCATGCCGCGCCACCTTCCACCGCCTTGATCTCACTCTTCTCGGGATCGACCCCGAGACTCTTGATCACCGCAGCGACCGCCTTGACGGCCTTTTTTATCGTGCCCTGAGTCTGGAAGACCATTTCTACTCCCTGCTCGTCGAAAAAAGAGCCAACAGTTTCATCTGTGATGCTCGCGCGAACGAGCAGTGATTGTCAACGTGTTTGACGTCAGTACGCGCACTTCCACGTGTAATCGCAGGTGCAGAAACAGGTTGTCATCCCACCCAGCGGGCACATGAGCCCCGCGATACTGCATCCGGTATCCGGAACGGGGTTGACGGAGGAGCACAGGGACTCGGGGTCGGGCAGGGGATCGGGCATGCAGACGTAACCGTCCCAATCCTGAATACAAGCGTAGCCCCCGCAGCACTGATCGTCGGCCTCGTCGCAGGTCACGCACTCGTCCAGGCAGTAGGCCCCGGTATCTCCACCCGTATCGGAATCGGTATCAGTGTCGGTGTCAGCATCTGTATCCGTGTCGGTATCAGTATCGCCATCTGTGTCGCCGTCGGTATCGCCGTCAGTGTCGCCGTCGGTGTCGCCGTCGGTATCACCATCCGTCCCACCGTCGAGGCCGCCGGGCGAACCGTCCGAGCAGCCGGCGGTACAGAAAAACGCAACCGTCAAAATAAAGAGATGATTTCTGTTCATCGTTCACTACCCCCATTTCAGGGAACGATTACTCTCCCAGGTTGGCGTCGGTGACCAGCTGAATTATCTCCGGCCCCGTCATCACATCACCGTCGCCGGCGTAGTAGTCGACCCTGAGTATAATTCCCGTGTTCAGATCGACGACGGCCATGTTCGGGTAGTAGGAATAACTGAAGAAATTACTGGCCGGAACCCCCGAATAGTAGCCCGGATCGAAGCCGTAGTGCCCCGAGAAGTACTCGTAATTCTCCAGTGCTGTTCTTGTTTGTTGTCCGAGCCCACCACTGTAGAACATCAACATCACTGAATTCTGCGCGGTAATATCATCAAAAAAGGAAGTCGCGGCAAGCTCTCCATATCTGACGCCGCATGGTGGGCAGTCCTCGTCACTGACTGCAAATATGACCGTCTGATAACCCGCACAGAAGATCTCTTCCAACGTGAACGGGGCTTCTGTATCATCGACAACGCCGTCGCTATCGCCATCAAAAAGACCGGTAATGTTGAAGTTTGCCACATTACTGCCGTTGCTGAAGACGCCGCCGCCCCATTGCGCGGTTACTTCGCACGGGCCGGTATCGGTGTCGGTGTCAGTGTCGGTGTCAGTGTCAGTGTCGGTGTCGGCATCTCCATCCGCATCCGAGTCGCTGCCGGAACTTCCCTCATCGTCGCATCCGACCATGCCCGATCCGACAAGAACCACCAGGAGTAATGCGAGCAGTAATGTAAAGCGTTTCATTTTCGTTACCTCTTTCTCAATAATCTCGTTTATCGACCTGTGAACCGTCGCTCGTGTGCATGTACCACATCATCTATATTCTTAAGTGTAAATCTCGTCTGAACAAGTAGAAAGAAATTTCTCAGACTTAAAAAACACCGCGCTAGTAACCGTTTACAATAACAAAATCCGACGGATGGGGTGCGGGCACACGGATGAAACCCACCGGATCGTGATCGATGGGTTCCCGCTCGACCGCGCAGGCTTCGTTCTCGCACACCAGGGTCTCCAGCCAGTGGTACCGCAACACCACGTCCTCGTCGGGTCGCGTGCCCGTTACCTCCAGACGGTTCATGGACGCCTCCACCCTTCCGTCATTCACGGCGAAGAAACTGACCGGCACCTTTGTCTTGTAAACCCGGTGACGCGGTATCCCCTCATCGTCGTAGGGCGGAATCCCCCCGAGGGGCTCGAGCAGGTCGGTGTTGTCCTCGAGCTTCTTGGCAGAAGTCATTATCACCCACTTGACCGCGTAGTCCTCTAAATAGATGCGCAGCTCCTCGGTAGGCAGATCGCCCTCCTCGTCCCGCCGGAAGAGATCCGCCGCTGTGTGCATCAGGTTGCGCTCGTGAAAACCTCCCAATATCTGGGACTTTGTTCTCCAGGCCAGATGCTCGCCGAGCACGTACCATTCCACCAGCACCCTGCCCTGTCCGTCGTCGTTCTCGATGAGAAAACGGGTGACGTCGTTCATATCCTGGTAGTGCGGCTCGTGCCGCAAATCCATTTGCTTGTGGAAACCGGCCCCCGGAAGATTCTTGCCGAACACCTTTTGATCTCCAGTGGGCACGGGCATCACCTCGTGCAGCGGCTTGAGGGAGGGAAGGAACCCGGGGAAAAAGTAAAGCACGTCCCTGGCCAGAGCAGGAACCGTGACGAAGAGCATGATCCCCATGACCACGTACGCCAGGCGTGGCAACTTGCGCAGGCTCTTCGATCGAATAGCTCGCGCCAGGAAGTTCGCGCCGGGGATCACCGTCAGGAATATAGCGGGCAGTATGAAGCGATACGGTTGAACCTGCTTGGTGAGCCACACATAGCTCCCGAGATATGTAACGGCGAAGGTGGCGCCCAGCGCCACAGCGAAGGGCAAAAATCGATCGTCCCGCTTCTTTTTCCAGAAATACAGGGTGATGATCGATCCCAGGATACCGATCAGCCGAAACGCCGTACGGTTGCTCAGCACGCCGGAAACCAGCGGATCCGCGCCGATCAACCCAAGGTAGTCCGTGAGCAGATATCCCACCCCTCCCTGAAAACAGTACCCGGAATCCAGAATGTAGTGCCAGAACCGAAGCGCGACGATCAACCAGTAAGAGTTGGCGGCAAGGGTGAACGCGGCGATTGCCCAGACCCCCACGTGCCGCCTGATGGATATCTGCCTGAAAGACCGAGCGTACATTGCAAGCATGGGCAGCGCCGCCACCGCGAAGGTATACGGATGCACGAGGTGGGCTGCCGCGAGCACCACCGCGCAGGCTGCCGCGCGCCAGGCCTTGCCGTCATCCAGAAATCGATACAGCAGTGCAATCGGCAGGAGCGACAGGTACCCGGCCATGGCCCAGGAGGTCATCCCTATCCAGGTGCACCACCGGGGAAAACCGTCGAAAAACCAGATGGACATCCCCATGGTCATCGCCAGGAGCGCCGCCCATCTGTCGAGCCTGAACAACCTGGCCGAGGCGAACACGACCCAGGGGACCAGGATGTGGGACAGGAGAATGAACATGTTGAAAGCCAGCCCCCTGGGAAGCCCCAGCTTCCAGAGCGCGAAGGTCCACAGCTCCCACCCCTTGTTGTCCGCATTGAAAATGATTCCATTGGGGTGCCCGGCCAGCAACTGATGATCGTACGCCCAGCTCTTGCCCCATCCGTCGAGGGCTTCGGTCACGCGCCAGACCTGCGCGATGTGAGTGTCGAAATCGAGCCATGAGATCGGATCGTTACTGAAGATAACCCGGGGTCTCTCGACGTAAAACGTGAGCGCGAGATGCACGATCATCACAATCGCGAAAGCGATCACAAACGCGAGGCGTTTGGGCCGGGCCTCCCGCTTTGCTTCTTCGCTATGTGGCACGGTTTCCGTTTCGACGCTCATCGCAGGAGAGTATATTGACTAATTGCTCATCACACCATAATCCGCACATGCAAAGTCTGAAATTGAGCAGAAACCGGTAAGCTGATACATCTTTCCGGGTGTCACACCTCCGAACCATAGCTCTGCTGTCAATCTTTGCGGCAGCCGCCCTTTGCGCGTGTTCCGGATCGGACTCTTCTGAACGATCGGCTCCGAAAAAAGTCGACAGCAGGCTCCTCCTGTTCGGAGTGGACGGCGCCACGTGGGATCTGATGGATCCGCTCCTGAAAGAGGGACTCCTTCCCAACTTCAAAAAGCTGATCGACCACGGCGTGAGATCTCCTTTAAAGACCTACAAACCCACCCTCTCCCCACTCATCTGGACCACCATCGCGACGGGGTTTGCGCCAAAAAAACACGGTATCGAAGGGTTCACCGCAAAGGTCCGGGGCACGGACGAAAAGGTGCTGGTCACGAGCAACATGCGCAAGGTCAAGGCCGTGTGGAACATCCTGTCCGAACACGAAAAGACCGTCGGGGTGATCGGCTGGTGGGCGTCGTACCCCGCCCAGAAGGTGAACGGCTTCGTCATCTCCGATCAGGCCGGCACGCTGCGCAAGGAGAACTACCGCATCGCGCTGGATCTGAAACCTGCCGCCGACGATGACAAAATCGATCCCAAAACCACCTGGCCCCCTTCCCTGGCCACGGAATTGAAAGATCACCTGAGACTGTCTTCCAAAATCGATGCGGCGATCATCGATCGTTTTTTCGAGCTTGACGCAAAGCAACGAGAAGAACTCGCGCAAGACGGCATCGTGGACAAGGAAGACATCCTGTCCATTTTCAAGTTTGCCTACCTCATCGACCGATCGTTCATCGACTCCGGCCTGGTTGCCCTGGAAAAACACAAACCCGATTTCGGGGCGCTCTACCTGAACGGTCTCGACGCTGCCGAACATCATTTCTGGAAGTACTTCGAGCCGGGCGAATTTGAAAACGTCCGCGAGGAGGATATCGCCAGATACGAAAAGGTCATTCGCCGATACTACGTTTACATGGATGAAATTCTCGGACGCTTGATGAAGCTTTATCCTCTGGAATCATCGACGATCATGGTGGTCTCGGACCACGGCCACGAGGCGAACGCAAACTACGATCCGTCATCATCCAACCATTACAACCGCATCTGTTCGGGGGGACATGAGGAAGCCCCCGACGGCGTCTTCATTATGGGCGGCGTCCTCGCCGGCCGAGGCAAGATCCCCGCGCCAAATGTGTTCGACGTAACGCCGACGATTCTCACGCTGATGGGAACTCCCGTGGGACGGGACATGCCCGGAAAGACCGTCATGGAGTCCATCGATCGAAAATTCCTGGGGTCCCATCCCCCGACGAAGGTCAATACCCACGGGCCGAACCCGTTCTTCTCGCAAGCGCCCGTCCCTTCCGCAATGAACGACGCACTCAAGGAGAAACTCAGAGGGCTTGGCTATATCGAGTGAAGCTCATAGGATTACGCTCATGAACACTACCGCATGGAAAAAGATCGAGACCGTCCTCCTGGTGCTGCTGCTCATCACCACCGCCGGACTCGGCATCTATCTTGTAACAGCCGTCGGTCAGATCCGGAGCCGGCTCGGCCGGCTGGAAGACGAGGTCTTGGATCTGGCACACCCTGACGGCGCCACAAGATCCGCTGCAACGAGAATGAAGAAGATGTCGGCCGACATGGCCGACCTCACGGACCGGTTAGAGGCGCTGGATGACCGCATCGGCGCGATCCTTCTCAAGGCGCGGGCAAACTCCAAACGCCTGGACAGCCTGGAGGCGGGAGATCTATCCGACCTGGGACTGGGTGCGCTCATCGACAGGAAACTGCAAGGGGGAGCGCAGGGCGCGGGTCCGTTGGGATCTTTCGCGGGCCGCGACATAGATTCGATCGGCGACAAGATCCAGCTCACCGATCTGCAGCGGCGTCGCGTCGCCAACTTGATGGACAAGGCAAAAGAGGATGTCATGGACGTGCTCACGGCAGCTCGACAGGAGGATCCCGAGCTGGTCGAGTACATCGGAAACGTCATGCGCTCGGGCGAGGACATAAAGAGTGTCGCCAACCAGCTCCTCCCCAAACTCTTTAACAACAACGTACCGGGCACCGACGAGAGCTACTTCTCCGCCCTTCTGGATATTCGCCATAACGCCACCGCAGACTTCGGAAACATCCTGTCTGCCGATCAGCTGAACGCTTTTGGCAAACTGGAAATAGACATATTCGGCATCGGCACGGGCTACTCGCCGTTCAAGAAAGAAGGAGAAAAACTGGCGACGGAGAACCAGTGACCCGCAGGTCCACCACACCCCGAATCGGCATCGCGTTCACCGGCGTCGTCCTGCTCGGGCTGGTCGCCGCGGGGATAGCGTACAAGCTGACGGGCGATCCCTATTCGACACAGCCCGATGTGGTTTTCATAGTCATGGACATGGTTCGCTCTGATCGTCTGTCCATGTGCGGCCACAACCGCCCCACGTCACCGGTGCTCGATGCCCTCGCTGAAAAACCGGGCGTCCTGGCAACCTGCAACGCTTACTCGCCAGGCACATGGACCCTCCCGAGCCACGCCAGCTACTTCACTGGCGAGGAGGTGCCGGTCCACGGCGCAGACTGCATTCTCAAACCCGACGGAGTGGACTCGGTCTCCCTGTGGGGCGATCCGGTTCGCCCCCTGACCGGGAACATTCCAACTCTTGCGCAGAGAATGCGCGACCGGGGATACAGGACCGTGATGGTATCCGGCAACCCGGTGGTTTCGCGATGGGCGGCCACCGGCCTGGATCGCGGTTTTCAGGTACTTCGCGAATCCAGACAGTTCGGAGATCTCTACGGAGACGACCTCGTGGCCGCGCTGAAGAGCGCGCTTTTAGAAGTAACCGACGATGCCCCTCTCTTCCTGTTCATCAACATCGCCGACGTTCACCATCCCTGGCTACCCGTCCCGAATGATCTCGAATGGGTACAACCGCGCCCGTTCCTGGACAACCGACCCAGAATTCCCGACAACCCCTATCCGCGATTTTTCAGGGACGAGATGACCGATGAGGAGAAGAAGAACTTCCTGGCTCACGCAAACGATTCTTATGACTACGCTGTGTGGAGAGCGGACAACACCCTGGGTCGGGTGCTCGAAATACTGAAGAAGCGCGGCACGACAAGGAGGCCGCATCGCCTGATCGTCACCAGCGATCACGGTGAGTTCCTCGGCGAGCACGATCTCCTCTCCCACGGGATTTTTGTATACGAGCCCGACACCCGCGTGCCTCTGGTTTTCGCGTCTTCGACTCCCTCCTCTTCCTTCAAAACCTCCAGACCCATGACTGCGCTAGCGTCTTACGATCTGGCCCTCGATGGTGCGCTCAGAGACATCCCCCGCCCCGTACGCGCTGCGGGATATCCGGACGGCCTCCTGAGCAAGCTGTTCGGTGACAAACTCACGGCCACGACCGCTGCTCAATGGAACGGCGACGAGAAGTTGTTTTACTTGAACGGAGAGTACTCCGTCTTCAATCTGAAAACGGACCCGGGCGAACTCGCCCCCCGCCCCATGCCCAATAGTCACCCCCTGAAAAAACGCTTCGAAGGCTTCGTAAAGCAAATCATGAAGACCTCTCGTCGAAAGACCGAACCGTCAAAAGAGATGATCGAAGCACTGCGCGCGCTGGGCTACGTGGAGTAACCGGACGCCCCATACTCTCGTAATGTTTTTTTACGGACAGCCCGCTGGAACCGGCGTGCAGGAGTCGTCGAGATTGGATTCGACATGTATCGACGTGGGAGTGCTGGTGAGCTGGTCCAGAACGTCGCACACCTCGCAGTCGGGAAGAACGTCGTTGCCGTATATATGAAAGTCTTCACTCACCGAAGTAAGAGCGACAAGCCCGTCCAGGTCGGTGAGGGCATCGTTGAAGCGGATCTCCAAGTCCCAACCCACCGAGTTGATGTTGCTAAGGCCGTCAAGGTTGGTGAGGGCGGCGTTGCCTTCGATGTGCAAGGTCTGGCCCACAGAGGTGATGCCGCTCAGCCCGTCCAGGTTTGTAAGGGCGTCGTTAAAGGAGATTTCCAAGCCCTCACCCAGCGAGGTGAAAGCGCTCAGCCCGTCCAGATTTGTGAGCACGTCGTTCCATGTGATGCTCAACCACCCGACCACCGAGGTGAGTGCGCTCAAGCCGTCCAGGCTGGCGAGGGCGTTGTTAACGCCGATTGTCACAACCCCGCCCACAGAGGAGAGGGCGCTTAGACCGTCCAGATTGACTAGGGCGGGGTTGCCAATAATGCCCAAAGACCAGCCTAGCGAGTTGAGAGCGCCAAGGCCGTCCAGGTTGGTGAGGGCGGCGTTTTCCACGATCATCAAGTTCCCGCCCACAGAGGTGAGGCAAACCAACTCACTCAGGTCAATGCACGAAGGGCACTCGATTCTAAGCTCTCCAGAGATCGAGGTGTATCCCGCGAGGGCTGCAACTTGCGCCTGTGTTGTGATGATAAGATCGCCGCTGTACACTCCTAGATTACAATCGGCATCGGTATCCGTGTCGGTATCCGTATCCGTGTCTGTATCCGAGTCGGTATCGGTGTCGGTATCGGTGTCGGTATCGGTGTCGCCACCGTCGGTCCCACCGTCACTGTTCGACGAACCGTTCGAGCACCCGCCGAAAACCAGCAAAGTCGCCAGCGCTATCAAAAACAAGGATCGCATTCCCCCGCCTTTCGTTTTGCACGTAGGAGTATTCTATAATGCTACGTGGAATAATCACTCACAATAGACGACGCCCTCGGTTCCCACCGCGAACACTTCGCCGGTCTGCGCCACCCAGACATCGTTGAGCGGAAAGTCGAACGGGCCGGTCACTTTGGACCATGAAGAACCGTTGTAGTGGAGAACCACGCCACCGGATCCTTCTTTGCCCACGGCGAAGATGTCCGACGACGACCGCCCTCCGATGCCGGTCAAGGTGACATTTGCGCCATCAGAGCCAAGTGAAACCTCGCTCCACCCTCCGGCATCCTTGTGGAACATGGACGCATCGGCCCCCATGACCATGCTACCTACCGCGTGGATATCCGTGGAAGAGCTGCCCCATATCGCCTCCAGTGAGGAGAGCATCGCCAGTGTCGTCGCCTCGGAAGACCAGCCCGATCCGTTGTAGTGGAGGATCGCACCACTCCCCACCACATAGACGTTGCTGCCAGAGGTGCCCCACACATCGGCCGGGAGGGTGGTCGTTACCGGGATCCCCGACATCTCCGTCCACCCCGAACCGTCGTAGTGCGCGACCATCGGTGACAGAAGACCCCCCACTGCGAAAACGTCGTCGCTCGACACGCCCCACACTCCGTTGAGGAAATCGGCAATGCCGATGACTGTTTGGGTCCAGTCCAACCCGTTGTAGCGGAGGACGAGGTCAAGCTCTCCGACGATGAACACGTCTGTGGCGCCGGTCCCCCAAACTCCGCGAAGCCCCACCGCCCCGATCCCCGGATTCAGCGCGTTCCATGAGCCATCGTGGTAGTGGAACACCGTGGTTTCCACCAGAGTGTCGCCGCCCACCATGAACACATCGTTCGCGGACGCCCCCCATACAGACGAAAGGGAAGCCGAGGTGTGTACATTCCACGCGCAGGGAAAATCGGTGTCCGTATCGGTGTCTGTGTCTGTATCTGTGTCTGTGTCGGCATCTGTGTCGGCATCTGTATCCGTATCAGTATCGGTGTCCGTGCCCGTATCGCCCACCCATCCCAGGGGTACCACCCTGTCGCAGCCCACCGCACAACAGGAGGCAACTATAACGGCGAGAACAGTTGTAGGAATTGCACGTGTCATGAAAATATTGTATCGGCTCGACCAGTTACTCACAATAACAACGAGCCTCTCATGATTTGGGGGGGTATTAATGTATTTAGAACGCTACTTTCATAAAAAAAGATTCCCCAAAAGGACTTTACGAGTATACAATTTTATCAAACAATTCCAATCCAATCAAAGCGAATGGAGTGCGATGTGAATTATAAAGCAATACAACTATCGGTGATATTGGTTCCATGCTTTCTATTGATCCAATGTTCCAACGACCCAGCCGATCCGGACTTTGATTCCGGAACCGGCGACACGGATACTGATACGGATACCGATACTGACACGGACACCGATACCGATACGGACACCGATACGGACACGGACACCGATACCGATACGGACACCGATACCGATACTGACACCGATACCGATACCGATACGGACACCGATACCGATACCGGCACGGACACGGGAACGGATACGGGAACGGATACGGGAACGGATACGGGAACGGATACCGACACGGACACCGATACCGATGTAGATGCCGGACCGGATGGCGGCGGGGACGCAGGACCGATCGATCTCTGCCCGGGTGATCCTCTCAAAACAGATCCCGGTGTTTGTGGTTGCGGTGTCCCGGATGTGGACATCGATCTCGACAGCACAATGGACTGCCTGGACACCTGCATCGATCTGGATGGCGACGGATACGGTTTGCCCGGGGGCGCGGGAGACACCTGCCTCGGCGCGGACTGCGATGATGATCCATCCGCATGCGGCGCGGGTTGCTATCCCGGGAACACCGCTCTGGATATTTGCGACACCTACAACCAGGATTGCGATGGCTTTGTTGACGAGGACCCGGACCTCACCTGGTACGAGGATTCCGACGGCGACACTTTCGGCAATCCTGCTGTTTCCTCAACCGTTTGCGCAGCCCCGGGTGGTTATGTCGCGGACAACACCGACTGCGACGACGACACTTCCGCGTGCGGCGCCGGTTGTTATCCAGGAAACACCGCTCTGGATATTTGCGACACTTACAACCAGGATTGCGATGCCTTCGTCGACGAGGACTCGGACCTCACCTGGTACGAGGATTCCGACGGCGACACTTTCGGCAATCCTGCCGTTTCCTCAACCGTTTGCGCAGCCCCGGGTGGTTATGTCGCGGACAACACCGACTGCGACGACGACACTTCCGCGTGCGGTGCCGGTTGCTATCCCGGTAACTTGGCTCCGGATATTTGCGACACTTACAACCAGGATTGCGATGCCTTTGTCGACGAGGACCCGGAGTTTACGTGGTACGCCGACACCGACGGCGACGGCTACGGTGATTTAACGGTCCCGACCGACGCATGCACCGCTCCACTGGGTTATGTCGCGGACAACACCGACTGCGACGACGACACTTCCGCGTGCGGCGCCGATTGCTATCCCGGTAACGTGGCTCCGGATATTTGCGACACTTACAACCAGGATTGCGATGCCTTTATTGACGAGGACCCGGACGTAACCTGGTACGAGGACTCCGACAGTGACACTTTCGGAAATCCCGCTGTAACCATAATTGCTTGCGCAGCTCCGGTCGGATATGTGGCGGACAACACAGACTGCGACGACGACACTTCCGCGTGTGGCGCTGGTTGCTATCCCGGTAACACCGCTTTGGATATTTGCGACACTTACAACCAGGATTGCGATGCCTTTGTCGACGAGGACCCGGAGTTTACCTGGTACGCCGACACCGACGGCGACGGCTACGGTGATTTAACGGTCCCGACCGACGCATGCACCGCTCCACTGGGTTATGTCGCGGACAACACAGACTGCGACGACGACACTTCCGCGTGCGGCGCCGGTTGCTATCCCGGTAACTTGGCTCCGGATATTTGCAACACTTACAACCAGGATTGCGATGCCTTTGTCGACGAGGACCCGGAGTTTACGTGGTACGCCGACACCGACGGCGACGGCTACGGTGATTTAACGGTCCCGGCCGACGCATGCGCCGCTCCGTTTGGTTACGTCGCGGACAACACCGACTGCGATGACGACACTTCCGCATGCGGCGCTGGCTGCTATCCCGGTAACGTGGCTCCGGACATCTGCGACACATACAACCAGGATTGCGATGCTTTTGTTGACGAGGACCCGGACATAACCTGGTACGAGGACTCCGACGGTGACGGTTACGGTAATTTCATGGTCATGACCATCGCGTGTACCGCTCCGGTCGGTTATGTCGCAGACGACACGGACTGCAACGACTCATACGACGGCTGCTGGCAACTCGGTGTCGAAACCGCAACATGCGATCCCAATTGCACCTCCGCCATCTGTGGCGACACATACCCCAACGCCACCGCCGGAGAGGCTTGCGACGACGGAACCAACGATGGTTCCTATGGTACCTGCATGCCCGGCTGCGGCGCTCTGGCCCCATACTGTGGAGACGGAGCCACCGAGCCTGGTGAGGAAGATTGCGACGATTCCGGCGAGTCCGCAACCTGCGACTCGGATTGCACCTTCGCTGTTTGTCCGGATGGCATCCTCAATACCACCGCCGGGGAGATCTGCGATGAGGGCGGCGACACTGCGGCCTGTGACGGAGACTGCACCGGGGTCCTGTGCGGCGACATGTATATCAACGGCGTCGCCGGAGAGGCTTGCGACGACGGAACAAATAACGGTTCCTATGGCACCTGCATGCCAGGCTGCGGCGCTCTGGCCCCCTATTGCGGAGATGGAATCATCGATCCTCCCGATGAGGAGTGCGACGGAGATCCCGATTGCAATACCGATTGCACATGGGACTTCTACTGCTCGTACGTCAGCCCCGGAACCCTCTCGAGTACGACAGATTGCGATCTCACAGTTCTGGGTAACGGTTTCGATACGGACATGACGGTCACTCTCATTGGACAACCGCCACTAAACCCGTTGGTCGACATCGCCGTGCTCAACCCCTACTGGCTCATGAGCACGGGTTCCATCTCGCTGGTGGCGGCTACCCTGGGATTGAACGACGGCACCTACCAGGTCGTGCTCGACAACGTGGCCGATGGCGAGACGGCTCTTTGCGCCGACACGGTCGATCTGGTGAGCACAACCGGAATCACGGTAACCGACGTTGAGCCCGACATCGCGTGGACGGGCTCGGTCATGGACAGCATCATCTCTGACATGATCGTTGAGGTCACCGGGACCGGGTTCACGGAAGTTCCCATGGTCACATGGATCAACGATAGCAACCCGAGCATTCGCTTCGACGCGCCGTATGTGATCTGGAACAACTCCACTTCTCTTACCGCCCTTTGTCCCACGGAGAGCGAGAGCATGCCTCCGGGTATATACAACGTGGAGGTAGTGAACCCGTTGCCCCTGGACGTGGGCGCCTTCTGGATAGATGGAGTGGTTCTCGGCGAGTTCGAGGTCACGGCTTCGCCGCCTCCCATTATCAATGAAATGGATCCGTTCAGGTCACCGTCGGGTGTTTCCAACCTGGTGACAATCGAAGGCGCCAACTTCGCGACAGGGGTTGTCGTTCAACTCCTGGACGCTTCCGATCTGTCGTCGGTGCTGTATACTTTCACACCCGCTCCTGGGGATGTGGATCCGGGTGGAACCTGGCTCGAGGTCACTATTACCGGCGTAGTTCAGGGTGTCTTCCCGGTCAGGGTTTTAAACCCGGACGGTCAATCAGATCTGTACTACTTCTGGGGATCGACCTCGTCGGCTGTGGCCCATCTCACGGAATTCGTCGAATATCCGGCAGTGACAATGGCCACACCAAGATGGCGTCATGCGTCGGTTCAGGGGTTCGATCCGTACGGAGGAGCATACATTTATACCGGTGGAGGTCTCGACACAGCCGGAACCGTTCTCGATACAGTGGAGATCATGCCCGTTTCGATTTCCGGCGAGCTTGACACACCCTGGATCTCCCAGAAATGGGACCCCTCAACCGAGACTCATGTCGACAATACCTTCAACACCGCGCGCCAGGGACTCTCGATTGTCAGGTACGGCGAATGGGTTTACGCGCTCGGCGGCACCCAATTCAACACCACACTCGATACAACTGTCCATCCGGCCCTTGACGACATCGAAAGAGCCTCCATGCTTGGCACTGACGAACAGCCGTTCACCACTTCATACGTTGTGGATGATACGGTCGGCAGTATGGCTCTGGGCACCTGGTACTACCAGATTTCAGCCATCGGCTCCTGGGGCGAGTCCCTCGCTTCGATTCTCAGGATGGTTCCCAACGGCGAGGGGACAGTCACGATCAACTGGAACCCGATCGTGGGCGCCACGCACTACAATATCTACAGAAACATCAACCCCGATGGTGATGGAGGCGAGACATTCCTGGTTGACACTATTACAGCGGCATCCACCAGTTTCATCGATACCGGGGTAGCCGCAGATCCCACAGAGAAGCCATTGCCCCTGGGGGCTATAGGCGAGTGGGAAACACTCTCCACTACAATGAACAGCCAGAGAGAGGGACTGGACGCGGTCAAGATTACCGTCCCGGACGGAGTTGGAGGAGGAACACCCTTCATCTACGTGGTCGGCGGTCGCGTGGATTCCGCCGCATACAATGTCGGGCCACCGGAGTCCGAGGCCTGGACACTGGATACGGTTGAGCGTTCTACCATAGGACTGACCGGGGATCTCTCAGCCTTCACTATCCTGACCGAGACTCTCAGCAACGAACGCGCATTCTTCCCGCTTCTTACAAGTCAGGGTCAAAACGCTTTCGTTTCCAGAGAAGAAGTGTTTGACGACTCTGAGCTCCTGCGGTTGATCGCCGTCACGGGAGATGATTACTGGGATGATTTCACTACCCCAATTTCTCAGGCAAATAATGGTCAGAACTGGATTGACATCTGCACCATCATCGACGCCGCAGGCAATATCAGTCCCTGGGTCACACAAAATCTCTCAGCCACAAAGGCGAACCACGGCGACGACTCTCTGCTCTTCTTCGATGCGCTCTTCATTTTCAACGGGGTAAAATCTGAGTCTCTGGGAGCCTATCCCAGCGCCCACGGTGGGACCACCCAGCGCCTCCAGTACGACGAAACATTCTACTATCCCAACCTCGTTGCCATGGAGGACATTCTGTTCGGCGGCAGTTCGTCAAATGAGACTCCGCAAACCCGCGCATACCTTTCGGTGGTAAGACTCAACGGCTACATCTTCGCCATTGGTGGTGTTGACAGCGGCCCGCCCATCGCGGAGATCGACAGAGGGCACTAGAGTCCACGTTCGTCGATGAGCTCGATGACCCGTTGCACGCCCACGAGCCTGGCAAAGGTACCAAACCTGGGTCCCCTCTCCTGACCAAGAAGCACCTGGTAGATGGCGGCGAACAGATCCTTCGGCTCCACGTCTTTCTCTCTGGCGATATCGAACACCAGACTCTGGAGTTCCTTCTCGCTCATCTCGGACGCGCCGACCGCGCCCAGGGCCTCCTTGAGATCCCCGAACAGGCCTTTCTCCGCATCCGTGGGCTCCCGGTACTTCTTGTTGGGCAGGATCCGGTCGTTGTAGTAGGCGATACCCTTTTCTACGAGAGTGTCGACGACGTCCGGATACTTCGCCACCTCAGCGTCGTACCGGGTCATGAACCCGCGCACCAGCTCCGCTTCCGGGTTTCCCAGAGCAGAAACCAGGTTGTTGACCATGGTGAAGTTGATGGCAGACCCATACTCGGGCACGGAGGCGCCGGCCCCGTGAATGTGCCACAGGGGAGAATCCAACCGCTTGGCCTCATCCATATCCCGGTACCGTCGCAGGTTGTCGAGGTACTCATCCACGGTCCTGGGGATCATGTCCAGATGAAGCCTCTTGGCTGCTCTGGGATCTCGAAAGATGAAGTACGCCAGTGATTCGACCGGAGCGTACCCGAGCCACTCCTCCACCGAAACGCCGTTGCCACGAGACTTGGAGATCTTTTCTCCGTTCTCGTCCAGGAACATCTCGTAGAAGAAACCACACGGCGGGGCGCCGCCCATGATCTTGACAATCTTGTAAGACAGCTCCGCCGAAGGGATAAGGTCCTTGCCGTACATTTCGTAGTTGACGCCGTATGAGAACCAGCGCAGGGCCCAATCCACCTTCCAGCCCACCTTTACTCCGCCGTCGAGGACAGAGGCTGTTCCCTCGTGACCGCAACCCATGACCTCTCCGAAGGGCGCGTCACACACGTAGTCAACAGTAAATTCATCCGGGTGGTAGCCGGTGACGCGGGTGGTGTAGAGCCTGTTGCAGCTCTCGCACGCTGGAAAGAACGGGGACCAACCCTCCCGGTTCTCCTCCTTGAGCGTGGGCAAAATGATCTCCAGGATCTTGTCCACGTTTTGCAAAAGAAGCTTCAGCCCCTCGTTGAATTCTCCGCTTCTGTAGGCCTGCGAAGCGCTGCGCAGCTCGTAGTCGAACCCGAAGGTATCCAGGAACTCCTTCAGCTTGCCAATCATGTGCCCCGAGAACGATTCACAACAACCATACGGATCCGGGATGTCCGAAAGGGGCTTGCCCAGGTTCTGCCGAAGCATCTCTGGTTTGGGAAGGTTGTCGGGCACCTTGCGCAATCCATCCAGATCGTCACTGAAGGCGATGAGCCTGGTCTTCGCGCCGGTGAGTTTCTCGTATGCCCTGCGCACCCAGGTGGTTCGCGCTACCTCCGCAAAGGTTCCAATGTGCGGCAGCCCGCTGGGACCGAAACCGGTCTGGAACACAGCCTCATTGCTCAACCCGCCCGGCCCCACGAACTTGACTATCCGCTGGGCCTCCTTGAAGGGCCACGATTTGTAATTGGTTTTTTTGCCGGTGTTCATCGCCCGACTATGGCCGTGGCTGGGAACATGTCAAGTGGGTAAGGATCATCGCACCTCGAGGACCATCAACACAACGCGCTGTGCCAGATCGCCAACGATCTCCTCCCGCGCCGCTTCGCTCAACGACTCCACTGATGCCACGCTCCCCTGTGCGACGCTCCTTGCCGTTGCCTCGATTCGGGTGGACTCGATCAACTCGGCGCTGTTCGGCCCGTTGAGCGCAACGCGAAGCACCACGGTCCACACAATATCTCGGGGTGTCAGGCGATTCGACTCCACACCCAGCATGCCCGGCGCCCCGGTAACACTTTCTATCGCGAGCTTTAGATCGGCCGCCCTCTCGTTGCCGCTCACCGTCTCCACTCCGCTGCGAGCAAGGCCGCGCCTCACCGCGGAAGTCAACTGGGCGCTCATACCTGCATACGAGGTCTCGTTTCTCGCGGTCGGCACCTTCACCGGACCGATGGAATCACTCCTCTCTCCCAGCAACGGCCTGTAACCGCACGAGCAGATTGCAAGCACGAGAACAATCGCAGCGGCAATCCCAATTGGTGTCTTCATGGTCTTCATGTCAGGACCAACCTACTCTCTTCACCCCGCCTTCGAAACATGTTCTATTCATAAACATGCACGAGAAGAACCCGACCGTGGCGCGAGCAATGATAGCCATGATCGCCACGATAGTCATTCACGGAGCTTTCGCGATCGTCACCTTCTGGAGTCTTCCCGCCAAGATCCCTGTTCACTTCAACGCTAACGGTGTCACGGACAGTTTCTCCGAACCTTCCGTATGCTCCTGGTTCGGACTGTTCTTCGTTTCCGTCGGTCTGGGTCTTCTCATGGGAGCTGTCGCTCTGTCTGTCTTCAATATCCCCTCGCGCTACCTGAGCATCCCCCGCAAGAAGGAATATCTGGCTCTTGGAGAACACCAGAAGAGACGGCTGATGGGAGTGATCTCCACTCACACTCTCATCATGGGAATCGTGAGTATTGCGCTGATGCTCTGCGTTCATATCTCGATGGCCCTGCTCGCCCACGGGAGCATCGAGAGATTTCCCGCGTGGGTTGTCTTTGCGGCCATGTTTGTCATAATCATCGAATTGGTAGTAATGATCTCTTCGTTTTCAAGAAAACTGGACAATGAAATAAGGAGAATGAAATGAAAACCATCACATTGTCGACAATCGTCACCGTCCTCTTGTTGGTGTGCCCCTTCGGCTGCGGCGACGACGACACCGGAACCGACTCTGATTCCGATGGCGACTCCGATTCGGATTCGGACACCGACAGCGACACCGATTCCGACACGGACACGGACACGGACTCGGACACGGACTCGGACACCGACAGCGACACGGACCCCGAAAGCTTCACCGAACGCGTGGAGTTCACCACCTCCATGGGAAGCTTCGTGATCGGCCTGTACGGCAACGCCGCACCGATAACCGTGAACAATTTCCTCGCCTACGTGGATGACGGTTTCTACACCGACCTGATCTTCCATCGGGTTATTCCCAACTTCATGATCCAGGGCGGCGGCTTCGACGAGAGCATGGTCCAGGCCCCGACCGATCCACCCATCACGCTGGAGATAGTCGACTGGTTGGTACATACGCCGGGGGTACTTTCCATGGCCCGATTGAGCACTCCGGTGGACAGCGCCACCAGCCAGTTCTTCGTCTGCGTGGCCACCTACCCCAGCCTCGACGGCGAATACGCGGCATTCGGAGAAACCGAGAGCGGCTACGACGTTGTAGAGGCCATCTCTGCGGTGGCCACCACAAGCACGGGGGGGCACGAGGACGTGCCCGTGACACCTGTTATCATAGAGTCCGTAGAGCGATTGGGGCTGTAGAGGCTAACGATCAGTCCAGAATTGACAGATCTCCGCAGCACCACTGGCCGTCCGGACAACCCATCTTCCATCCATCGAGCGGAGCGCACCCCTGCTCGTCGCACCAGAGCCCAACCGAGAAGTACTTCTCGCACTGATCATCTTTTATGCAGCACTTGAGCTTGTCCTGGTCGGCGCAGTCACCGCTCTCATCGTCGGGAAAGGTTCCACCGGGACAATCCTCGGAAGGCGCATCCTTGTGAACACATTTACCTTCCATGTTCGCCATGCCAAACAGGACGACGTTGCAGGTGTCGCCCTCGCCCTCTATTTCACCCTCGACCTCCAACTCGTCGAGGCCGATGATCCGCTCGCATCCCATGGCCGTAAAAACAATGAAACACATTACAAGAAACCCCATCCCGGCATTATTAATACGCATGATTAGAACCTCCCCGTTATCAGAAGGCCTGCGCCGCTCGGCCCGGCGGCGGCTCCCACCTCGACGTTCTTTTCCCTGGGTTTGCGGCCGACGATGAGAAGAACAACCCCCGTGGTGACCGCCAGGCCTGAAAAAACACCCAGGATGGTGGACATGGTCGCCGCTCTTTTTGCATCGTCGTAGTCATTTTTGTACTCCGGCGGACATGAATCGTCAGGGCAAACGCCCTCTAGTTCTTCAGTCAGGTTCCCGGCGTTCACTCCGGTAAGCGCTGTCCCCACGATGGCCGCACCCCCCACAGCCAGGGCCACCACACCCAAAACTCGCAAGGTCTTGGACCCCCTCCTTTCAACCTGCTGATCGGACACATGAACCGCCATCGTTGTGTCTTCCTTTACCGGCCCGGTCTCTACCCGAATGGGAAACTCCTGCCCTCCGGCCACCCTGACAAACTCATGAAACAGCTCCTCTCCGAATATCTTGACGACGACCTCGTGCTCCCCGAGTTTGACCATGACCGGTCCGTCGAAGGGCGCCTCTCCCATTCGCCTGCCGTCGACCATCAGGACGGCTCCATCCTGCGCTCCTTCAACCCTCAACGAGCCCACCAGAGTTTTCAGCCGCGCGATCTCCTTGTCCACCGCTGCCTCCCTGTCGGCAGGGACATCGTCGCCGCCCTCCTCCAGATAACGCGTGTAGGCGTCGAGTGCGCGCACGTAGTCTCCGTTTTCGTTCTCGACCTGTCCTATGTTGTAGAGGATCTTGAACGACGGCTTGAGTTCGTAAGCCCGCTGAAAAGCGATGGCTGCCTCCGTGAACTTGTCGGCTTCGTAGAGTTCCTTGCCGCGCTCATATTGGGCACGCGCCTCATCGTCGTTTTCATCGGCTGCTGCGCTACCGATATACAGAGCAACCGTAACGATAACCGAAATGAAAATTAAAAATCGTTTCAATTTCTTCTCCTTGATCAGTCAGACTCAGTCGCGCCGATCTTCATTTCATCGAGAACGACCTTCGCGTTGTTGACCTTCGAGGCCAGGAAGAGCGCGTAGCGAATATCGACGACTATGGAGCGCTGCTCCTTTTCCAGATACTGCCAATCACTGAGTTGTGATTCCGGCGTTCCATCGAATAACAGGCCCACAAGCCTGCCCGACGCGTCGAGAACCGCAGATCCCGAGTTGCCTCCGGTGGTGTCCAGGGTGCAGGTGAAGTTCACGGGAACGTCGTCGATGTTGGTGTCCACGAAGCTACCCTTGTCTTTCTGCGCCGCCTCCTTGAGTTCTTCTGGAACGTCGAACGGGTCCTCACCCTTGTCCTTGTCGAGCACTCCCTGAAGATCGGTGATGTATCGATGCACCTTCCCATCCTCTGATGCGGTGTAGTCGTCTACCTTTCCGTGACTGAGCCGCACCTGGAAATTGGCGTCCGGATAGGTGGCCTCCACGGCCTCCACGTACTTCGGTCGAAGAACGGTATCGAAGGTTTCCTCCACCGCGCGATAGGGCCCCTTCTTGATTTGCTCCAGCTCCTTTGCCACGTTGCGGGCGAAGTCGAGCAGCGGATCCTTGAACCTCCTGGCGTCCCTGACATCGTTGTAGAACAGGCGCCGCCGCTGGAACAGGGCGCGATCCATCTCGGCATGATCCAGACCATGAGCGATGAGCTTTGTCCTGGCGTACATCAGATCGACGGCGGTGGTGACAGGATCCTTCACCGGATCGGAACCCGTCAACTCACGGTAGTGCTCGTCATATGGTTTCCCGGCCTTTCGCGCCTCTTTCTTGAGGGCTCGCTGGGCCTTCTTGCCCCACCTGACGAGCTTCTTCACTGCCCTGATCTTTGCCTTCCCCGGAAGTTTCTGAGCCTCCTTGATAATATGCCCGAGTAACGCCTTCTCAGCCCCGATGGTCATTTGCTCGTCCAGGAGGTCGGACTTGCCCACCGTCTTGTACATATTCTTGTTCTTGTACGCTTCTTCCTTGCGCTCCCGGTCGGGCTTGACGCGCTCCTTTGTCCACATTGCAATGTCCAACGAAGTTCCCACACTCTTGACGATCCACGCCAGCCGATTGAGCATGAAGAACTTGGGGTAAACGCGGTTGAATCGCTTGTAGATCCCGTCAATTTTCTTGACGAGCTTCTTGTCGACAGTCTTGTCCCGTTGTTCCCTTTTTTCTACGATCTTCCACTGTTCGAAACTGGTCAGCACGTCGGCATAGTACTTGGTGGCGTTGTTGAGGCCCGCATCGAGACCCTGGTAACGCCGCTTTGCAAGATCGTCCTTTTCGCTGACCTTATTGAGCACCTCGAGCAGGCCGTCGTAGATCTTCTTGCGGGTAGGCATGTCGACCTGCGAGGCGAAGCGCGCGGACGCGGCGGGAAAGTTGCGTTTGGTGCGAGCGGGAAAACCTATCACCAGAACCTGATCGTCCTTCGCCACTCCCTGGGTTGACACCTCCAGGTGAACGGCCGGTTTGAACGGCACGTTGCTACCCGAAAACGCTTCGCCCTTTCCGTCCTCACTCACGTACGCGCGCAGAAACGTGAAATCCGCCGTATGGCGCGGGTATCTCCAGTTGTCCACATCGCCGCCGAATTTTCCCAGAGCCGCCGGCGGCGCGTACACGAGACGAACATCCTTGATCAGTTTGTACACCATCATGTGGTAGCCCAGGCCGCCGTCCAGCGGGTCGGCGTCGCAGTACAAACCCTCTCCCTCCTTTCGGCACTCGCCCTCCAGATCCTCCATCGCGAGTCTGATCGCCTCGAACCTCTTGTGACCCTTCAGCTTCGCGCCGACGGATTCGCGCACCCGATCCGTGATATCTCGAACATCATCGACCACCATCAAATCGTAACCAGGGCACGAGATCTCCTGACCCCGCGTGGCGGCCACGTGTCCCCTCTTCATTACACCCTTGTGCTCGGCCGTCCCGTCCAGGGCCGCCAGGCATCGATAGGCGACATGATGATTTGTCACCAGCAGGCCGTCCGAAGATACGAACGAGCCGCTGCCTCCGGCGGCGACCTTGGCCACCGCCTTGCGGAGATCCATGAGATCTGCGGGCTCCATCTTCAGCCCGTCCTTCTTCATCTTTTCAAGCGGCCACGACTCCGTGCTATCCAGCGGGTACATCCCCTCGTCGGCGAATACCGCACAACACATGGTCATCGCCGTGATGACAAACGCAAACGCGACAAGAATCTTGATAGCCCTCATATTTTCCTCCGATTTATTGAAGTCCACATCTTGTGAAACAAAAAACTGGCACATGAATGTACGGTGGTCAATCTGCGTGTCGGTGATGGGTCAATCTCCCATCGCTTTGCGCAGAATTTGCGCGGTCTTCGCGTGACCGGCGGCCCCGGCGATCTCGGCGGCGTTCTGGCCGAGACCGTCTTTGACCCTGGGATCCGCGCCCCTTTCGAGAAGAAGAGTTACTACCTCTTGATGGCCCTTCCCGGCGCCAAACATGAGCGGTGTCCAGCCTACCCGGTTGACGCTGTTCGGTTCGGCCCCCGCGTCGAGAAGCAACATGGAGATCCCTGAGTCCCCGTTTCCGGCCGCCAGCATGAGCGCATTGAGCCCGTGACCCTTGGACACATTTGCATCCACCCCGGCCTCCAGCAAGAACCCCACGAACTCCGCCCGCCCCTTCCGCGCAGCCACCATCAGGGGTGTCTCGCCCTTCTTGTTCGCCGCCTTCGGATCCGCCCCCTTCGCCATCAGCAGTTCGCCGATCTTTCGATCCCCACCGAAGGCCGCAGCCATCATTATCGTCCCCCCATCATCGTCCGTAGTATTCACGACCGCGCCACTCGTAACCAACAGCTCGACCAGCGCGAGCGTCCCCGAAGTCGCCGCGAACGCGAGCACGGTCTTCCCGTCTATCCGCGAGGTGGAAGGACTTATCTCGCGATCCAGCAGGAGACGCACAACGTCCAAGTGCCCCTCCGCAGCTGCCACTATGATCGGGCTCTCCCCCTTCTCCTCCACGGCGTCGGCCCGGGCTCCCTTCTGCAATAGAAGATCCACCAGGTCGGCGTTCCCATCCATTGCGGCGAACATCAACGCGGTTATTCCCCCGTCGGTTCTGGCGCGAACGTCGGCGCCACCGTCGAGCAACAACCGGATAATCTGCTCGTCACCCAGGCCGGCGGCCACCATCAGTGCCGTGGCGCCGTCTGCCTGTCGCATATCCACCGAGGCTCCACGGTCCAGCAACAGGCTCGCCATATCGATGCGGCCGAGAGCCGTCGCAAGCATCAACGGCGTCCTTCCTCCACCGGATGCCTTGTCGACATCGGCGCCACCGTCAATGAGCTCCTGCAGTCCGTCCAGATCCCCGGACTGCACCACTTCCATCAGGGGGGTTACGGTCTCACGACCTTCGAGCGGCTCCACATGAACCGTGTACTCGCCTCTCGGGTCGGCACCTCCGCAACCGATCGCCCACAGGGACGCGCACACACAGAACATGATTGTTATCATCGTCACTCGTTCGGTATTCATGAAACCCTCTTTTCTCAACGAGCCGTCTGGGAAATGATATAGTATATTTTATGACAAGATGGCTTCTCGTATTTTGCATTGCATCTCTCATCGTCGGCCGATTGGGATGCGCAACTGAACCGACGGGCAACTCGCTCGAGGTCGACAGCGTGAACCCTAATTCCTGTCACGAGGGCGAAACCCCGGAGATCACCATCGAGGGGTACGGCATGCAGCCGAGCATTTTTCGGAACGCGAGCTGCTCGGGCGACTCCGTTCAGATGGACGACGAATTTGACGCGACGCTCGGAAACACGGCCCTGTCCCAAATTGAGTGGCAGGACTCCAACAACCTGACAGCCAGAATCCCGGACACGCTGGAGGCAGGTCTTTACGATCTCACGGTGGTCGGTCCCCAGGGAGATACCATCGTTCTGAAAGACGCTTTCGAGGTTCTGACGGGCGGAAGTGACACCGATACGGACACTGACATCGACACCGATACAGACACCGATACCGATACCGATACGGACACCGACACGGACACCGATGGCGACGACGACGGTTCCTCTTGCGGAAACGCCTTCATCATCAACTCAAACGATTTCGATTACACCGGGAACCTGAACTGGGATGATTTTACGAGTTCGTTCACGCCGAGCAACGACTGCGGCGACGGAGGCCGGGACATCTGGTTCAATGTTCACCAGACGCCAAATGAAGCGCTGCTGATAACAGAGACCTCTGACGTGGACGTGGTGATCCGGCACGTGACCAACTGCGAGGATTTCGACTGCATCGATTACTCCGACGAGCCCGAGCAATTGTGCATCGACGGCGATGTGACTTCTGCAATAAGATACATCGTCGTGACGGAGATCGACGCTCAACCGGGGAGCATCTCTACAATCAAAATGGAAAGTCTTGACGACGACTGCAGTTACTACGGCGCCAACTGACGCGGGCGAAAACATGGTTTCGCCCCTACGGGATCTCCTTGTTCAGGAGGCTCGTCTTCCCGGCCCTGACGCGAACCGAATAGGCCTTGCGAAACCCCAACTCGTCGTTTGCAAGAACCACCCGGTGGGGGCCGCTTGTCAGCCGAAGTTTCTTGATGGGAGTGGTTCCGATCTTTCTGCCGTCCACGGTCACCTTCGCCCATGGACGACAATTGACCTGCAGGTATCCCGTTGAAACGGGCCTTGCCACCTCTTCATCCGGCGGCGCTCCGGCGTCCTCCACCACTGAACCGGCGGCTGACGACCCTTCCTCGCCGGGGTCGATTCGTACCACCGGTTGTTCAATAACTTCACTATTGGTCGGCTCCACCGTCTCGCTTCGCGCGACTTCCGCCTCCGCTTGCAGCGGCTCAACGTCGTCCCCGAAAAGGCTGAACCCAGCGCCGATGCCCACACCCACCAGCAGCGCCGCAAGGGCCAACAGCATTGGTCGCACGAATCGACTCTTCGCCTGGATTAAACCGGGCTCAACCGGGATGTCCGATTTGGATTTACGCGTGGGACCGCTCTCGGAGGTGCCTTCATCCACAGCTTTCTCGTCATCCGCAGCTTTCTCGTCATCCACCTGGATCTGCGGCGCAGGCACCTCGCTGCTCGACGGCCTCTTGATGTTGGTAGCGCCGTCGCCGGTCGCCAGGTCCATCAGCCCGACCAGCAGACTGCCCGCTTCACCGGGCGAGTACCGGTGATCCTTGAGATCCGCCAGAACCTGCAGCGCCTCTTCCGCGCTCGCGTACCTGTCCACCGGATCCGCCTTCAGCAGTCGCTGGACGAAATCGTTCAATCCATCCGACAACCACGAAATAAGCGGCGCTCTCGGGTTGAACACCTGGGCGAGCACCTCGCGATCGTCCCTCCCTCGAAACAACCTCCTGCCCGACAGCATCTCCCACAGCACGAGTCCCGCTCCGAAGAGGTCGGACGCCGGCCCCGCATCCTGCGCGCTCGCCTGCTCGGGGGAGAGATAGGCGAGCTTTCCCTTGACCACGCCGGTGCGAGTCGCGCTCGATCCGCCCCGAGCTTTGGCTATTCCGAAGTCGGTCAATTTCACGAACCCATCCTGCGAAACAAGTATGTTGTGCGGAGAAATGTCTCTGTGAATCACCGGCATCAGGACGCCGTCAACGACGTTGGCGTGCGCGTGCTTCAGCGCCTCGAGGAGTCCCTCGGTGACATGGAGGGCAAACTCGACGGGAACTCGAACACCGATGGCCGCGGTCTCCTTTAGAATCTGCCGAACATCCATCCCCTCGATGTACTCCATGGCGAGAAACAGCCGACCATCATATCGATCGAAATCGAAAACCTGGACGATGTTCGGGTGCTGCAGGTTGGCGGAGATTCGGGCCTCGCGCTTGAACATTTCCACAAACTCGGGATCATCGCTTAACTCCGGTCTCACTCGCTTTATGCACACGGGTCTGGTAAACCCCGAAGTTCCGGTGGCCGTAGCCCTGAAGACCTCGGCCATTCCACCTCTGGCCACCAGGGTCTCGAGACGGTATTTTCCACACTGACCTAGCAACCGGATCCTCCTGACTCAAAATGATCGAACCCCGCCACCGCAGGATCGATTCTCTTTCCATCACGAATAACGATCACCTCGGGGGCGCCATCCACAATCTCTCCGATTTTCCGGGCCGAAATACCGGTTTCCTCTTTCAACCGCGCCAGGATCCCGTCGCATTCGACCGGATCGGCGGTAAACAATAACTCGTAGTCCTCTCCCCCGCCGAGGGCCAGATCCATCCAGTCCATGCGCAGCGACGTCGCGACAGTTCTGACATCGGCGCTCACCGGGATCTCCTCCGCGTGGATACAAACTCCCACACCGCTTCGTTGCGCGATGTGCCCTGCATCCTGAAACAACCCGTCGCTGAGATCTATGCAGGCTGTCACTGCGCCAGTCGCTCCTAGCATCCTTCCCTGCTCAATCCTCGGTGATGGGATCAGGTGCCTGTGAACGAGAGACTCCCTCACCGCCGCATCGCAAGCTGCAGATTTGTTTTGGTTAAGGAAGAGGCCCGCAGCAGACGATCCGAGATCTCCTGTAACGCACAGCGCATCGCCGACCCTGGCGCCGTCACGGGTGAGGAGGTTTTCCCTCTCGACCTCTCCGACGAGCGTCATATCGATGGTCAGCGGCCCGGATGTGGATGACGTGTTTCCGCCCACAATCCGAGCGCCTGATCGGGAAAGCTCGCCCGCCATGCCGCGATATATCTCCTCCAGATACTCCACCTCGGTAGACGGGGGGACGGTCAGCGAAACCAGCGCCCAGAGAGGTGAACCACCCATGGCCGCGATGTCGCTCAGGTTGACGGCCGCAACACGGCTCCCGATCTGCACGGGCTCGATGGCGCCAGAAACAAAATGCACTCCCTGGATCTGGATATCGCAAGTCGCCAACAACAGTCGATCCGCTCTTCCCTCCAACACCGCAGCGTCGTCTCCGATCCCCCGCAAGACCCGGTCTCCCGCCGCTCCCAGCGTACCCGCAAGGCGATCGATGAGCCCGAACTCTCCTATGTTCCCTGTCTTCATATGCGTGTCGCCTCTTGTAACCGACTGAAAACACGAACGGTAATTGGTTTTCGAAAAGCCTTTTATACCGATTGTGCATCTTAATGTAGTCAAAAACGTGCACTCGGGGCCGTGGTGCGTAGGGATTTTCTCACCTGCTTGCCCGATATGCGAATAAATCTATCCACTTGACAGTGCGTGGGTTGCCTCGTAATGTGCCGCTCATCGCGCGAACCGGCAACTCCTGCGCGCACAAAAAGATGACTGGTGGAAACACAAAGAAACACTCTGACTCCTTTTTCACAATGGATTTGGAAGATCTGGAGAAGGGGCCGGGAAATATTGATCGGGACATCCCGCTCGACTGGCTTGGGCAAGAAATGAAAGCCTGTGAGTACAACGTCGAACCTACCAGGGCGCACACGCAAATGACCCTGAACGCCTCTGATCAGGGAGTTCTGATGTCGGGAAGCGCAAGCGTCAGGGTCAAGACCGAATGCGGCAAGTGCCTCGCAGAGATGTACCTGGATCTGGAGTGTCCGCTCAACAGCTTCCTGATGCCCATCGAAGCAAGGCAGGAACTCGATGACCGTGACGATGAGCTTACTCCCCAGGATTTGAAGCGTGATTGGTACTACAATGACACCATCGTCCTGGATGAACTCGTTCGTGACGCCATCATGCTCGAATTGCCCATGAACCCGAGGTGCTCAGACTCGTGCCCGGGCATTGAAATGCAAAAACTCGATAAAAACAAAGAAGATTATATAGACCCCAGGCTCGCGCCCCTCGCGAGCATAAAGCTATCAAAGGAGTAGAACAGTGGCCGTCCCCAAGAAAAAAACATCGAAATCCCGCCGTGACAGCAGGCGCGCCAATCACGACCGCATGGATATGCCGGCAATCTCCGATTGTCGCCAGTGCGGCGCCCCTGTACCTCCGCATCAGGTTTGCCCCGAGTGCGGAACTTATCGCGATAGACAGGTCCTTGAGGTCGACGAGGAGACCACCAAATAAAGCCATGACCCAAGATGTTCGCATCAGGATCGTCGGCACGGGCAGCTACAAGGCTGCAGGTGTGCTCACCAACCAGGATCTGGAAAAAATGGTGGACACCAGTGACGACTGGATCATCGAACGGACCGGGATCCGGGAACGCCGTGTGGCACAGAAAGATGTCTTCACGTCCGACATGGCAACCCACGCCCTTCGCCAGGCCCTTGACGCGGCAGGACTGCAGGCAAACGATCTCGACATGATCATCTGTGGAACGGTCACGCCGGACCGCCAGCTGCCGGCGACAGCGGCTTACGTTCAACAAAAGATCGGCGCCACCAACCACTGCGCTTCCTTTGACCTGGCCGCCGCCTGCGCGGGGTTCCTCTACGGACTCTCCATCGCGGACGTATTCATCAAAACGGGCAAGGCCAAGACAATCGGCATCATCGGCGTAGAGCTCCTGTCCCGGGTCCTCGACTACAAGGACAGAAACACGTGCGTTCTCTTTGGAGACGGCGCCGGCGCCGCAGTGGTAACGGGCGATACCTCCGAACGTGGCTTGCTTTCCACCCACTTGTTTACCGACGGATCCCTCACCGAGAGCCTGTACATCCCGGGTGGCGGATCGCGTATGCCGGCATCAAGAGAAACCGTGGACAATCGTCAGCACTACGTTCATATGGCCGGCAAGGAGGTCTTCAAACACGCGGTGCGCTATCTCTCGAGCGCCGCGAAGCTGGCCCTCGAAACAAATGGCAAGGGTCCCAACGACGTCGATGTGGTGGTCGCCCACCAGGCCAATATGAGAATCCTCGACGCGGTCTCCCGACGCGTTGAGATCCCACTGGAAAAATTCGTGCTCAATATCGAGCATTACGGCAATACCTCCAGCGCTTCCATCCCTATCGCTCTCGATGAGGCGGTACGGAGCGGGCGGATCAAGCAGAATGACACCATGCTGATGATCGCCCTTGGAGGGGGCATTTCCTGGGCCTCGGCCCTGCTGAACTGGTGAGAAGATGAAGGTTGCATTTGTATTTCCAGGTCAGGGAGCCCAGAAGGTCGGAATGGGCCGCGAACTCGCTGATGCCTTTGAGGTATCCCGCGCCACCTTCGACGAAGCCGACGCCGCGATCGGAGAAGATCTGTCCAGGCTGATATTTGAGGGCCCCGCGGACACCCTCACTCTGACCGCCAACACCCAGCCTTCCATCGTCACTGTCTCCATCGCCGCCCTGCGCGCGTTTCAGGAGCGATCGAACCTGACGCCGTCCTTCGTGGCGGGTCACAGTCTCGGCGAATTCAGCGCGCTTGTATGCTCCGGAGCCATGAGCTTCACCGACGCCGTTCGCACCACCCGGGCACGCGGCACATTCATGCAAGAAGCGGTACCCCCGGGCGAGGGGGCCATGGCCGCCGTGATGAAGATGAACCCCAATGACGTTGAAGCCGCTTGCGGCGAGGGAGCTTCGATGGGCGTGGTCTGCGCGGCGAACTTCAATTCTCCGGGCCAGACCGTCATCTCGGGCGCCGCAGGGGCCGTGGAACACGTTTGCGCCATCATCAAGGAACGTGGAGGAAGGGTCATCCCCCTCAAGGTGAGCGCTCCTTTCCATTGCGCCCTGATGGAGCCCGCGGCCACAGGACTGAACGGTTTTCTCGGCGAGATCGATTTTGCCGATCCCGTCCCGCCGGTGGTTACAAACGTGGAGGCCGAGCCCAATTCCGACGGGAATCGGATCCGCGATCTTCTTGTGCGTCAGGTTACTTCTCCGGTACGCTGGACCGAATCCGTGGCCTTCATGATCGGCCAGGGCGTTACCAGGTTCGTGGAGTTCGGCCCAGGAAACGTACTCGCCGGGCTCATCGCAAAAATAGACAGTTCGATAAAAGTAATGTCAGTAAACACTCCCGAAAGCCTCGAAAAGGCATTGGAATCATTCGGAGCACAAAATTAGAAATTGGAGGTAAAAATGGAATTGGAAAACAAAGTTCGCGAAATCGTATGCCAGCAACTGGATGTAGAAGCCGACAAGGTCAAGAAGGAGACCTCCTTCGTGGAAGATCTCGGCGCCGATTCACTTGCAGTGGTAGAGTTGGTCCTCGCCCTGGAAGAAGCGTTCGACATAGACATCCCCGATGAGGACACCGAGAAGCTGCGTACGTTCAATGACGCGGTCACGTACATAAAATCCAAGGTTTCCTGAGGAGCGGGCAAGGAGCTATTCTGATGGACAAACGAAGGGTAGTCATAACCGGCCTGGGCTGTGTCTCCCCCCTGGGACTCACCGTGGACGCGCTCCAGAAGGGATTCGAGGAGTCGCGTAACGGAATCGGCCTGATAACCAGGTTCGACACCGAAGGGTTCGCAACCAAGATCGCCGGTGAGGTCAAGGACTTCGATCCGCTCAAGTGGGTAGAGAAGAGAGAGACCCGCCAGATGGATCGGTTCATCTTGCTGGCCATCGCAGCCGCACAAGAGGCCATGGACGACTCCGGCCTGGAGATCACCGACGATCTGGCTCTCAGGGTGGGAACCGTCCTCGGTATCGGCGTCGGCGGGCTCGAATCAATCGAGAACACGCATACGGTGCTGACCAACAAGGGTCCCAGAAGAATCTCTCCGTACTTCATTCCCATGATGATCTCCAACCTGGCGCCGGGGCAAATCTCCCTTCGCTTCAACGCCAAGGGCCCCTCGTTCACCACTACCTCCGCTTGCGCGTCCTCGTCCCATGCCCTCGGAGAGGCGTTCCGGATGATCCAGTACGGAACGTGCGATGCGATGATCACGGGCGGAGCTGAGGCCACGGTGACACCGCTCGGGATCGGCGGATTCAACGCGCTCAAGGCCCTCTCCACCCGAAACGACAGCCCGGAAACATCGAGCAGACCCTTCGAAAAGAACCGGGACGGTTTTGTGCTGGCGGAGGGAGCCGGCATTCTGATCCTGGAGGAGCTCGAGCACGCAAAAGCCCGCGGGGCAAATATCTACGCCGAGGTAACCGGATACGCCGCCACCGCAGACGCCAACCACATCACCGCTCCCGCGCCGGGCGGAGAGGGAGCGGTTCGGTGCATGCGCCTTTGCCTCCAGGATGCAAGGCTCAACCTCGAGGATATCCATTACATCAACGCCCACGGCACATCCACACCCGTCAACGATCCGCTGGAGACCATCGCCGTAAAGACCGCATTCGGCGATCACGCTTACAAGCTCGCCATAAGCTCCACCAAATCGATGACCGGACACCTCCTCGGCGCCGCAGGAGCCGTGGAGAGCATCGCCGCTGCAAAAGCCATCGATACACAAACCGCGCCGCCCACTACAAACCTGTTCGAGCCCGATCCCCAATGCGATCTCGACTATGTGCCCGGCGAGGCCAGACAAATGAAGATCGACCACGCCTTGTCCAACTCGCTCGGTTTCGGCGGGACCAACGCGACATTGATCTTTTCACGTTTCACGGAGTAATAAATCATGGCTCTTCGCCTCGTAATGGCCAGTGACCACGGAGGCTTTGCGCTCAAGGAAGATCTGAAAAAGGCGCTGGCATCCGCCGATGTCCTGATAACCGATCTCGGCGTTCACGAGGAAAGCTCCGTGGATTACCCTGACCTGGCCCACGCGCTTTGCGATACTATCCTTGATGGCGAGGCCGACCTGGGACTGCTCGTGTGCGGGACCGGGATCGGCATGAGCATGGCGGCCAACCGTCACCCCGGTATTCGGGCGGCCCTGTGCACAGACCCATACATGTCCCGAATGGCCAGAGAACACAATGACGCCAACGTGCTCTGCCTTGGCGGACGCGTGATCGGGCCTTCTCTTGCCGAGAATATCGTCCGGGAGTTCCTCGATGGAAACTACGAGGGCGGCAGGCACGCCCGCCGTATCGACAAGATCGATCTTCGATGAGATGCCCGGCCTGCGGCGCAACTGACACGCGGGTCATCGACTCCCGGGTCATCAAGGAAAACACCGAAATCCGTCGACGCAGGCAGTGCGATTCCTGCTCCAACAGATTCACCACCTACGAGAGAACCGTCGGCACATTTCCGGCGATCATCAAGAAGGACGGAAGACGTGAAGACTGGGACCGCGAGAAGATCCTTCGGGGCCTGTCAAAGGCTTGCGAAAAGCGACCTATCTCCGTCAATCAGATCGAGCAACTCGTCGACGAGATAGAGCGAACGGTGGGCGGGCTCACCGAAACCGAGGTCCCCGCCGCCGTCATCGGAGAGCACCTGATGTCGGGCCTGCGCAAGCTCGATGAAGTTGCGTACGTGCGGTTCGCCAGCGTATATAGATCGTTCAAGGACATTGACGAATTCATCGATGAACTCTCGGATCTGATCAAAAACCGCGACGGCAAGATCGAGGAAAAGGCGAAATGACCAGACTGGGCCCCAAACAGGACAGAAAATTCATGAGCCTTGCCCTGGATCTGGCCAAAAAGAGCAGACCGAGCCCCAACCCCCCGGTGGGAGCGGTGGTGGTAGTGGAAGATCGCGTTGTGGGCTCTGGCTATCATGAGCGTGCGGGAGAACCCCATGCCGAAATCAACGCCCTGACCGATGCGGGCGCACAGGCAAAAGGGGCCACGTTATTTGTCACTCTCGAGCCCTGCTGGCACGAGGGCAAGACCGGGCCCTGTACGGAGGCCATTCACGAGGCAGGTATAGGTCGAGTGGTAGTGGGAATGGTCGATCCCGATGACCAGGTCCACGGCCAGGGTATCGGCCGGCTTCGATCCCTGGGCCATGTGGTTGACGTCGGCACGATGGAGGACGAGTGCGCTGAGCTACTCGCCGGCTACATTATACATCGACTTCACGGCCGCCCCCTGGTCACCCTCAAGGCCGCCGTCACCCTCGACGGCTACATTGCAAGCAACACCGGTGATTCGCAGTGGATTTCGGGGCCAGAATCCAGAAGCCGGGCCCACGCCATGCGCGCCAAATCCGACGCCGTCCTCGTGGGAATAGAAACCGTTCTCTCCGACGATCCGCTACTCACGGTACGGCATGTGACGGGCCTCGATCCCATGCGGGTGGTGATGGACTCTTCCCTGCGCATTCCGGAGTCGAGCCGGTTAATAGAGACCGCGCCACAGACACCCGTCCTCCTGGTTCATACAGGGGCGGATGCAAAACGGATTAAAACTCTGAACGCCATTGACGGAGTAGAAACTTTGATCTGCGACCCCAATGTAGACGGTCGAGTGAGCCTCACAGATCTGCTCGACAAGCTAGCCGCAAGAGGCGTTCTCTCTCTTCTGGTGGAAGGGGGCGGCTCGGTTCACGGTTCGTTTGCGAAGGCTTCTCTCGCAGACCGTTTCTGCCTCTTTATCGCCCCGAAGCTTCTGGGAAACGGAAGACCCTGGGTTGCCTTCAAGGGAATCTCAAATATCGACGACGCAATCGCGCTTCACGATCTGGGCGTAACCCCCATTGGCAACGACCTGATGATCGAGGGCGTCTTTAACGACGCGAAGCACAGCCACAAGATCTGAGCGCCGGGAACTATACAGACTACTCCCCCGAGGCCAGAGGCGGCATTTCGGAAAACCCCCTCAGATCAGTGTTGTGCACATCGTCGGCCTCGAGAAGCCTGGTCAAGCCGGACATCTCGAGTTGCCTGATCCTCTCCCTCGTCAGGTTCATTATCTCGCCGACCTCCTCGAGAGTGACCCCGCCTCTCTTGGCCACGTCCAGGGCGCAGGTCTCATCCATCTCCCACACCTCGATATCCGGGAAGTTGAGCTTGATCGAGCCCGTCTCCGGATTGACGTCGAGATAAAGATGATACTTGCAGCTTACAAACGGGCACGGTCTCTCCCCGTTCCCGCAATCCGCGCGAACTTGCGGGCGCTCGTATTCCATCTCTGGATACATGAGCCTGCCGATTCGCAGCTGCTCCTTGGTCATCTTCTTGATTGGGATGGTTCTTGCCCGAACCGGCCGCTTCCTTCGGGTGTTGCGCCTCTTGGCTCCACCCTCCTGCGGACTCTCCTCTTGCGAACCTTCCAGTCTCTTTGCCTCGTCCATGATCTCCTCCCGGTCTTCTGCGACAAGCGGGAAGCCACTCCCGCCTGGTTTACATCGCGTCTCTGGCTACACGTGCCTGCTCTCTGATCAGCCGGGCCGCTCCCTCCAGCTGTTCCACGAGCAATTCAGCGGACCTCTTCGCCTCGTCAATCCGCTTTCCCGCTCCCATATGCGCCAGACCGCCAACCTCGCCACTCGTCATACTCTGCTCGAGCTTCTCCACTATCCGCCCGAGCAACCTCCTCAACTCCTCGATTTCTCCACCCACAAAGGCAAACTGCCGGCATATCTCCTCGATCGTGTAATCGAGAGCCATCAGCCTCTTGATTTCATTGATCTGACGCAGGGTCCCGATTGGATAGATGCCCCTGGACCCCTTGTGCTTTCCCTTGGTACCGACCCGCCGGCTTCTGGGGAGAAGACCGAGCTGTACGTACTTGCGGAAGGTCGCCTCCGAAAACTTTACTTCCCTGCTGGCAAAAACATCCACAATTTGCGCGGAACTCATCCCTTCGGGGAAATTCCCTTCGTAAACCTCGATCTCCTCAATAGTGAGAAGTCCCGTGGTTTTATTGTGAATATAATCCATTATACGGATTCCATTCCCTGGCTTACCTTCTTTGGTTACCAGGGAATATAATCTATTGAATAGATTCTTGTCAACAGCTTTTTTTCAGCGTCTCCCGGGCTGGTTGAACAGGGTCCAGGGCGGCAAGGTAATTTGGATCAGAGCCCTTATTCTTGAATCTTGCTGAGGAGCCGTCTGGCGTGGGGGCGCCATCGCTCACCGTCGTTCGCCCACCTGCCCACCTTTGGCGCCGCCAGGACCTTCTTGAGCTCATTCCTGGCATCCTCCAACTCGTCATCCTCGATGAGTACCTCGGCCATTATCAGGTGGTTCATGGGATAGTCGGACTGGTCGATGGCCTTTTGCGCAAACTCTATGGCTTTATCCATATCGCCGATACTCGTGGGCCATGGAGGCGCGTTGGCGTAGAGCATGGCGAGCAACCGGTATGGAGCGCCATCCTCGAAGCTCGGATCTATCTTCGCCGCCTCTTCACCAAGGTCCTCCACTTTTCTGGCCAGGATCATGGCGCTGAAACCAAGACCGGATATCTCCGCACGACGCCCCTTGAGCACGGCGAGATAGTAATACCCCTCCACTCTGTCAGGGCGCTCCCGCACGGCGTTCTGCCCTGCATCCTCCCCCTTTACAATCCAGGAGAGCCTGATGGAGGCTTCCTTCTCCTGCTCGCTGGCATAGAAGCACGCTCTGGCGAGGCGCCATTGCACCTCCATCATCTGGGTTTCCGAAGGCCTTTGCGCAAGCAACTTCACCACCTTCTCCAAAGCGGCGATCGCCTCGCTCAGATCTCCGATCGACGAGTCCGACTCGGACCCCGCCTCGGCCATGGCCAACAGCTCCTGGATATCGTCGGGAAGTTTATCTTCCGGTTCGGGCTTGTTCGCGGGGGTTGTCTTTGGAACGGAAGGACCGCAACCCGCTGCCAGCAAACAGACGGCAACTGCACACAGCCATTGTCGCAGCCGGTCGGAAAAAAACATGTTACCTGTTGCGAAGCGAATACGCGCCTCAGTGCACACCGATCTCTCGAATCCTGGCCGCCTTGCCGCTACGCTTGCGCAGGTAGTAGAGGCGAGCCTGGCGAACACGCCCGTGGCTCTTGACTTCGAGGCGGTCGATTCTTGGCGAATGCACAGGGAAAACACGCTCCACACCAATGCCGTAGGAAACCTTGCGAACGGTGAAGGTGCTGCGCAGCCCTCCCCCATGACGCTTGATCACGACACCCTCGAAGACCTGCACCCTCTCCTTCTCACCTTCGCGAATCTTGTAGAAAACACGAACCGTATCACCGGCCCTGAAGGTTGGAAGAGGATTAGGCCGAAGCTGTTCCTGTTCGATTTCGTATAGTTTTAAAACGGTTCCACTCATAACCGATACCTCGCTGCAATGGTTCACTGAAAACCAAGGAGTTGGGATTATGCTCAAATAGTGCATCGTGTCAATGTTAACTACCAGTCATCTAAAGAATCTTGCCTTGGCGCAAACTTGCACGTAATGTCTGCGCTGTCTTTCGGGGCGTAGCGCAGTCTGGTAGCGCGCCAGCTTTGGGAGCTGGATGTCGAAGGTTCAAATCCTTTCGCCCCGACCGGAGTTATTGAGAATAATCGATCTTTGACAAGATGGTTTAAGATTGCGCTGGCCAGGGTCGAGCGAGCTTCGTGCGCCCCCGCAGACGGCAACGAACGCGTACTTCGGGTACGCGGAGGAAGCTGGCGAGGAGGTAAGCCGAAGATCGCCGAGCCTGAACTGCGCAATAGGCGCCCGTAGCTCAGCTGGATAGAGCAACGGCCTTCTAAGCCGTGGGTCACAGGTTCAAATCCTGTCGGGCGTGCCGAGTTTATCCCAGATCACTGATAGAATGCTCTCACGTGCAAAACGAAAGGTGGGGGATTGCGATACTTACTGTTGATGATCCTGGCGACCGTGCTGGTTTGCGGCGGGTGTGGCGATGATGACAACGACGACACCGGCGGGGACTCCGACTCTGACTCCGATACCGATACGGACACCGACTCGGACTCGGATTCCGACACGGACACGGACGCGGACACGGGCAGCGATTCCGAGTGCGACGACTTGTGTGAACCTTGCAGCGACGAGCCGGAAAGCTGCTGCGAGCCGTACCAGTGCATAGTCGCCCCGGGGGAAGACCTCTGCATGTATTTCGATCCCGACCTGGAGCTGTGCCCCGAGAACGAGCCGACCGATCTCACCACCTGCGAGCACCCGGGCCTCGACTGCGTGTTCGAGTACACCGACTGCTACTGCACCTGTGACGGCTGGGAGTGCGGTGATTGAGGCATGACGGCTCTCTTCAGCTGACTGAGCCGAAAACTCGGCTGTTTCCGACCTTGCACCCCTACCCCCGCGAACTGTCCGTGAAGCTGGTCTTTCCCTTCGTGGCGCCTTTCCGCGATCACTGGTAAAATACTCTCACGTACAAAATGAAAGGCGGGGGAATGAAGTACTTGCTTTTGATGGTCATGGCGACCGTGATTGTGTGCGGCGGGTGTGGTGATGATGACGATGACGATTTCGATGGTGGCACCGACACGGACACCGATACAGATACAGACCCGGTCGAGTGCAACATGGGAGAGTACAGCGACCATTTCGAGATCAATACACAATCATATATTCAATGGCTCGCGGGATACACATCCATCTCAGGAATCCTTACAATCAAGTGCCCTTCGTGCACCGACTTGAGCGAATTGATTTGCCTTGCCTCGACTGGCTGGGATTTGCGGATCCAAGAAAACGACGCCCTCACAAACCTTGACGGTCTGAGTGGTCTCACCTCGGTGGGCGAAGCCTTGGAGATCGAATTTAACCCCTCCCTCACAAACCTGAACGGCCTGAGCGCCCTCAATTCAGTGGGTGGGTATTTGCGGATCTGCGGAAACCTCGCCCTCACAAACCTGGACGGCCTGAGCGCCGTCACCTCGGTGGAGGACTTGCACATTCTCAGCAACCCCTCCCTCACCAACCTTGACGGTCTAAGCGCCGTCACCTCGGTGGGCGGGGACTTGGGTATCTCCGGGAACGACACTCTTACCAACGTGGACGGGCTGAGCAATCTCACCTCGGTAGGTTGGGAGTTGGCAATCTCCTACAACGACGCCCTCACCAACGTGGACGGGCTGAGTTCCCTCACCTCGGTGGGTGGGAATTTGCTGATAGGTACGGGTCCAGGGGGCGGCAACGATGTCCTCACCAACGTGGACGGGCTGAGCAATCTCACCTCGGTGGGCGAAGCATTGGCGATCGATAACAATGACGCCCTCACAAACCTGGACGGGCTGAGCGCACTCACCTTGGTGGGCGGGGATTTGAGTATCTCCGGGAACGACGCTCTGCCCGATTGCGAAGTGTGTGATCTTCTGGACCAGCTCGCTACCACACCCACTTCGATAAATGTCCACGACAACCTCTCCGACACATGCACGCCGGTTCCGGCGAACTGTCCGTAGGTAGATCCAAAACCTTCTCTACAAGTTAATGGGAAGCATGCCCGCGCACTCGTTGAAGATCTCCGTGCACGAGGTCGCCTCCTGCACGCAGTCGATCCACTCTTCGAGTTCGGGGTCCTCCAGAGAGGACGCAAGGACCGCGCACCCCTGCGGGCACCCCTGATCTCCGCCATCGCAGACCATATTGGAAGAATCGAGATCGCCGTACCTGGTCTTCGCCCGTTTGCACTGCGCGCCCTCCTCGCAATCGTCGTCTCCTTCACATGCCTCGCGACAGGATGTCGCCGCGCAGCTGTTGTCCGCGGGGCATCCGAGCCCCTGCTGGAGGCAACGAACCGAGGAGCTGCCGCAGTCGATACCGTCGTCAACCTCTCCGTTGCAGTCGTCGTCCCGTCCGTTGCACACCTCCGAGCCAGAACAGAGGGAGCAGGCGGCGCGGGTGGGGATGCAATGACCGCCCACGAACTCGAAATCGGTCGCGCAGTCGTCGGTGGCGGTCTGGCGGACGCATACCATGTCCCCGAGGGCCGGCAGTGCCTGGCAGACGTACCCGGCAGCGCAGTAGTCGTGTGTCCGACAGCTGTCGCACTCCACCCCCGTACCGCAGCTGGACGCGCAGTCGTCCGAGGGAGCGGGGCAACTATCGGGATCGACGCAGGTGCCGCTGGCGAGCTGAACCGCCTTGTAGGCGTTGACGGCTCCGTACCCGTAGTAGGGAGAGAAACCTGCGGCCCAGTCGCCCCAGACGGGGTCTACCTCGGTGGCGCTGTCGGTGAGTATCAACCTCACTTCGGCGGCCGTGAGGGCGGAATTGGCCGAGAGGATCAGACCCACCAATCCGGCGACGAAGGGGGTGGCAGAGGACGTGCCCCCAAATTCGTAGGTGTACTGGGGATCGGTGGCGGCGTCTGTACTGGTGGACGTAGTGGTGATCCCGTTAAGACCACCGCTGGACGGCGCGACCACGTCCAGCTTGGTGCCGTAGCTGCTGTAGTACGACTTGAGCCCGTCGTCGTCGATGGCGCCCACCGCGACCACGTTGTCGTACGCCACGTAGGTGTCAGCGTCTGCGTCCTGGTTGCTGTTGCCCGAGGCGTAGAGGATCAGGGTCCCGAGACCGCCACGACCGTCAGTCTCCGCGTAGGCGAAGGCTGCGGAGACAGTAGCGGACAACGAGGGGGCGCCGAACCCGGAGGACTCCACGCTGGGATCTTCGCCGCCGGGACCCCAGCTGTTGGAGATGACTGCCGCGCCCAGATCGACCAGATCTGTGAAGATATCGGCCAGCTCGGTGTCCGTGACCTGGAAGCTGCCCATGGTGGGCGGCCCGGCGGCGCCCATCAGCATCGCCGGCAGTAGCGTGCAGTCCGGGCATACTCCGGACACGCCGATGCCGTTGTTCCCCCTGGCCGCGGCGACTCCCGCGCAGCTGGTGCCGTGCCCCGTGAGGTAGGTGGACCCCAGGTAGCTCTCCCAGTCATCGACGAAGTTGTACTCGGCCATCAGGTTGGGGGCGAGATCGGGGTGGTTCAGGTTAACTCCATCATCGAGAATGGCCACGATAACGGCCGCGTTGCCCGTCGTCACGTCCCACGCCTCGTCGACCCGCGCATCCGCGCCGACGGAGGAGAGCTGGGGGCCTCCCGACTCCTCGGGGTCGGCCTGCCCCGTGTTCAGAAGATGCCACTGGTCGTCGAACATCGGATCGTTGGGGATCAGGCGCTTCTCGTACAACCTCAACATGTCGAGTTCGGCGGTGATACCATCGAGCTGGTTGAGTTGCGCCAGGACATCGAGGGCCGCCCAGCCGTCGCCTCCCACGGCGATGACCATGCGGTCCGTCCAGTCGAGGCTCCTCACGGAGTGGTAGCCAGAGGAGGTCAGGAGCCCCCTGGCTGTGGCCAGGGCGGTCGGATCCTCGGGAATGACGACGATGTCGCCGGTCGCCGCCGCTACCCTGCCGGCGCTGTCGACAAAAGTGGGAAGGTGGATCTCGCCGCGCATCAGATCGATTCCGATGCGTTTACCGAGCGGTTTGTTGAAGTTGAGGAAGGTAAAGCCCGCCTGGTCCATCACCTCGGCGCCGTACCGCGCATGGTAGTCGACGGATTCCTCCTGCTGCCGAACCACGGTTACGCTTGGAGCCCACTCATAGCCCGGCGGCGGGGTCTTCATGGAGCGCAGCAACCCCAGGGCGCTGCTCCCGAAGATGCATGAGCACATCTCTACGCAGGGCTGGTCGGTGTCGGGATGGTGCAGCCATCCGCCGCAGCCCGCAACGTCAACACAGTCCTCCTGGGAAACGCAGCAGCGGAAGTTGCCGGAGACGTCGTCCCACATGTATCCGTTGTACGCGATGTCACAGAGGGTGTTGCACTCGTCGTTTTCCATCGGGAAGGCGGGATGATCAGCGCCCTCGCATTCATCGAGCCTGGCGCAGGCTTCCCCGCAGTTGAGAATGCAGTCATCGGGGAAGTCGGCCGGATCGCCGCGTCCGGGATCAGCATCCGGACCTGCATCGACATCCGTGCCGCCGTCAGGGCCGCTATCTGCGGGACTTGACTTTTTCTTGTCGTCGCAACCCATGAAAACAAGGGACAACAACAAAAACGCCAGGACCGATATTGAAAAAACATTACGTGGGCTCATCTGCATTCTCCAGTCGTATGAGTGTCTGACATTGTTTTAGCCATTCTTAGTCGAATACTTGCATTGCTATAGATAGACAAGTGTCATGAAACCGGATTGAGGCTCAGATTTCTTGCCTGTGTGGCTACTTGCCGTCACGAAGACCACACGCATCGGTGTCGCCCTTCTCGCAGGCGATGTTAAAGTATTTGCGGGCCAACGCGCGATCTTTCGGGATCATTTCACCCGCCAGGTAGAGCTTGGCCAGGTTCGAGCACCCGGCGCCGCTGCCAAGGTCACACGCTTTCTTGAAGAGAGCCGCGGCCACGTTGCCCTTGCCGCTCATCGCCGCGAAGACGCCCATATTTTTACAGGCTTCCTTGCCCTCGCACTTCGGGACCATGTCGGCCGAGTCGTCCCCGGGCACATCAGTCATCTTTCCCTCTGCTTCGATGGTCGTCTCGCCGCCATCGGCATTCTCCACGAGGGCGGGTTCTTCTGAAACAGCAACTACGCCGCCACAACCCAAGGCGACGATGGAGAGAGTGAAGATTGCTGGCGCGAGAAGTCTCATGGGAGTCCTTTCATTACATTGCGAATCTTGCGACAAGTCCTGCATGTCTGTTATATACTTATCGAATACAGATACAGAAAAGGAGATGATGACAATGAAATACATTAGCAAGACATCCATTATTCTCATGGCCCTTTGCCTTATCGCCGGGTTCGCTATCGCGATCTCCTGTTCCGATAGCACGGTCGCGCCGGAATGCGACGGAGACGGTCCTGATAACGGCTGCCCTCCAGGTCAATATTGCGACATACACAACACTTGCCAGTCTGACTGCACCACCGACCATGATTGCGAGCAGATACACGGCGCCTACTGGGAATGCAACGAGTACGGCCAGTGCGTGCAGGGCGGTCCGTCGGACTCCGACTCGGATTCGGACACAGATTCCGACACGGATTCGGACACCGACACTGATACTGATTCGGACACTGACACTGACACTGACACCGACGCCGACGCCGGCCCCGATGCCGGCGACGCGGGCTAGAGACCATACGATCCCGCCTCATTCGGTACTCGACGGCCCGATGGTCAGGCAGGGCCCACGATCAATACATTCTTGAACCCTCGGCTCAAAGGAGAGCGACATGAATAACCTGAAAACAGTCGACCCGGAAATTGCAGATCTGGTCCATCAGGAGATCGAGCGACAACGCGACAAGATCCGGCTCATCCCGTCAGAGAACTACGTCTCCTCTGCGGTGCTGGAGGTTTCGGGCTCTGTCCTGACCAACAAGTACTCGGAGGGTTACTCGAAGAAACGCTATTACGAGGGACAGCAAATTATCGATCAGATCGAGCTGAAGGCCATCAGACGCGCCAAGGCGTTGTTCGGATCAGAGAGCGCGAATGTGCAGCCCTACTCCGGATCGCCGGCCAATCTGGCCGTCTACTACGCCTTCGCCCGTCCCGGCGACCCCATAATGGGACTCGCCCTCGACCACGGCGGCCACCTGACGCACGGATGGGGAGTGAGCATCACCGGTGATTTCTTCACCCCCGTGCGATACGAACTCCACCCGGAGACTCACCTCATCGACTACGACATGGTGCGCGATCTTGCGCTCAAGCATCGCCCCAAGGTGATCATGGCTGGGGCCACGGCCTATCCGCGTATCATCGATTTCGAGATATTCGCGCAGGTAGCGAAAGAGGTGGAGGCCATCTTCTGCGTGGACATGGCTCACATCGCGGGTCTGGTTGCAGGCGGCGCTCACCCCTCCCCTGTTCCTCACGCGGATGTGGTGACCACCACTACCCACAAATCACTGAGGGGTCCTCGCGGGGGGATGATCCTCATGAAGAAGAAGCACCGCAAGGCCATCAACAAGGCCGTCTTCCCGGGCTTGCAGGGTGGTCCCCACAATCACACCACCGCCGGTATCGCCGTCGCCCTCAAGGAGGCGTCAACCGATGAGTTCAAGGCCTACGCTCACAAGATTGTCGAGAACGCGAAGCACCTGGCGCAATGTCTCAACGAGAAGGGGTTCGATCTGGTCTCGGGCGGTACGGACAACCACCTCATCCTGGTAGACGTGACCAAACGCGGAACCACCGGCAAACCCTTCGCCAAGGCCCTCGACAAGGCGGGCATCGTCTGCAACTACAACACTGTTCCCTTCGATCCGCGCCCCCCGTTTGATCCCAGCGGAATTAGGCTCGGAACCCCGTCCCTGACATCGAGGGGCATGGGCAAACCCGAGATGGAGAAGCTGGCCGACTGGATGGCTATTGTCTCGGATAACCTCGAAAACGAGGACGCCCTCGCCGGCATCGCTGGCGAAGTCAAAGAACTCTGCAACGGCTTCCCCGCCCCCGGGATTTAGGGTCACAATTTGTGACTCAAAAAAGAAGCCTCTCTGGAGCAAGTGATCCTTGTTTTGGGGAAGAGACGAGAACTTGCGGAATCAATCCTCTTTCCAATCAGACTCAATATCTGTCTCAACATCCTTACAATCCAGCTCTTCGTCGTCCAGATCACAATCATATTCAAAGTCGTCAGGCTTGACGCTGCAGCCGTCATCTCCGTCTTGTTCGCCGCAATCGTCGTCGTAATCAAATTCAATCTCATAATCGTTGTGCTTTGGGGTTACCCAAACGTCGTACTTGTACCAGTAGCATGTTGTTCCAACCGGGAAATGAAAAGTAGCTCTGCCTTTTAAAAACTCGTCTATTTCCATTCTGTTGTCGTTACAATTCCCGTTTGCGTTGTTGTTTCTCCATTTGCCGACAATCGGATCCAGCTTCGGCTCATCCTGAAGCAGAACGCACCCACCCACCAGAGCTGCAATCACACCCGAGATGACCAGTGAATAAATGGCTCTCATTAGAACCTCCCTCTGACAAATCCGCCGTTGCCGCTGAATCCGAAGGAGACCTTTACATAGCCTGGTTCACCAGCTCCTTTGGCAGGAGTTACTCCGCCCTGAGCGGCAGGCTTGAAACGCTTGGGCGTGAACATGAAGACACCCAACCCAACCAGGCCGATACCGCCTGCCACCCATCCTCCAAGGTTGATCCATTTCAACATGTTGAAATCGCGCTCCCAGCCCTCAAAGCTCAGTTTCTCATCGAGATATTTTTCTTTCTGGGTTTTATAGGCCGACCACGAATAAATGGTTGCACCGGCGCCACCAGCTATAAACACCAATGATCCGACGAAAAGTGGGGTTCTGATATCGCCGTAAAAAAATCGAAGTTCGCCTTTCCTCCGCTTCTCCTCCGCCTCTGCGGCTGTCTTGGCCTCGACTCTCGCACGCTCGAACGCCTTTGGATCGTATGGCCGATCGGCCAGGTCCAGGATGGGGTATTTCTGGCCCGTATCCTGGGTTATCAGGCTGTTGTCAGGGGTAACGGTTGTCACCGCACCTGGGCTTATGGCCAATCGACCGGTCGCCTGTGTAACAGGAACTCCGAACCCGAGCCCCTCGAACCCCGAAAGCGCAATCTTCCAGCTGACTATGGCGATGGCTTCCCCTGACTTGTTCAGGAGCGGGCCGCCACTGTTTCCGGCGTTGAGGCTCGCGTCGGTCTGAACGAATTTCTGGCCATCCAGATCCCGAAATCCGCTCACGATCCCCTTTGATGTGGAGAAGGCGAGGTCTTCTCCCGCCGGGGCTCCAATTGCAAACAGCTCGGTGCCGGGCTGCGGCATCTCGCTTACAAAAGGCAGGCAGTTGTTGTATTGCGCATTGACTTTCAACAAGGCGATGTCGTGTACCCGGTCTATCCGCAGAACAGTGACGCCAAGAGAACGTCCGTCATGGGTCTTCGCTTCGATCGCCCCCTGGCCCTCGACAACGTGGGCGGCGGTGAGAGCGAGACCGTCCGGAGAGATGAAGAAGCCGCTTCCCACGCCGGCGTTCGTCTTGATCAATATGACCGCCGATAGCACGTCGTTCATTTTTGCCGGTATCTCGACGGGGCCGCGTTTACAGGTGGCAAACGTCTCCATCGAGTATTGGGGCTTGTCTGCCGTTTCCTCGCGCCTGAGGAGAACCTGATTGAATAATGGTCTGGAGGTAAGCGACGCCAACGCGCCGACGACAAGCCTGAACACCAGTTCTTTGGGTTTGCGACGAAGTTCGACCGTCTGAACATCTTCGTGTTTCCGGGTGACCACCTTGTAGATCACTTCGTCGCGCTTCCTGTCGAACAGCTCCCACGAAATTGCCATATCGCAGGAGGTTGTCCTGCCCCTGTAACCCGTCCTTTCGCAGTTAATTTCAGTGATCACTCCTCCCAGAAGCAAGGAGGCTTCGGCAGACTTGTCCTGGTCGAAAAGAAGATTCTCCACACCGACGATGTTGTATCCTCTATTTCTGAGCTCATCGAGGATGGCCAACCTGACGGTGCCGTCGTCGACCGTAATGTCATACTGCCCGTCGGGTTTCAGTATGAGCTTTGAAAATGTCATCGGTTCGTACTTGGATGATGCTCCGTCTGTTTTATTCCACAGATCCTGTGCTATGGCGGATTGCGATGTGGCGAGCAGTGCGACCGCAAACAGCAGGGAAGACGAGATCTTGATGATGTGTTGATTCATATTCTCTCACCTCAATTATCGTCGAATTGTCTCTGGATCATCTGGGCGATGTCCTGCATGGCCGGATTCCAGTCGGAGTTGCAGATAGAATAGATGTAACCGTTTGGCCCAAACTTGTTGGCTGCCAGATCCACGAAACGCCTGCCGGGCTGAGCCTGTGTTTCCACGCCCCTGGTGCAAGCATTTTCGAAATAGTAGGTATCGGCGCCCGAGGAACTCTCCTTGATTACCTCGGTCAACTCCATTTCGGACTGATCCAGACAGTCGGAGATGTCGTCGCCGGTGCCTTCGCAATGATCATTCTGCGGGACGCCGACGATGGCGGCGAAGAGAACCGCGTTATACGCATAGCCCGTTGTCTGCCAGAAGGCGTCGGCGTAGTGAAGCGTGGAGTAGAGGTATTCCTGATGATTACCGCACGCTACGTTCATCCTGTTTATGCCGTCGCTGGGGTTCTGGATATCGTCGGTCGCGAATAACGAAGGGCCGTCTTCCATTGAGCAGTCCATCTCATCGGTGACTACCAAAATGACAAGTAAGTCGTTGGAGTGAACGAACCAGCTATTATCCGACCTGGCCAACCCAGCGGCGGCCGACTGGAGTTGCTGTTCCCAGCCGCACCCCGAGGTGCCTTGATCAATAAGGCCTGCCGCCTCCGATGAAATGTTGGAGTTGGGCGCAAGGGGTGTGGTTTCGGTGGAACCCTGAAATGTGCCGTTGTCACCCGACGCGGAGCACGGGTTTGTTCCCGGCCATCCGTCGCCTTCCTGATACGGTTGCCCGCCCCACGAAAGGCCCATATCACTCGTCACCACCGCAAAGCGCATGTCGTCTATACCGATGCCGACGCTCCCCGTTATCGAGTTCACGAGGGACGGAATCGCGCCCTCGAGAATTTCCTGTTCTTCGCTCATGGAGATAGTATTGTCCACCACCACGAGCATCGCCACGCCGGTAAGAGGTATGTTATGCATGGTGTCGGTGTCGATGTCGGTGTCGATGTCGGTATCGCCGTCGGTATCGCCGTCGGAATCGGAGTCGGCGTCGGAGTCGGAGCCTTCCAGGTCAGCTTCGCTGACACATTGTACGAGACTGAAACCAAACAGAAACAATAGGCTAAAAAATGTAACTTTTTTCATCGTATATTTCCCCTAATTGAGAACATTGTATCGGAAAATGAGGTAAGAAACAGTCGATTTTTCGCTTCAGCGAGCCAGGAGCCTATCCCAGTAGGCACTAAACAGATTCGTTCTTCTGACCGTCCATTGTCCACTGGCCAAAACGCTGCTTGTACGTCTTTCGCGCAACCAGGAAACCGATGAAACCACCGCCAACCACTCCGCCGCCGATGGTCTCCGCCCAGAAGGCCTCGATGACCCCGTTGACGTAGATTTTGAAAAGAAAGTACCCGGCCGTGGCGAGGACCAGGCCGAGGCCACCCAGACCGATCATCCAGCGCGTGTAGGTCCTGGATCTGGCCCTGTCGTCCAGGTTCATCAACTCGAATCGAACATCGTCGTCATCAGGATCCAGCAGAGGCTCCTCGGGATGGACCGGGCACATCTGCGCCGGGTTGTGGAGCTTCGCGCACTCGATGCAAAGGAGCTGCTTGTCATTATTCATGCGACAAATATCTCCATTACTCGCGCCCGAGTAAAGCATCATCGTATTGTCTCGCGCCTCGCCAGGCGTTACCTTCGACCATCGGACAATTCAAGGAGGAGCTCAATGATCCTTTCACCCAAAACAATCGTCGCCTTTCTCGCAGCCGCATCTCTCTTTGCAGGCTGCACCCCGCAAGAGCACGTCACCTGCGCAGAGCCGGCCGGCGACGCGGGCGCGCCGCAAGAGGAGGCGCGGAAGGTCGTCATAGAGGCGCCTGCCATGGCGGACACCACGCAGGACACGGGCGTCGAGACCCGCTACGAGCCAAAGTTTCGGGATCCATTGCTGGAAAAGATCCGCAAGCGCGAGGACGACAGGAAGGCGGCCCTGGCAAAGGAGACGTCGGCCAACCAGGAGCGCCAGGAGACGGAGAAGGAAGCCAAGAAAAAGAATGCTCTCTCCTTCGTCAGTTCCCTCCCGGACGATCAGCGCCCCAGCGCCCTCGACCAGTTCAAGATACTGCCCCACCTGCCGCCGGTGCCCCAGCACTACACGGGAACCTGCTGGTCTTTCGCCGGAACCTCTCTGCTGGAATCAGAGGTCATCAGGATAACCGGCAAGGAGATCAAGCTGTCGGAGATCCACACCGTTTACCATGAGTACCTGGCCAAGGCCGCCCGCTACCTGACGGAGCGTGGTGAGTCGGCCTTCGGAGAGGGTTCCCAGACCAACGCCGTGACCCGCATGTGGAAGGAGCACGGAGTCTGCCCCGGGGTTGTCTATGACGGGGTCGTCAACGAGGACGGGCTCCACGACCACATCAGGATGTTCAGAGAGATGAAGGACATCCTCCACCACGCTCGCGACAAGGCGCTCTGGGACGACGCCACCGTGCTGGACATGCTGCGGGTGATGCTCGACCGGAACCTGGGTGCGCCGCCTGTCGAGTTCGAATTCGACGACGCAAAATACACTCCCGCAAACTTCCTTACGAGCGTTCTCAAGGTGAACCCGGATGATTACGTGTCCATCATGTCCACCCTGCGCGAGCCGTTCTGGAAGCAGGGAGAGTACGAGGTCCAGGACAATTGGTGGCATTCAAAGGAGTACTACAACGTGCCCCTCGATGACTTCTACAACGTCATCAAGACGGCCCTGAACAAGGGCTACACGCTGACCATAGGTGGTGACGTCTCCGAGCCGGGCAAGGACGGGGTAAACGACGTGTTGTTTGTGCCGCCGTATGATATCCCGTCAAAAAACATCGACCAGCTGGCCCGCGAATACAGGATAGTCAACAAGTCCACCGGCGACGACCACGGCATCCACCTGGTGGGCCATGCCGAACTGGGCGGCCACGACTGGTTTCTCATCAAGGACTCGGGACGGAGCTCCAGACGCGGCGCGCACAAGGGCTACTACTTCATGAGAGGCGACTATGTACGCCTGAAAATGCTCACCATCTCGGTCCACAAAGACGCCGTGCCCGACCTGATCGCGAAGTTCGGATAGGCGCCCCCAAATAATGACTCCCACTCCTTGGAAAGAGTAAGATAACGCTACGTGCAAAATGAAAGGCTTGGGGAATGCGATATTTGCTGTTGATGATTCTGGCGACAGTGCTGGTGTGCGGTGGGTGTAGTGATGATGATGGCATCGGTGGAGGTGGGGACTCGGACTCTGACTCCGATTCAGACACTGACACGGATACAGACTCGGATACAGACTCGGACACCGACTCGGACACCGATACGGATTTTACTTACGGTGTGTGCAAATTGAGCTGCACCGCACCCGCAGACTGCGTACCGGACACCCCCAACGAAACACATGACGCGGACAATTTCGACTGCACCGATGACGTTTGCACATGGAAGGGCTGTCTCAACACCGCCGAATGCGCAGTAGTGTTCCCCGGCATCACCGGCATCGCATGCGACACCAATGTGGACCCGCCGAAGTGCCACGTACCTTGCTCCGCTCCCGCCGACTGCGCCCTTGACTCGTCAGCGGTACTCTATCCGATCTTCGGGTCCGACAACTCCACCTGCGACAACAGCCTGTGCGTCTGGACCGGATGCAACAACGACCAGGAGTGCGTCGACGCGTATCCCGCCAAAACATGGGTTTGCCATGAGTATTTGAATACCCCCATATGCGGCGTTGGCTGCACGACGCCGGCCGACTGCGCCTTGACGGATGACCTCTTCAACGAGGACCACTGGCTGTGCACTGACGGCGCCTGCGAGCACACGGGCTGCGCCTCCACCGCAGAGTGTATTTTCTACACCGCCGACCATGTCTGCGTGAAGTAGTCTCCCCCCGTTCCCACTGGTCTCCACCCAAATAATGACTTCCACTCCTTGGAAAGGGTATGATCGCCCCAATAGATGGAGGTGGGCGACAATGATCGATATTAAATATCTTTCTCTGATCCTGGTCGTGGCCATCACCGCCTGCTCGAACGACCCGACGGACAACATGGACGCAGGCTCCGATTCAAGCACGGACACAGACACCGATACAGACACCGATTCAGACACTGACTCGGACTCCGACACCGATTCTGACACCGACTCTGACACCGATTCTGACACCGATTCTGACACTGATACCGGACCTCCCGACCTGCCGCTAGGTTGTCAGGCGATCACACCGTGCACGACAAACGGCGATGGGTGGTACGGTTGGGTCAATATGGACAACGATCACATGGTCTGGAAGTGGATCGATAATGGATTAATTCCTTCGGAGTACATTTTGATGAAACGTCAATTATCATCCGGTACACAAACCGAGGTTCTCAGGTCTGTTTCCCCCGTTGGAATTACGGGTCCCAGCATATACGGCGACAAGGTGTTCTTCGAAAGAGAAACAACTCCTGGAGACGCCGTTACAAGAGAAATCTTTGAAATCGATCTGTATGGAACTACCGAATCGCAAGTTACGTCGAATATTCAAACGGACGGTTCCGTAGCCGCCGGTCAGAATTTCATTGTGTATTCATATGCCTGGCATCCGATTGCCGGTTACGAATCGGGCATCAAGTACTACGATCTCAACGCCCACACGGAAGGCTACGTCCTCCAGGGGGCAACTGGAAGCTGGACGTTCGCCTTCGACGGCGACCATTGGGTAGCGTTCGTCAACGACACACATCTCTACAAGTTCGACCTCAACAACCCCTCCGCCGGAGCGCAGATCATGTACCCCGATCCACTGGGAATCATGTGGATGTCCTTCAACGCAGTTACAAGTGAGATTGTTTCAGGCACATTTATTCCGGGTCTTACAGATAGCTACAGCCTGGATGCATGGGACATCAACACCAACGCAAGGACAACTCTTATAGATGATCCATGGGATCAGATGGCCCCGGATGCAGACGGCCATCTGGTAGCCTATATTGATTCTCAGATAACCGGTGGCACTTGGCTTCCAAATCAACTGGGCCAGATAAAGCTGATCGATAGAACAACCTCCGAGGTTCGCACGATCACGCCATTCGTCGATTACCAGTATAATCTAGCAATCTGGGACAGGTGGCTCGCGTTCAACAACGTGGGCATCTGGGGCGATGTGCTGATTCTCTGTGACCTGGAGGCTGGTGGGTTCATCGACACGAGCGGTCACGTGATTCCGGTGGGTAGTCCGGACGGCGGTGTGGATGGCGGGAAGTGACGATTGCCGTGTGATGTTTGTCCTGCGCCGCTCGGCTTCTGCCGAGCTATGCAGGATGGCACGATTTGGATTGGAGCGGGACACGAGATTTGAACTCGCGACTTCCAGCTTGGGAAAACTCACGGCACTGAGTCCCACCGCGTATTCTTTACTCCTTATGGCTCACTACAATCACTTGAGCCACTCAGACTAACACAGATTCAGTAAAAGAGACTTTTCAAAGAGACCATTTGCCGTGATCTACTCCGACTGCTCCTCGTCCTTTTCCGCCTTTTCTATGGTGAGATCAGGAGCCGCATCGCGGGGAAACTTCTGCATCTTGCTGGGATTTGCAGGCCAAGTTGGTGGTCCAGAGTATGGCCGCCGAGACGAAAGACGAGGGCGATGCTTCGTCCCGGCAAAACAAGTATGATCACGGCACGCAGCGGTACCGATCACCGTCGGCGAAGTAGTTGTTGGTAGAACCCGCGTGATATTTGCCGCCCCAGACGATCATATCGTTGCCAATCCCTCCGCGGGGTGAACGGGACGGCGGATCGTCCAGGCATTCCCATACGACACAGCGGCGAAGTTCCTCATACACGACCGCGACGGCATCTACGGTAAATCGTCGTTCACGGGCCTCCTTCACCGTGCGAGGTAATGGGAAAATGTCGGTCGGAAACTTCCGAACGGTGGGTGAAACTACGCAGATGAATATTTGGGAGGCACAAGTGGCAATCGGAATCTGCCCCCGATTTTTCCCCCCGTTCGGACACCATTGCCTATATAATTTGAATACAAAAAAAAGGGGTGCAAGATGTTTATTCTTCGGACAAGCATCGTAGTCTGTCTGTTGATCGCCTTGGTTGTCGTCGGGTGCTCGGGCGATAGCGGCGGTGGTGGATCTAGTGACTCGGATTCCGACTCGGATTCCGATTCCGACAGCGATTCTGATAGTGACTCCGATTCTGATACGGACACGGATACGGATACGGACACGGATACGGACACGGATACGGACACTGGAACAGGTGTAGAGTGCGAGGCCGACACCGAGTGTCCGCCCTGCGGTGAGTGCGACACCGACAACACCTGCCAGTTCGTTGCCAGCGGTGACGATCCCAAGGGCGACTGCGATCCCGATGTGCCGGAAACCTGCGGGCTGAACGGCGACTGTGACGGGTTTGGTGCCTGCGAGCACTACTCCTCGACGACGGTGTGCGACGACACGGACCTGTGCACTCACAACGACAACTGCGACGGAATGGGCGGCTGCTCAGGGGACGTCATCGTGTGTGCGGACGACCCGCCGCCGTGCGGCGTCCAGCGAACCTGCAACGGTTCGGATACCTGCACAGAGATCTGGCCCGGCTCGACGACCTCCTGCGACGACACGGACCTGTGCACTCACAACGACAACTGCGACGGAATGGGCGGCTGCTCAGGGGACGCCGTCGTGTGCGCGGACGACCCGCCGCCGTGCGGCGTCCAGCGAACCTGCAACGGTTCGGATACCTGCACAGAGATCTGGCCCGGCT
>JAUVDV010000116.1 GCA_030595125.1 Deltaproteobacteria bacterium
ATAGATGTCGACCTGGTGGTTCTCGGACCGCCGGGGTTTGCCAGGGCGCTGTCCGTCAACCTCACAGTCGCCGGATACATCCCGGGCGACGACGCGGGAGCCGACGGCGGCTCCGGCTCGGACTCGGATTCCTGCAATTGCAGCACGGTAGGGACCACCGATTCTCAAGACGGCCTGCTGGCCCTTGTGTTTTCCGCCTTTTAAAGCTGGCCTCTATCATCTTCCCCTTCCCCTATATCAGGGGAAGGCCGGGATGGGGTCAGTTGCACGCCCCGTAGTGAACGGTGCCGTTCCATGATCTGACGGTACTTGTCAGGTTGAACGGGTAGGCGCCGCCGTGGCCGAAGTTAAACGATAGATCGCTGTTTGCCACGATAAGATCGCCGTTGGTGTAGGTCATGGATGTGCCCTGAGTGGTGACATAGAAACCGTATGTCTGGCCCGCCCACATGATCAAATCGATGTCCACAGGTACCGGGGTGCCCGACCCCGTATCCGAACTGACTATCGCCGCGGAGCCGCCCAGGGTCCAGCCTGTCGAGGTGGTGTTGTAACCCACGTACGATCCGGTGCGGTAGTGAATCTCGATCACGTGGGCTCCCGACGCCACGTTCACGTCGAAAGTGTGAACGATGATATCGTTTATCGCGGTGATGTCGAACATGTTGCCGTGAAAGGCATTCGATCCGGTATAGGTCGTTGATATCGAAGTGTCCGTGCACTCCAGCTGGCAGTTGACATCGCATCCGTCACCGTTTGCCGGCGGGCCGTCGTCGCATTGCTCTCCTGCGGTCATGTTGACGGTCCAGTCGCCGCATTCAACTATGGTACAGTCGTCGTCGCAGGTGGCGGACTCACCGAAATCATCACAATCCTCTCCCGCGGTGGTGTTGGTGTTTCCGTCCCCGCAAGAGACGAAAGTGCAGTCGTCGTCGCAGGCGGCGGACTCACCGGAGTCATCGCAATCCTCTCCCGCGGTGGTGTTGATGTTTCCGTCCCCGCAAGAGACGGGAGTGCAGTCGGCGTCGCAGGTGGCGGACTCACCGGAGTCGTCGCAATCCTCTCCCGCGGTGGTGTTGGTGTTTCCGTCCCCGCAAGAGACGAAAGTGCAGTCGTCGTCGCAGGTGGCGGACTCGCCGAAGTCGTCGCAATCCTCGGTTCCCGTGGTCGTGCCGTCCCCGCAGACATCCGTGCTCGTGTCTGTGTCTGTATCCGTGTCTGTATCCGTGTCTGTATCTGTGTCTGTGTCTGTGTCAGTATCGGTATCGACATCCGTATCGGTGTCGACATCCGTGTCTGTGCCGGTGTCGGGACCCGCGTCTTCGCCGGCATCCGAGTTCGTGCCGGAATCGGACGATTTGTCGGCGATTTCGATCTTTGCACATCCCGGGAGACATGGAAGCGCTACTACCAGCCAGAGAAAAATCGCCCGCACAACAGTGCCTTTTCTTCCAAATAAAAGGATTCAACTAAGTTCAATAATAATTTTAACACAAACGGTGGAATGGATGGAGTAACCGACCCTATTTTCGCGGAGATGAGTATCTCAAACAAACCAGGCGAAAACATCGTAATATAGTAATATTGATGTGTTCGGGATCTTGATGGATGAAACAGAGGGGCAATGGAAAAAGCGTTTGACCTGTTAAGCGTTTTGGCGATGTGCGCGATCGCGTTCGGATCCTGTAAGCACGTGGAAGCCCTGGCAGATGGTGGCGCAGACAGTGATTCGGACAGCGATTCCGACAGCGATTCCGACGGCGACAGCGATACGGGTCCCTTCGGCGGTCTGGATGGCGTGGATATGCTGGTTGTCGTGGACAACTCCATTTCCATGATGGAGGAGCAGGAGATCCTGGCCACCGCGTTCTTCCCCCTGGTCAATTCGCTGGTCAATCCTCTCCCCGGCTGGTCGTATCCCGGCGTGGACGATATTCGCATCGCAGTCATCACCTCGGATATGGGGCTGTCCTGGGGCGGATTTCCTTACACGGAGGGCGACGGATGGCCGGGTACAAACCCGTGCTCTAGCCCGTCGGGCGACAACGGTGTGTTTCAGACATATGCCCCCGGCTCAACCATCAACATCGAACACGACGTGATACCGTGCGACGGCTCCGGCGCCCAGTGCCCCACCGGCTGGACCTGCAGCGTAACCGAGCTGGATGAGATCGGCGCCTGCCAGGCCCCCGGCGATGAAGGGGGCAACCAGACTTGTCCGGACTTGAACTCCACCTGGTCCGAAACCACGGAGAGTTCCCCCAATGCATCCATGGCGTTCGAGGTGGCATGCCTGGCAAATCAGGGGACCACCGGCTGCGGCCTCGAACAGCAGCTTCAGGCCGCCGCAGCGGCGCTGAGCCGAGCCGACCAGGAGGCATTCGTTCGACAAGAAGCCCTCCTGGTCATCCTGGTGGTCAGCGATGAGTCCGACTGCTCCATGGAGGACGGCCCGGCCATGTTCGCCTCCAATGAGATCCAGGATGAGAGCGGCATATCCCAAAAGAACATCGCTTGCGGGAATCATCCGGAATTTTTGTACGACATCGGGCACTATTACACCTTGTTCACAGGGTTAAAGACCGCTCCCAACAGCGTGGTCTTCGCGGCCATCGTCGGCGTGCCCAATGAGAGTGATATCTGCCAGGGCACGGGCGACACCCTGGGCGATTGCCTCGATCATCCGAACATGGAACTGATTCCGGTGGTCAAGGAAAACAGCGCGGGCACCGACACCTGGTACTTCGAGAACGCGTGTACCCGCGGCGCCGTGACACAGGGCCTGCCGGGACGTCGCTACGTCCAGCTGGCCAGCGAAGAGTTTGGTGGGTTGGGTTACATCTCCTCTATTTGTAACCCTGACTGGGGCCCGACCATGGAGGAGATCTCGCGTCTAATCGCGATCTCGCAACAATGACCCACGTTAACCCCATCCCGGCCTTCCCCTTAAATAGGGGAAGGGGAAGATGATGGAAGCCAACATTTTACTGGTAAGCGTTCTGGCGATGTGCGCAATCGCGATCGGATCTTGTAATAAAATGCAAGACCTGCCGAACGGCGGCGCAGACGGTGATTCAGACACCGACTCGGACACCGACTCGGACACCGACTCGGACACCGACTCGGACACTTTCGGCGATTTCGATGGCGTGGACATGCTGGTTGTCGTGAACAACTCCTATTCCATGGCGGAGGAACAGAAGATTCTGGCCACCGCGTTCTTCCCCCTGGTCAATTCGCTGATCCATCCGCTCCCGGGCCAGAGTTGGTCCAGCGTGGACGATATTCGCATCGCCGTCATCACCTCGGACATGGGGCTGTCCTGGGGAGGAAACCCCTACACGGATGGCGACGGCTGGCCGGGACCAATCCCCCCATGCGCGCTGTCGGGCGACGATGGTGTGTTTCAGACATACGACACCGGCACAACCATGGACATCGAGCACGACGCGATCCCGTGCGACGGCTCCGGCGCCCAGTGCCCCATCGGCTGGACATGCAGCGTAACCGGAGCAGATGAGACAGGCACCTGTCAGGCCCCCGGTGGAGACGGCACCGACCAGACTTGTCCGGACATGGGATTCACCACCTGGTCCGAAACCACGGAGCTCTCCCCCAACGAGGATATTGCGTTCGCAGTGGCGTGCCTGGCGAATCAGGGAAACTGGGGTTGCGGCTACGAGCAGTCATTTCAGGCCGCTACGGTGGCGTTGAACCGACCCGACCAGCAGGTCTTCGTTCGAGATGACACCCTCCTGGTCATCCTGGTGGTCAGCGACAATTCCGACTGCTCAATAGAGGACGGCCCGGCCCTGTTCGCCTCCGACGAGGTTCAGGATCAGAGCGGTATTTCCAAGCTGCATCTCGCTTGTGGAAACAATCAAAGCTACCTTTACGACGTCGAGCACTATTACACTGCGTACGCCGCGCTAAAAACCGCTCCCAACAGCGTGGTCTTCGCGGCCATCACCGGCGTGCCCAAAGTGGCTGTTTGTGAGGGCGCCGGCGACACCCTGGACGATTGCCTCGATCATCCGGACATGGAGCTTGTCCCGGTGGTCAAGCCAAACAGCGTGGGCGTCGACACCTGGTATTTCGAGAACGCGTGCACCGGCACCGTGACCGAGGCCCAGCCGGGACGTCGTTACGTCCAGCTGGCCAACGAAAAATATGGGGCACTGAGTTACATCTCCTCAATCTGCAATGATGACTGGGGCCCCGCCATGGAGGATATCGCGCACCTCATCGAGAGTTCACAACAATGACCGTCACGTTAACCCCATCCCGGCCTTCCCCTTAAATAGGGGAAGGGGAAGATGATGGAAGCCAACATTTTACTGGTAAGCGTTCTGGCGTTGTGCGCAATCGCGTTCGGATCTTGTAAGCACGTGGAAGGCCCGGGACTCGGCGACTCGGGCAGTGATCTGGACGGTGATACCGATACAGATACTGACAGCGGTTTCGATGGCGTGGATATGCTGGTTGTCGTGGACAACACCATTTCCATGGCGGAGGAGCAGGAGATCCTGGCCACCGCGTTCTTCCCCCTGGTCAATTCGCTGGTCAATCCTCTCCCCGACTGGTCGTATCCCAGTGTGGACAATGTTCGCATCGCCGTCGTCACCTCGGATATGGGGCTGTCCTGGGGCGGGCATCCATACACAGAAGGCGACGGATGGCCGGAACCAATCCCGTGCTCCCCGTCGGGCGACAACGGAGTGTTTCAGACATACGCCACCGGCTCAACCGTCAACATCGAGCACGACGTGATCCGGTGCGACGGCTCCAATGCCCAGTGCCCCACCGGCTGGACATGCAGCGTGACCAATTCAGATGAGATCGGCACCTGCCAGGCACCCGGCGGAGACGGAACCGACCAGACTTGTCCGGACATGAAAGCCACCTGGTTCGAAACCACGGAGAGCTCCCCCAACGAGGACATGGCGTTCGCGGTGGCGTGCCTGGCGGATCAGGGAAACTGGGGTTGCGGCATGGAGCAACCGCTTCAGTCCGCCGCAGCGGCGTTGAGCCGATCCGATCAGAAAGCCTTCGTTCGAGAAGAGGCACTCCTTGCCATCCTTATTGTCAGCGACGAGGACGACTGCTCCATGGAGGACGGCCCGGCCATGTTCGCCTCCGACGAGATCCAGGATGAGGACGGTATGTCCATGAAGCACCTCGCTTGCGGGTTGAATCCGGGTTTCTTGTACGACATCCAGCACTATTACACCTTGTTCACAGGGTTAAAAACCGCTCCCAACAGCGTAGTCTTCGCGGCCATCGTCGGCGTGTCCCAGGTGGATGTCTGTCAGGGCACCGGCGACACCCTGGGCGATTGCCTCGATCATCCGGACATGGGGCTTTACGTGGTGCACAAGGGTTCCTATCCTGGATACTGGTGCTTCGAGAACGCGTGTACCAACGGCACCGTGACCGAAGCACTACCGGGACTTCGCTATGTCAGGCTGGCCTACGAAGAGTTTGGAAAAATGAGTTACATCTCCTCCATTTGCAACGATGACTGGACCCCCGCCATGGAGGATATCGCACATCTCATCGCGACCTCACAGCAATGACCAATCCTGGCCTACTTTGCCGTCTGGAATATGAATGGGTAATTGACGACGATCGCGCCGCCGCCGGCCACTGACGGGAAGGTGAGCCTCTTGATCGTCTTGAGGAGACACGCCTCCAGCTTCGGACTCGAGACGGTCGACGAAGCGATGGAGGCCGCAGTGACCTTGCCGTTCGCGTCGATAACAAATCGCACCACCACCTTGCCCTTCAGTTTCGGGTCGGTGGCGAGCATCTTCTCGTAGCAGTACTTTATCTGGTTGTTGTTCCGCTGAATGATTCGCCGGATGACGTTCTTGTCCAGGGAGCCCTTTACCGTCACCCTGCCCGCACGAACTCTGGGGGCGGCCTTGTGCCCACTCGATCTACCCGAGGCGCGACCGTATCCTGACCCTGAACCGCCGCCCGCGCCGTGACCGATGGTACCCAGGCTCCCCAGCCCTATCGTCCCCGAACCTGTACCACCGCCGCCGCGACCCGTGCCTCTCAGCCCGAGACCACCGTATCCGAAATTGCCACCCACCGCCTTGTCCGAGACGCCCCTGGGAAGTGGCAAGGGTTGCCTCACGGTCCTCTTCTTTTTGCCGTTGGCGCGAACTTTTGTATCCACCGCCACGAACGACGTGTAGGCGGTCAATAAATTGTGATCCAGGCCGAGGCGTGTGATCTCCCTCTTGTTTTTATTATCGTGCTCCACCGCATCTTCATCGGAGAGGGAGCGGATCCTGTGTCGCACCCAGAGCAATTTGATGGCCTCGTTGTCATTCGAGGGCTCGAGGTTCTTCAGGGCGATGTCCCCGCTCCAGCGACCGGTCGGGGTTACTCCTTCCACGGTGATGTAACCTGCGGCGGCGCCGCGATACTTGCCGAACAGGATCACCGGCCGGCTGGCGAACAGATCCGGGATCTCGAGAGGCTCCACGTCGTACGCGTCGAAGTCCTCGAACTCCACATCGATGCCCATGAGAACCGGCGAGGAGACGTACTTGCGAAATCGTTTCGCCTCCGCGGTCGCCTCGTGTTCGTTCATGACCACAAACGGTTCGCCCATGCCCGCCCGCGCGAGCCCTTCAATGAGTTCCCGGTTGACGGATGTTCCAATGCCGAATGCAAACAGGTTGGCCACGCCCAGATTGTTGGAGACGATCTCGAACGCCTTCTTTTCAACGGTGATGTATCCGTCCGTCAGCACGGAGACTATTCGCGAAGTCCCCTCGTGCCGGGGCAAGGCAAGAGCCTTTCTGAGGGCGGGCAACAGCTCGGTGCCGCCACCACCGTAATGGGAGTTGACCCAGTTCTTTCCACGCTCCACGTTCCGCGCCGTCGCGCGAAGGGAGTGACCGCTGAGCACCTGGCTTCCGCCCGCGAACATGAGGACGTTGAAGTAGTCGTCAGGACCGAGATCGTCCAGTATGTCCGAGATCAGCCGCTTGGAGACATCCAGCGGGAAGCCGCCCATGGAGCCGGAGATGTCCAGGATGAAGATGTACTCGCGCGGCAGTGTCTCCATGACGGCCTGCCTCTTTGGAGGTTCGGTCATCAGCAGGAAATAGTTCTCCTCCTCTCCCTCGTAAAGGAGGAGGCCGCTCTCGATGGCGTCGCCGGCAAGGGTGTACTTGAGCACGAAATCCCGGTTCGCCGCTTTGGGGTCGTCCAGGGAGATGCAGGCCTCTCGCGTACCCTCGTAGTCGACATGAACACGGTGACTCGGGCTGGAGATACCGGCGATGGGGATCCCGCTGGCGAGGTGGAGATCCAGATCGAACTCGAACGGGGGAGCCTCTCCTTTGTGCAGGTATGGGTTGGCCACCCAGGTTTCACTGTCGTTTGCCTCTCTGACAGGGGTGTTGGAGTATCTCGGCCCGACCACCGTGGGCAGGACGAACTTGTACGTCTGATCGGATGGGACGATGAGCTCGGTATATGAGATCTCCACTCTGATCTCGTCGCCTGGAAGGATGTTGGCCACGCTCATCTGAAACACGTTGGGCCTCATCTGCTCCAGCAACGACGCGGTCTTGCCGGAGGCCCTGGCCTTGTCGTAGATTTTCTTTGCCGTCTTTTTCTTCTTGATCACCGCCTCCACTATTCGCTCACCCACGGTCATCCTCATGCCGTGGACGGCCGCCGCAGTGGACGCGGGGAAGATATAGATCGCTTCAAGGGTGGTCTCTCCATCGTTTTTGTAGACCTGCTCGATCTGTACGTCGGCGATCACACCGATGATATCGACGGTGGCATGACTGGCCTTCAGGGGCATTCGATCCGTTTGTGGATCGTCGCTGAGCACAAAGAAGTACGGAGAGACAGTCTTGTCGCCGACTTTCGGAATGCTGTCGAACGCCGAGGCGATCATCTTCATTCGGCGTTCCATCTTGTTGCCGTGAGCCGTAAAGCACATGGCGATGACGGCCAACATTGTCGAAGTGAATGCAAGTAGGCGCAGCGGCGCGCCGTGCGGGTTAAACCTCATGGCACCCTCCTTTGATCGGGCTTGTTTCTGTTCTTTTTTTCCGGGCACCTCTCGCAGAGGTTCAGCGCCCGTTCATAGGATTAGTGTTCGGCGGGAACGAAAAGTTCCCCGGGAAAGAGCGAAGAAGTGGATCGGGCTAGCGAATGCCAAGCAAGGCGAAGATCAATTTTAGCAGCGTGAACCCGGTGGTATTTGTGCTGTTACCCACGGCAGCGCAGCCGCAGCCGCTGTCATCGGAGTCAGTTCCAGCGTCCGATGCGACGGATACGCACTGTGCCGTGCCAGCGACGACTTCGCATACCATTCCCTGCGCATCGCAATGCTCCCAGTTGGACCAGGCGCCGGCCACGCAGTGCTGGACCGCATCGTTCAGACATCGGGTATCGCCGTCCTCACAGTCATTGGGGCCGGTACCGCTGTCGGGGCCGGTGTCAGTATCGGAATCGGTGTCCGTATCTGTATCGGTATCGGCATCGGTGTCGGTATCGGTGTCCGTATCGGTATCAGTGCTGCCGTCGGGGCCTGCATCGGCGGATATCGCAACAGCGCACATCATGGATAAAAGAACACTCACAAAAACTGTCATCGCCATCTTTTTCACGGTGGACTCCTTTGACCGGTGAAGGCCTGCCGGACACGATGTTTTTCAGCGAACAAACATTACTAATGGATTTTGGAGTTCTGTTAAAGCTTTTCCTCTGCAAAAGGGCAATCTCAGAGACAATTCAGCCTCGCCGATCCCACCTGACTAATTCGCCGGCCTGAAGGGGTCCCGCGTTGGACGATAATCGAAGTTTCTGATAACTATCCCGACCATGGAAGGTTTGAACGAGCTTCGCGAGATAAAAAAGGAAATCATCGAGGCCAGGGGGCTGATCATCAAGTCCAACAATCTGGCGAACAGCCTAAGCGCCGAGGTTCGAAGCATCGCCAGGCGACAGGCCACGTATGAGAGACACATCTCGCTCAATTCCGTCGTAACATATGTGATCGTCGCGATCCTGTGCTGGGCCGGAGTGCAGCTTGCCTACAACTACCGCCAGTCTTCTATCGAAGAATCTCTGGAGGCGTCCCGGGAAGAAGCCGACAAGGCCAAGAAGGAGCTCACCGAGCTGAAGAAGAGCCTGGGCAAGAACAAAAAGGGCGGCGGTGAGGATCTCCTGCAATTATACGAACTCATCCACGAAGGGCAGCATCAGGAAGCCATAGATGCCTTCGAGGTACTCGCCGTCGATTCCATCTCCCCCCTCGAAAAAAAGCTCCTGACGGACCAGATAGAAGAGTTCCGTGGCGATCTATCGATGCAGCACTACTCCAAAGGCCTGGACCTCGTCTCGGAACAAAAATACCCCGAGGCGGTGCAGGAGTTTCGTCAGTCTCTCAGGTTCAAGGAGAACGCGGGACACGCCAAGGCCTCCAAGATCCAGCTGGCCAACGCACTTCGACTGCAGGGCAAGCCGCGGGAGGCCATCGCCGTGCTACAGCGGCTGATCGAGGAACACCTGGATCGCAATCTCTCCGACGACGCGTACTGGTATCTCGCCCTGAGCCACCAGGAGGCGCACCAGAAGGACGAAGCCCGCTCCGTGCTCAAGGCCCTCATGAGACAGTTCCCCGACAGCCAGTACTACCGCGCTGCACGCATCAAGGCCGCAGACATTCAGATTCACATGTACTCGCCGGGGAATGATTAAGAAAGCTTCTTGTAGAGAAGCACGGGCGATCGCCCCAGCATCCCCAAAAACATCCGAAAGCTCAGCCAGCTGAACTTGAGGTTGTCCTTCTTCATGTCAAAGTGGGTGACTCGGTTTTCCCCGTTGGGATAAATCACGTTCACGTCCATGTGGCCGATCCTCATGCCCGCCCAGGAGGCCCTGACCAGCACCTCCATCTCGAAGGTGAAACCCTTCTCCTTGCAGTTGAGCGCGAGGGTCTCCTTTATTGGATAGACGCGAAAACCGCACTGTGTATCCATGCAGCGCTGCCAGCCGTTGACGGTGGCCCAGAAGTTGGAGATTGACCGCCCTCTCCTGCTCGACGCGGGAATCCCGTTGTTCTCCATTCTGCGAACACCCACCCATATGCGATCGGGATCCTCCGTAGCGGCGTTGACCAGGCGGGGGATCTCCTCGGGGAGGTGCTGGCCGTCTGCGTCCACCACTACGGCGTGGGTATAGCCGAACTCCAGCGCATAGGTTAACCCGGTATGGATGGCGTTACCCTTGCCTACGTTCGAATCGACGCGGATCACCCCGGCGCCCGCCTGTTGCGCAGCATCGCCGCTGCCGTCAGTGGAGCCGTCACAAACCACGAACACGTCCGGTTCGAGAACTGCGCGACAGCGTTCGACAACCCCGGAGATTGTGTCGATGTTGTTGTAAACTGGTATCAGTGCGCAGATTTTCATTCGTGTATCCGATTCTTGAAGATGGCACGAATCATCCGATCAATGGGGTTTTTGGGATTAAAATCTCCAAATCGTCTTTTCCTGAAAACATATTCGGATGCCAGGAATGTTCCCAGATAGGCATAGCTTACCGGTCCCACAAGAACCGCCCACAGGCCCTTGGATTCAACGAACGCGGCCGCCAGCACCAGGGCGGAGTTGCCCGCGAAGACAAGGAGCCATACCTTTGTGAGAGTGCCACAGTACTTGACGTGGTCCGGTGGAAGATCGGGTCGTTGAAGCCTTGCAAAACGCTCGATGATGGGTGTGGAGCGCAGGGAAAAAGCGAACTGCGCGAAGAACACAAGGGAGATCAAAAAAGGCGTGAAACGAAGAAAGATCTCGGAGTTGGAGATCCCGGCGCCACCGATGAGCCCTCCTGTGGCGGCGATCTGAATTATCACGGGAACAGAGGTTTCCTTTGACGCAAAGATGGCCGCGACAAACCGTCGTCCAAGGAGGACGATCAGCAGGAGCGCGGTCCAGCGGACGTTCAGGTACGTGAGCCCGAAGAAAACGATGACCGGATAGAGCGCAAGCATTATCCCGTCGAAGACTGCGCCCATGGATAATTTCTACTTGGAGCGGTTTTTAGAAACGAACTGTGCAAGGGCGTCTATGGAAACGAAGGCGGCCTTTGCGGTGTCCGAGTCCGAGATGTTGATTCCGTAGTTGGTCTCAAGGGCGACGGAGAGCTCCAGAGCGTCGATGGAGTCCAGGCCCAGACCTTCGACGAACAGTGGTTGGTCGTCCTCGATCTCGCCCGGATCCACATCTTCCAGATTGGCGGCTTTGATGATCATTTCTTTCAATTCGAGCTTCAGTTTGTCCATCGCCAGTTCTCCGAAACGTCGGTCAATCCAACCATGGCCGGATTGACTTTTACGGCCCGGATAAGTAGCACCATAACATAGTTAAGGCAACCGCATGGAGTCGACCGCCTTGGGAGAAGATCAGCCGTGAAAGCACTAGTCACCGGAGCAAGTACGGGACTCGGCCGCGCGATAGCCGAAAGGCTCGCCGCCGACGGATACGAAACATGGATACACTACCGCTCAAAGGAGGATGAGGCCCACGCGCTTCTCAATGAAGTAGAAGAAGCCGGAGGCAAGGGCAGACTGGTTTGCTTCGATGTGTCCGACGAGGACGAAGTGAGCCGGATTCTTACACCGATGCTCTCCGAACACGGTCCCCTCGATGTGCTAGTCAACAACGCGGGGGTGACGGCCAACAGTTACATGATGATGCAACCGGCAAGGGAGTGGAACGAGGTAATGTCGGTAAATCTTGGAGGGTTCTTTCTGGTCACTCGTGCCTGCCTGAAGGGAATGATCGGCGAGAAATCCGGCAGGATCGTGAACGTGGGATCCCTCGCGGGAGAGCGTGGAAATATAGGCCAGGTGGCATACGCCGCGAGCAAGGCCGGGCTGGCCGGGGCGACCCGGGCGCTGGCCCTCGAGGTGGCCCGCTGGAACATCCTCGTCAACGCGATCTCCCCCGGTCCTCTGGATGTCGGTATGGCCGCCGATCTCGACCTGAGCAAGATCGAGCCGCAGATCCCGCTGGGCAGAGTCGGCCGGGCCAGGGAAGTCGCGGGCGTCGTTTCATTCCTGTGTTCGAAAGACTCCACTTACATGACGGGGCAGGTTATCTCCGTCAACGGCGGCATGGGGCTGTGATCCAATGGATCCCCTGAGCCTACTAGATCTGCGCAAAGATCCACACTCGCCCATGATAGTGACCGGCGAGGCGACGTATACCCGCGAGGAAATTCTGTCTCGAGCATCGTTCATCGCAGAACGGATCGTAAAAGGCGGCGCCGGCGGCGCACCGGTGATCGTCAACCTGGATGCGGGTGTCGGCTTTGCTGCCGGGCTGGTTGGGTGCTGGCTCGCCGGATCCGCGCCGGTGCTCCTCGACCCGCTGGTACGACACGAGCTGGATCGGGCGGTCGACGAGACCAGGGCCGGGGCGGTCATCCGTAATCCGGGATCTCGGGACATGGAGATCGCCGCAAGGGTTCCGGTCATCACCCCAAATGACGAAACCGCGCCTCTGAAGGACGATTGCGCACAAATCGAGGACGACGCCCCGCTGTTGTATCTTTTCACATCCGGAAGCACGGGCGCGCCGGCCCTCGTGCCCAAAACCTTCGAAAACCTGAACGTGGAGTACGAATTCCTGTCAAACCTGTTTGATTCACCTCATCGGGTGGCCACCCTGGTGCCCTGGTGCCATATCTTCGGGTTCATCCTTTCCTTCCTGCTTCCCGTCCGCAAGGGGGGCGTGTGCGACCTGACCGCCGGCATCTCTCCAAGAATTGTTCTGGAGCGCGCCGCAGCCGAAATGCTGGACCTGGTGGTTGCGGTTCCAGCCATCTACCGGGTCATGATCCGGCTTCTGGAAAAGGGACAGCCCGCGCCTTCGCAGATGGGTTGTCGTTTCGTAAGCTCCGGGGCCGACCTCCCGGGGAGGTTGCGGTCGCGCTTCGAGGATCTCACCGGTTGTTCCATCGTCGATCTCTACGGCTCGACGGAAGCCGGCGGTGTCGCCTACAGAGAGGACGACGGCCCGTGGTTGTACCAGCCTCACGTGGAGAGTCGGATCCTGGATGGCGGCCATCTGGAGGTGAAATCTCCGGCGGTGTCGGTTGTCTCGAGAGAAGAATTTTATCGGCTCGGAGATCTGGTGCGCCCGATGCCTGGCGGGTTCGTCCTCGACGGCCGAGCCGACGATGTGGTCAAGATCGGCGGTCGCAGGATTTCCCTGGACGAGATTACCCGCGAGGTGGAAAGCTGCCCCGGTGTTGAGCGGGCAGTTGTACTCGCCAGGCCGGTGAGGGGAGAACTGCGGATAACGGCCTGCGTGGAGTCTTCGGGCGCGCGCGTTACCGGGCAGGAGATCAAGACCTTCGTGCGGGGCAGGATGGCGGACCACAAGGTGCCCAGTGTGGTATATGAGCTGGAACAAATCCCGACCACTGCGGCCGGCAAAGTCGATCGCCGGGAATTGAACCGGTTGATCGACGAAGGAGAGAAATAGTTGAGGATTCTGGTCATCAGCGGTTCGATGGCGACCCTGCCGGATCCGGTGTACCCGCTCGGCCCGGCCATCGTCGCCACGGCCGTCCGAAATGCCGGGCATGAGGTTTCATGGTTCGATGCGCTGCGTCACGATGACCCATCGGCGGCTCTGCGCACCTTGATATTGGATGTGAAGCCCCGGGCCGTGCTCCTGTCCATTCGAAATATTGACAACGCCGCGTTTCCCGGAGTGAACAAACACTTCGAGGAGCACCTGGACATCGCACGGGTTTGCAAGGCCGCAACCGACGCACCGCTGATCCTGGGCGGCTCGGGTTTCTCCCTCATGCCGGAGGCTTTCATCGATTACCTTGGGGGGGACCACGGGGTAGTTGGAGAGGGTGAGAACGCGATCGTTGAGTTGCTCATCAGACTCGAAGAGGGTGTCACGCCGGAAACCTACATTCACGCCCCACGAGTGGCGCCTCCGTTTTTGCCCCCTGACAGGGATATCTTCGATGCGGACTGGTACTACGCCAACGGCGGGCTGGCCAGCATGCAAACCCAGCGTGGATGTCAGCTCAAGTGCATCTACTGCACTTACCCGTTGCTGGAGGGGCACGAGGTGCGTGCTACTGATCCCGAGGCTGTTGTTGACGAAATGGAATCTATCAAGGCCGCCGGAATAGATCACATCTTTATTGTCGACGCGGTCTTCAACCGGCCCGAATCCCACGCAGCGCGGATCTGCGAGGAGATCATCAGGCGGGACCTGAAGATGTCTCTCACCGGGTACTTCGTGCCCAACGGCGATCTACCCGAGTTTCCGTCCCTTCTAAAAAGGGCGGGTTTCGATGCGGTGGAGTTGGGCACCGACTCCCTCAGCGATCCGGTGCTCAAGCGGTTGCGCAAGGGTTTCACGGTATCGAACGCGATGGAGTTTTCGCGCAGACTCGAGGCTGCGGGTATCAAGCAGTGCCACAACCTGATTTTCGGCGGACCGGGAGAAACTCTGGAGACCATGGAGGAATCCGTGGCCAACATGGACGCCATCAATCCCACCGCCATGATAGCGACCATCGGACTTCGGGTTTTCAGGGGAACCGACATGTGGAAAATCGGCAAAGGAGAGGACTCCGTTGATCCCGCCGATCCAACCAGCCTGCTCCAGCCGTTGTTCTTCGTCGAGGACGCGGTGGCCGACACCATAGTGGAACGCGTTGGCAAGTGGGTGGAAGATCGAGAGAACTGGTTGTGCTTCGGCCTCAACCGGCGGGTCAACCCGCGCTA
>JAUVDV010000021.1 GCA_030595125.1 Deltaproteobacteria bacterium
GTTTGGAAGCTTCCCGAGCGGGTTGCGAGTTTCCCGAGTCGATTTTGGCTCATTTATTGGGGAAGGGACGATCTAGGGGGATTCGGTGAAGGACGTTTTGTCAGTCTTGTCGACTTTTGGGCTGCTGGTACGGCGACCATAGATGAACCAACCCGGGGCACTGGTATCGCGAAATTGTGGACTGTTTTGGAGAAGTTAACAGCCACAAAAGACGCCAGATATGATGAGATGATAAGAAGGATAAAAACTCTTTGCACAGAAAAGGAATATGTGCATGAGGTTCTCAACCAGTTGCGGAAAACGCGCAACTCTCATATTCATCATTACAATTTATTTGAGAATGATCTCCCTGACGATATTCGCTTTCATCAGCTCCTTCAATACGTGGAACTACTGATACGATTTCATTTGCAGAACGCTGGACATTTTTCTTCCATTGATGAACTAGGACGGTTTCTTTCTATAGGTTTAGACTTGAATTCTCTTCAGACTAGAAAAAAACTCGTCAAGCTGGCTCTAAGCATTCTTCATGGAAAAAGGTGATGTTCCTTTTCGAAGGACTCATTAGATCGGGGGCCAGTTACACAGATTTCGCTACAGGCTCGTATTTTGGGACTACAGGCCCGACACCAACAACTGCCTCTATTCTTTTTTGAACCCTTTCACGAAGGTCATTTTCATCTTTCCAGTCTATGCAGCAATACTGCCGTATATCGAAATGCAAATTCTCCATATCATCTTTCCTGCAAGCAAAGATTACCGGTATACCGAGTCCATGCGCAAAGCCTGCTTCGTAGTAGACCCCACCACGATGACCCGTGAAATCCGCCACAACAAATTTGCTTCGCCTAATCCCTGCAATAACCTCATCATCAATCTTGTTTACATGTTCCGTTCTGTCAACGCGAAAGGGACGATAACCAGCTTTTCCGATCCCAGGATGAATCCCATTGTCATAAATATTGTCCATGTCTTCATCGAACCACATTGCCACGAATCCTTGTTTGCTATCTATCGTTTTTGCCTGCAATTCATCAATTTTAGCCCAACCATCTAGTGTAATGGATAGATTGTATGTACTTGTTGTGGTCCCAGTGTTTTCTAAGGTAAGTTTTCTTTGCGCTAGCGCTCCACACAAACGCAGAGCTTCTTTTCGTTCACTGGACCACGTCGTGGAAATCACTTGGGGCATAGGCACTTTCGTTATTGTGCCATATGCATCTGTATGGCGAGCAAAAAACAAAAGCAGATCATCCATGCGTTTTATTATAGATGGGGGGGTCAGCGATAGAAGAAAGGGTATGTCATCTTGTCCAAAGATACGGTGATCTTGGTTTCGGTGTATCCATGCCGAAACATTTGCTCGCTTGCGTGAGTTATGACAACCAAAATACTCTGCGTCGGTTGTATTTGATAATATTGATTGCATAGAAAGAGAGCAATGAAATATTCCGCATCGTGGGCATTTCCAATTGTTGTCATTTTCTCTTGGTCTAAACTCTAGCACAGCGTCCTCGGAAAAGCATACTGGACATTCCCCGGGATCATCCGGTCTGTGGTTCTTTGTAGTCATTGGTTGCTCCTTGGTTGAGTTGTTTTTTACTTTGTCCAACTATTCAACCATAATAGCATATAAAAGTTTGGAGAATTAAAGCCCTGCAATTAATAAATACAATTGCAATAATCCGGTTAACAAGGCGGGGCTATGTGGCGAAGGGGCCAGGCACTGACAGTTGACAGATAGCTCCCTACGCTTGGGCATATAACGCCCTTCCAGGGCTTTTCCTTTTTTGTATCCACCAGTACCCCAGGCGTTGCCTGGGGCTGATATGTTTCAGCCTTTCAGGCTGGTCGGCAGGGGCATGAGGGCGAGGACGTGACGGGTCCGGCGTCCATTCAGGACGCGGGGTTCAATTTGTTTTCCAGACCTGGGTTTGAAAACCCAGGCTTTATTCCCCCGCCGCTTTGCGGCGAAGACTCTCATGAAGCCCGCAGGGCTTGCGCGGAAGCGCATCGTTGCCGCGGGTTTTACACCCGCGGGACATGGGAGCTGTGAACAGGCCTTTCAGACACATCTTTTTCCTTAGATTATCATCGTGATATAGAGATCACATGACCAGTCCCCTGCGGTCCATCATGAATATCAGGCGGTCGGAGATTCCGTTCGCCTTCCTCATGTTTGCGTATTTCTTTGCGGTGATCGCCGCTTTCTGGATCCTCAAGCCGCTGAAGAAGGGCATGTTCATCGAGTACTACGATGCGGAGGGGCTTCAGCTCCTGGGCTGGCACCTGCGCGCGTCCCAGGCCGAGCTGCTGGCAAAGGTCATGAACATGGTGGTGGCCTTCTTCGCCATGGCGGTCTTCAGCACACTTTCGAGCAGGTTCAGACGCCAGGAGCTCACCCTTGTTTTCGTGATCTTCCTGCAGCTGTGTCACGTGGCCTTCGCTCTGACCCTGGGAGATCCCACCGGCCCGGTCGTATGGGCGTTCTACCTGTTTGGGGATCTGTTCAATATGTTGATGGTGGCCTCGTTCTTCGCGTTTCTCAACGACAGCGTGCGGCCCGAACAGGCCAAACGGCTCTACGGTCTGATAGTGCTTGGAGGTGTGCTCGGTGGTGTCTTCGGGGCGACGGTGGTTCGAGCGTGGATCGGCCTCCTCACACCGGACCTCTGGATGCTGGTGATCTTCGCCGCCGGGACAGGCATCGGCGCGCTGGCGGTGGCCGCCGGGATCATCGTTGACAAGCGGCCGGTGGGTCTGGGAGCGTGGAAGCGCGAGGAGGTCGCCAGGGAAGGCGGGGGCGCCATGGAGGGGATCAGACTGGTTTTTCAATCCAGGTATCTGCTCTCCATCGCGGCCATAGTGGGGGTGTACGAGGTCGTCTCCACCCTGGTCGACTTCCAGTTCACCGAGACCGTATCCAGCCATCTGAACGGGCCGAGCATCAGCGAGTTTTTCTCCACCGTCTATCTGATCACTAACTTCGTATCTATGGGTGTGCAGCTCCTGTTGACCGGCTTCGTGATGTCCCGGTTCGGGCTCGTCAAGGCGCTGCTCGTATTGCCGGTGGCGCTGCTGCTGGCGTCGGCCGGATTTCTCGCCATTCCCATTCTTCTGACCGGCGGCATTCTCAGCGTGGCGGACAACGGGCTCAACTATTCCATCAACCAGTCGGCGAGGGAGACGTTGTACGTGCCGACCGGCACGGCCGAGAAATACAGGGCCAAGGCGTTTATAGATATCTTTGGGCAAAGGTTCGCCAAGACGGCCGGGATATTCATTGTGCTGGGATTGTCGATGTTGTTGCATGCTCGCTGGTTGTCCATAGTGACAGTGGTTCTTCTGGCGCTGTGGATGGGGATTGCCAGGTACGCGGGAAAGAGATTCGATGACAAGGCGAAAAAAGAAGAAGAAGGGCGATAAGGCCACAGATTCGTCCGGAGCATCGGGCGCCTTCGGCTACAAGCCCTTCGCCGGTGTCGACCTCGGCGAGGTTCCAGGCGAGGTTTCAAACGAGGAGACCCCGGCGGCCGAGCCCGAGCTGATCGTCTCCGATCCGCAACAACAAGAGGAGAAGAGCGACGGCAACGTGTTCGCGGAGATGATGGACGGTGTGGAGCCCCTCGGTGGTGGATCCAGACTCGCGCAAAAGAGAGTGGAGCCCAGGGAGTGGCTGGCGCTGATGGACGACGCCGATCTTGTAATGCAGCATCTGGATGACCTTGTGCACGGCAACGAGCCTCCTTCGACAAGCTCAGGACAAGGATTAGAGATGGCCGAAGCGGAGGAGTACATCGAGGCGGCAGTGAAGGGGCTGGATCGCAGAATCGTCAAGAAACTTCGGAGAGGAGAGCTCTCCATCCAGGCGCACCTCGATCTGCACGGCTTTCGCCGGGAGGAGGCCAGACAGATGGTGGCCGAGTTCATCGCCAGGTCACATGTCGAGGGCAAGCGATGCGTGCTGATTATTCACGGACGCGGGCTGGGCTCCAGGGACAATATCCCCGTGCTCAAGGAAAAACTCACATCATGGCTCACTCGCGGCGCCATCGGAAAGCATGTGCTCGCGTTCACCTCGGCGCGACCGTGGGACGGCGGCGTCGGCGCGGTTTACGTCTTGCTGAGGGGTTAGCTAGCTGATCCTGTATTAGCTACACTTGGCTTCCAAGAAATTTCTCGACCGACCTCGCACCGCGCCGTGAACGACGCGGCAACAATGTGGCTGCGCCGCAAGGCCGTGCGGCCTCGCGCCCGAAGCAGCCCGCAGGGCTTGCCGATGGATATGGTAGCCCGATTCAGATTTGTAGGCATCGTTGCCGCGGTGTTCACACCGCGGGTGGAGGCGGGCAGAATGTGTCGTGGATGGACAGAAGCTATTTAGCTACAAAGTCTGACGAGCCCCTCCAGGCGTCGGTGGATGAACTTTTCGCCGGGGCTGAACGTTCCTTGCATCTTGGACATCAACGACAGGTAGGTCGACATGTCGGGGCAGCTGCGGTAACCGACTTTTTGTACAAGATCGTAGAGCGTGTCGAGTGATTCTCGCGGCATCAACTTTCCTCGAGCGGCGTGGAAGGAGAACAGCTTGCTGATGTGCTTCGGGTTGCTGGTGGCTTGCGCCAGCTCTGCGATGCTGAGGGTTACCTGGTGGATCTCGTCGTCCGGGATCTCCCCTCCGGCCGTTTCCTTGCGGATGGTCGACTCCATGAGGTTTCCGATCAGACGCTCCGTTTCCTCGAAGCGATCCATGCTGATGGCCTTACGGATAAGGCCCGCGATCATCATGTGGGGCTGTTGGGCCTTGCCGCCGACCTCCTGGCGTCTGAATTGCCCCGTGTCCACCTGGAAAGTGGCCCGTGAGTCCGAGGCTTCTATGTCCTCCGAGGTGTATCCGCACTCGGGGCACTTTTCATCGACGTTCGCCATCCAGGCGTTGCAGTTGGGGCATTTCAACAGTCCCATGGTCCGGTCGGCTTCGAAGTTGCGCTCGATGGAGACGACCCTTATCGTCTGGTGTCCGATGGTGATGCTATCTCCGTCGGCGAGCTCCCTGGTTCCCTTGACCCTGTCGCCGTTGACCGAGCAGCCGTTTCGGCTTCCCCTGTCCTCGATGAACAGCTTGCCGTCCTTATTGACTATTGTGGCGTGAACACGGGAAACGCTGGCGTCATTGAGCACCAGGTAGCAATCGATGCTTCGGCCGATGTCGGAGCGGCCGTCGGGAGCCTCCAGGTTGGAGTTTTGATGGATCAATCTGAATTTCTTCATTGCCGGCCGTTCTCGCGAATGATGTTCTCGATGCGTGACACGAGCTCCTGTCTGGAATGGGCCGTGTCATCTGTGCCCTTCAGGGCTGTGAGATAGGTTTTGAGGCTGTTGGTGATCGGGCTGTCGCCCTGTGCCGCGTGTATCTCATCGAGGAGGTCCAGCGGCATCGGAGAGGCGCTGGAGGTCCAGCTTCTGATGACCCACTCGAGTCGGTCGGGCTGTTTCAGCTCCCGCGCCAGCGTTGTGTTGAACCCGCTGATCTCCAGCAGGAGCGCCACGTCCAGGGTGCCCGCCGAGATCTTGAAGTCGAAGTCCTGGATCTTGCCGTCGAGCAAGCTGGCGGCATGCTGGAATTTTTTGGCGGCCAGCGCCTTCTCGATGACCTCGACCACCAGGCTGGATGTCCATCCGGAGGACGCGCCGCCCAGCTCAATGGGAATTGTTGTGTCGTCTTGGGATTTGAGAACTGCCCCGCATCCGGAGCAGTGAACATCGCCGGATCTTGAGGGTGTCCGGCATTTCCTGCACATGTGACCCGTGCCGATATCGGTGTTGCAATGCGGGCATTTTGGAGTGCCGGCCGCGATGGGGATTCGACAGGCGGGACAGTTGATCATGGCGCCGGTGGGTCTCATGGGGCGTGACGGAAAACGGCTCTCCTCGAGAAAGACCATCTCGTGACTGCCCACCCGCACCCGGTCCTTGTGTTTGAGCGGCGCGGCGTCGAAGAGAGGCTCGTTGTTTACGAGGGTGCCGTTTCTCGAGCCCAGGTCCTCGATGGTCGCCTCCCTGTCGGCGATGTGTATCTTGATGTGTTGCCTGGAAACCAGTGGGTCTTCCAGTGTCAGGTTGCACGACGGTGAGCGACCGATCAAGAACATCCCCGGAGCGAGGTCGATCTCCTGAAAAATGAACTTCAGTCGGTACTTCTTCTTCTTTTCCAATGCCCACCTGAAAAATATGGATGCATCGCTATTCTACATAGATGGTTACTGCTCGGATAGGGGGAATGGTTCACGAAGGGCGTTTTTTGTTTTGGCAGGAATCCTGCCGTTTCGTCTTTGATGCCGCGCCCTGATGAGGGCGCGGTCAGGATGAGCTTGGGTCCAGTGAAGCCAGTGAAGCCACCGCCCAAGCCCGCAGGGCTTGCGAAAGCGCATCGTGGCCGCGGGTTTTATACCCGCGGGAGAAGGGCGCGGTGAACAGGCATGTCAGCAGGGCTTGATCTAGGGGGAATCTAGAAAAGGTCGTCGATGTCGTCCTTGGAGCCCTTATCTTCTTTCTTGGGCGCGGGCTCATCTTTATCTTTCTCTTTTTCTTCGCTTCCCTTCTTTTTCTTGTACTTGCCGGTGACCGAATGAGTTGAGTCGACCTTGGTTGCGCCCGGCCCCGTCTGCGCCTCACCGGTGTAGCCGTCGATCACCGAGGACTGGTGGTCGGTGAGTCCTTCCCCACCACCGGAGGTCACCGAGTCGACCATGCTCGAGATGTCATCCGCAACCGCACCCGTGTCGCGGCCCTTGTTTGCTCGGAGATCGCCCAGGTACGTGGCCGTAATCGCTGCGGAGAAGCGGAGTCCGTAGGCGCCGAAGAAGGCTGAACGATCAATGCCGTCTGCATAGGTATCCTCGTCGCGCCATGCGACCTTGTCCAGGTCGCCCTTGCTGTCGAAGGATTCCTGGCCCTCGACCCCGAAGCGTCCCTCCAGGGAGCCGAGGAAATCCATGAAGCTGATGTCGGTCTGGAACGAGTCCTTTCGAAAAGCGCGCAGGCGCTTCCAGAAGCGACCGTCGATGAAGAAAAGGTACTCCACGTACTTTCCGGCATCCCAGACCAGCATGGATTCGTCGTTGTTATGCGTGAACTCATCGGAGATCATGTGTGACTCAAAGCCTGTGCGCTGACCCTTGAACTCCACGAAGCTCCTGGTCATCCTGGAGAGTTCCCGGATCATTTTGGTGCGGATGGCGTCCTCTGCCAGCGCGTCTCCGGCAGCTGCGGACAGTTCTTCCGAGTAGGTATCCCTTACCCTGAACTCGAAGATGGATACCACCTTCCGGACGGTCATGCCCCACATGAGGCCCTCCATCTGATCCGCGATTCCGTCCGTGTAGGGGATCGCCGGCGCGCTGCCGCCCTTTTTCCCCTTTTTCCCCTTCTTTTTCTTCTTTCCCTTTTTCTTGGCTTGCTTCACCGGTGGGGCCTCACCGTACTGGGAACCCGGGATTATCAGCGCCTCGTCGTCCTCCGTGAGGGCGGAGGTCAAGCTGCTTCCGCCGCCACCACCGCCGCCGATATTGGGTGCGTCGAACGGTTTGGAGTCCTTCTTGGCGTCGTCTCCCGTTGAGATCTCGACTTTCGCCTTGCCGCCTCCGCAGCCCACGGAGATGAACAGCGTGGCGATAATGACGATAAATACCTTTAACCCAGTTCTTTCGATCATTACTTCCTCCTCTTTGCCGGAAGATATTGCCTACCTATAACCGGAATGCATTTTGCGCATCTTACCATCTGTCGAGGCGACGCCAAGTGATCTTTGCGCTCTAGTTTGACAATGCCGCTCGTTTCCTGTCGGCCTTTACCGTGGGGAGAAGGACGCGCGCCATCTTAACCGATTGGGATTCGTCCGCGTAAAAGGTGTCCCAGGCATACTGGTACATCTTCTGGAGCTTGTCCGGCGACATCTTCGCGGGCTGAACGATCACCTCGCCGGCCGTGTAGCGTTTCCAGTCCTTGTGCAGTATCCGTCCCTGGGATTCGTAGTCGTCGAACGCCTTGGTATGGGGGAAGGGTGTTATCACCGTGAACTCGGCCAGGTCCATTTCGATTTCGAGGAGGAAGTCGACGAGTCGCTTTATGTAATCCTCATCGTGATCGTCCAGGCCCAGGAGGATTGTCCCCTCCACGAATATGCCGTGATCCTTGAGCCGTCGAATACGCTTTTTGATGAAATCTGAGGTATCGAAGACTGCCTGGTACACCCACCATTGACCCGCTTTTACGGCGGCCTCGAGCACATCGTCGTCGTCCTCCACCGGGTGCGAGATGATGTGTCGATCGAGGGGAGCCAGGGCCTCGAAGAGTTCGAGTTCCCACTTCTTGTCCTGGGCCAGGGAATTGTCGACGAAGAAGAGCTTGGAGTTGGGTATGGATTTGACCTCCTCGACCACCTTGTCGATCGGGCGGGGGCGAAAGGACCGTCCGCCCAGATACCTGACGCAGCACGGGTAGCAGTTGAACTTGCAACCCCTCGATGCGTGAATCAGATCGGGCATCTGCAGGCCGCGGTAGGCGTACTTCTCGCGATCGAGAATAGAGCGGCGCGCCGTCCCGACGGTCTCGATCGGGGCGGGATCGTTGAGGTAGTTGTAGACCTTGCGGAGTTTTCCGGCCTCCAGGTCGGCCAGGACTTTCTCTGTACGGCCCTCCGCCTCTCCGAGGAAAACCGAGTCCGCGTGTTCTGCGGTCTCCTCGGGGTGGAGCGCGGTTGAGATGCCTCCGAAAATCACCGGGATGCCTCGCCCTCGAAACTCGTCCGCGATCTCCCATCCTCGGGGCGCCTGGCAGGTGAGCATCATGGAGATGAACACCACGTCCACGTCCTGAGTGAAATCAATTTTTTCCACGTTCTCGTCGGTGAAGAGCAGCTCGTGCTCGTCGGGAATCGTGGCGGCAAAAACCACGGGACCGTGCGGGGGGAGGTGGAACTCTCGCTGATTGGGCAGCTTGGGCCATCTGGGGTATATCAGTCGAATCTTCATGCACGACTTATAGATCGACGCTTCGGTCCGGGCAATGGAGTCAGTGCGCATTTTTCACCGGAGTCCGTCATGTTTTTTTACTTATTGAACAGTGCATAATCCACAATGCAGGTGTAGTATTTTGGCGAAGGAGGACAATATGATTGGAAAAGAATTATTGTGGGGTGCGCTGTTATGCGCGGGTCTGATCGCGGCTGTGCCGTATTTCACGGCCTGTGATGGCGGCGATGGTAGAGATAGTTCGGGTGATTCGGACGCCGACGCCGACAGTGGAACTGACACGGATACGGAATCGGATACGGAATCGGATACGACACCCGTGTGCCCCGACTACGATTGGGGCCCGGCAAGCGGATTGACCCTCAACGAGAATATTGGGAACTGGACCTTCAACGGATACTTCGATGAGAACGCCAACTGGGTGGTCGATCCGGAGGAGGAGGTGGAGAAAACCTTCACGATGGAGGAGATCGCCTGCTATTCTGGCGCCCAGTCGCTGGTCATACTGCTGGATGACTTGTCGTGACCATATTGCCCTGATTGGTTCAATCAGTTTGCCCAGGTTTACGCAGAGCTATTCGCCGAAGACAACGGGGTTGTCCTCTTCGCCGTGACCTCCGGGATCGGCGCCAATTCCCCGGCCATGAACCTTGTAGCCGAGCAGGCGCGCAAGCATTTCCCGGGCGCCTATTTCACAAACACCAGGCTCCTGACCCTGACCGGCTCGGGCGCAGTTCCTTTCGGCGCCGTCATCGATCTGGAGACTCTCGAGGCCATCGAGATAGGGCCCACCAGCCCGTATAGTATTCTCCAGGCGGTCAAGGCGGCCAACGCCAATTAGATAGCTAATCCTCTATCCGCTACACTTTACCTCCAGTAAATCTTTCGACCGACCTCGCACCGCGCCGTGAACGACGCGGCAACGATGCGGCTGCGCCGCAAGGCCGTGCGGCCTCGCGCCCGAAGTAGCCCGCAGGGCTTGCCGATGGATATGGAAGCCCGATTCAGATCGGCAGGCATCGTTGCCGCGGTGTTTACACCGCGGGCGGAGGCGGGCAGAATGAGTCGTGGATGGACGAGACGCTATTTTGACCCCTACAGGCCGAAGCACTCCCAGTCCGAGCCCATGGATGGGGTTGTCTGGCACTCGTTGTCCGAGTTGCAACCGGTGTACAGGCACTCGTTTGAAACGCAGTTGTAATTGTCCGCGTCATAGGCAGCGCCGCCGCCGCCACCGCAGTCCGCCGGTGTAGTGCAGGGGGCAGCGCAGTACGCGTAACCCGATCCGCCGGGATCCTGGCAGGTGTAGCCCGAAACCAGCTGATCGCATTCCGAGTTGTTGTTGCACCCTGTGTAGACGCACCCGTTTGAGTTGCAGTCGTAATTGTCCGCGTCGTAGGCCGCCGAGCCCAGATCGCAGTCGGCCGAGGTGCTGCAGGGTGGCAGGCAGCCGGGGATTCCCCATCCGGAATCAACGCAGACGTAGTTCATGCTGACAAAGACCAGATCGCATTCGGCGCTGGAGTTGCATCCGGTGTATTCGCAGAAACCGTCGGAGTTGCAGTTGTAGTTGTCGGCATCGGTTATTGCGTTGGAGGTTGCGGGGACGCAGTTTGCGGCCGTCAAGCAGGTTTGTGCACAGTAGGGGTTATCGGTGTCGGAGTCGGTGTCCGAGTCTGTGTCCGAGTCTGTGTCCGAGTCCGTGTCCGAGTCTGTGTCCGAGTCACTGTCGGAATCGCTATCGGAATCGCTATCGGAATCGGAACTGCTGTCTCCGGCGCCGTCGGTCTGACAGCCGAAGAAGATCAGAGCCGTGGTCATGGAGAATGCGAGGATTCCCAAGATTGTTATCGTCTTCATTTCGATCACTTCCCTTTCATTTCGTCCAAAAACTTCCATATGATGCGCGACGCCTCGTCTGGATTCTCTTCGACGGGGGAATGGCCGCAATTATTTATGACATGGAGTTCTCCGCCGGGGATGAGGCTTTCCAATTGCCTGCCCACCTCCAGCGGGACCAGCGCGTCTTTCTCGCCCCAGAGGATGAGGGTGGGGCAGCTCACTTTTTCGACAATCTCGCCCACCGGTGACGGATTGGCCGTGGCCCGCAGAGCCTCGAGGGCGGACGCTCTCTTGTCGGCGAAGGTGTCGAACAGTCGGAGTACCTTGCCCCGGTCCATCCGGGAGGAATCAAAGAAAACGTCGTTCTCAAAATAGTCGACGAACATCTTGCGACCGTACATCCGAAACAATAGCTCGCCCAGAATCGGCTTGAGGGGCAGGCGTCCCTTGAGCGGGACCGGGTACGGAAGACTGATAGCATCCACGAGCACCAGGCGCTTCACCCTGTCGGGGTATGTGGCAGCGAGTGTTATTGAGATACCCCCGCCCATGGAGTGTCCCAGGAGATCGAACCTGTCCAGGCCGAGGGAATCGGCCGTTCCGATCACCGAACGCGCGTACCCGTCCCAGGTGGGTTTGAACGTGCTGCTCGCGGTGGAGTCTCCGCAGTTCGGCAGGTCGGGGGCGATGGCGCGAATACCTTTGGGTATGCGTTCGCGCAGCTCATTGAAGGTCTCGCCGGACGCGAACAGGCCGTGGATCATCAGGAGAGGGTTGCCCTCGCCGGATTCCGACAGGCCGATTTCTCCGTGTGGGGTGGAGATTGTCTTTTTGCTTGCCATGATGCTCATTGTATCGCGGTTGTTGTCTTGTGATGGTATGAAACAAATCATGAGATCGGAAGCATTTAATATAGAGAGCGAGGATCAGACGCGGGAGTTCGGCGAGCGCCTCGCGGCCCTGCTCGAGCGCGGGGATGTGGTGGGGCTTCGAGGCGATCTCGGAGCGGGCAAGACTTTTCTCGTCGGAGTGGTCGCGCGGGCGGTCGGTGTGCCGGACGACGTACCGGTCAACAGTCCCACCTTCACGCTGATAAACGAGTACTACGGCGGCCGGTTCCCGCTGTTCCACATGGACCTGTACCGACTCGGGAGTCCATCGGAGCTGTACGATCTCGGTTTGTGGGAATACTACGATGGGGATGGGGTGTGCATGGTGGAGTGGTGCGATCGTTTTTCGGATCTGTGGCCGGACCAGGCGCTTGTTCTGACCATCGAACTCGGTGAGGGGGAGAATCGAACGATCCTGGCGACCGGAGAGGGGCGCGGCGCCCGGCTGGCGGAGCAGCTGGGAAAGGCCGGCTAACGTGAACCCTAGAGCTTGAAATCGAGATCCTTTAGAAATTCAGCCAGATTCTTCGGCAGTGGTGACTCCGGGTGCAGATCGCGGTTTCGGTCGTTTGGATGTCGCATGACGATGGACGTTGCGTGGAGGAACATCCGCCCCGGTTCATTCACCGTTGCGTTGCCGTAGAGCGGATCGTCGACGATGGGAAAGCCCGAAATGGCCAGATGAGCGCGGATCTGGTGCCGCAAGCCACGATGGATCGTCGCCTCCACCAGAAGAAATTCGCCGTGCTCCTCGACCGGGCGAACAAGGGTTGTGGCGGGAGTGCCGGACGGATCGCGGCGGACTTTTCTTCCTCCCCGATCGGTCGGTCCAAGAGGAAAATCGATGACCGGGGGCAGCCGGTCGCCCGTCGGTTTCACGAGGGCGGCGTAACGCTTCTCGATCTGATCGTTTCGTTGCATTTCCAGCAGGCGCTCGAAGGTCTGAGCATTTCTGGCGGCCACGAGGATCCCGGAGGTCTCTGTGTCCAGGCGATGGATCAGGCCGCTGTCGCCGGAACTCCTGCCGATGGTAGCGCATTCGGGAAAACGGGACGCGATGGCTCCGGCCAGTGTTCCCGGTTCGTTAGGGGAAAGGGGCACGGTCGGAACGCCCGGGGGTTTGACAACCGCCGCAAGGTCCGCGTCCACGTAAACTGTTTCGAAATCCAGCTGCGGATCGGGCAGGGCGGTCCAATTCTTTGGGGCCGGATCCGTGTGGATTTCCACCAGGTCGTCTTCTTTTACCAGGTCGCTCTTGCGCGCGTATCCGCCGTTCAACGTCACGCTGCCCGAGATGATGAGCCTCTGGGCGCGTCTTCGCGAGAGATCGGAGACGTTGGCCGACAGCCACACATCCAGACGCGTGGGTGAGTTCTGTCTTTCTGCGGTCATGGCCAGGTGGAAAGGAGGCATCGTTTGGGGAGAGTGAACTTGTGGAGGGGCATAGTCAATGAAGACCTTGTCGTACCAGATGCGGAGTATGGTTTACAAAAAACCAATCACGTTGTTTCGAGCTTGGTGATAAAATGTCGTTAGAGAGGATGCAGCTTGTTCGGGTTTGGTTTTTTGGTGGGAAAAAATGAAGAAGAAAACCCTGTTAATTTTGCTGTTCGTTTGTTCGATGGGCGTTGGGGCCGTTGCTTGCTCGAAGAGTCACGGCAACGACGATCCGGACGGCGGAGACGCATCGACGGATACTGACACGGGCACGGATACTGACACGGATACGGGGGAGGAGTGGTGTCCGAAACTGGAGACTTCCTGCGAGGCGCCGGAAGAACTGGAGGTCTGTGATGTCGTCAAGCTGGGCGCGCCTAGGTTGATCTTCCCGCTGTCGGGCAGGCACATCAGGGATCGACGACCGCAGATTATCTGGGAGGAGGCTGACGGCGCAACGCAATACCGGCTGGAGATCGCCCGGGACCGCCAGTTTACAGATGTTGTTTATCGCTCTGCCGATAACGAGCCGTACCCAGGATACGACGACCGGCTGCATCACATCGTGAGCTGCGACCTCGACTGCGGTGTTCACTTCTTTCGCGTCAAGTCTGTGACCTCGCCCGAGTGCGAGTCGGGAGCGTCATCGTACACGTGGGAGATGTTTGTAGGCATGGCCCCCGGCGACCTCGACCGCGACGGCGTGCCGGACATTATGTACTGGAAGATCATCGAACCCGGAGGGGAGATGCAGCCGTACCTTGTTCAGGGCTGGGCATTCTTCGACCTGGACGAGAAAGGCGGGCAGGTTGCTGAAGCGGAGAAGGTCGTGGAGTTCGAGGTTGAGGGCAGCACAATCGTGCTCAAGGGTTCTACATATCAAGGAGATGTAAACGGAGATGCCTCTACAGATGTTAGCGTGGAAATTATTTTCCTGGATGCGGCGTATGAATTTGAAACCGCAATAATTGAAACGTATGTGTTTAGCCAATTGCGTTCGGGAGTTTTACAAGGAAAGAATGATGCTATTGGATTGTTTCAAGGAAGTGTAGGACAACTTTACAATACTTTGTACTCAAACAGATATTCGGACGTCAACGGTGACGGCTATTCAGACATAGCGATTTCATTTTACGAAGATTATGGAGACACTGGATTCACAGACAAATTGTTGATTTTCTATGGGACTACTGAGACCGTTTCGGTTTTGGACTTGTCAACCGCCGACGTAGTCATTCCGTGCCCCATAGGATGCGACTCGGATACAAACTTTGGCAGGCCGGCTAGCCAGGTAGACATCAACGGCGACGGTTTTGCAGACTTGTTCTCAGCATTGGTGGAATATTCATCCGGTATTTTCGACGCGGGATTATCACACAGCGCGATTATCTTCGGCGATGAGAATTTGCAATCGCAAGTAGATGTGATGACAGAGGGAGCCATTATTTCATCCCCTCAGTATTCGATCATCTCTGGCGTTTGGGATCTTGGGGATTCTGTATTTCTCGGAAGTGGAGCCGTCAATCCAATGGGTGACATTGATTTTGACGGCTATCCTGAGTTGGGCGGGTACCTGCTCGATGCATATGACACAACACAATCTCCACTTGTGGAGACCGGCGGGTGGGTGGTTTTCGATGACTTTTTCGGATCAGGCCAGCATATGTTACCGGACGTGATGGATACTATTATCGTGGCAGATTTTGACACATACATTGACTATTCAAACACAGAAACTATTAGTTTTAATCATCCTTCTGGAGATGTCGATGGGGATGGCATTGATGATTTCATTTTGCTAACAGGACAGGCAAACTCGGGTTCTCCCACTTATCCGGGACGATATTTCTATCTGTATGGTGAAGAAGACTGGGATGATTTCATCCCTTTGTCTACCATTTCTGCAAATGAGGTTATTATCCCAATCGATGCTTTTTGCTTGGTAACAACCGACATTGATGGTGACGGAATAGCAGAGTCTATTGGGGCGAGTACATCAGGGAATCACACTGTACAGCTTTCCGCATCTGGGGAAACAGTTGAACTTAACTGGGACTGGTCGGATGCCGTCGATTTCTACGGGCCGGTAATTCCAGAAATTTACTAAGATCCTGAAAGAAGAAGGGCGGATGGGGTCAGTGCAAGACTCTGGTTCCTGGACCGGTTCCTGGATGAAAACGCCTGCGTTGTGATGCCGGGTGGACGAGTGGACTGTGGACGGAGTGGACTGTGATGGACGGAGTGGACTGTGGACGAAGTGGACTGTTATTTGAGTGATTCGGTCTTGCTTTGAGTGTCCACACCGTCCACACCGTCCATGTTGTCCACTTGAGTAGGATCGAATGTCCTCGCAGTGCCGCGTCCGATCGCCGGTCCATGACATGAATTCCCATGGTCGAGCGTGGTGTATCCCCAGCGCCACAACACAAACCGGCTCGCGATTGGAAAAATACGCAAAAGAAATCATTGAGTTATTGTTTGCCTCGATGATGGTATGCTTTTTGTAGCAATGGCAGGCATCCGTGCATCTGCGCAAAGCCTCGGAGGATTTGTCCATGAGGAATATTGATAATACTCGTTACTGGTGTCTTGTTGCGGCAATATCCGTGTTCTTTGTTGTATGGACCGGATGCGGTCCCAGCAAAGACGAACGCGAGCTGGAGGCGATAAAGCTCCACAGCGCGCCGGTGACCGAGGTGGTGTTCTCTCCGGACGGAATGATCCTGGCCAGCGCGAGCGAAGACGACACGGTGCGGTTGCTGGATGTGACCGACCTGCATACCAACTTCGATCCGGGATCAACCTCGACGTTCATCCCTCACGAGCTGCCCTCCAGCCCCTTTATCGGACACGGCGCCGGCTTTCACTCGCTGGACTTTTCCCCGCTTGGAGATCAGATCGCCGCCGGATGCACCGACTTCGCTTTGGGGGAGATCGTGAAGGTGTGGGATGTCGAGACTGCGGAGCGGCTGGCCGTCCTGACAGGTCATACCGGCCCGGTGCTCTCGCTTGACTACGATCCACTGGCGCAGGTTCTCGCCGTCGGCGGTGGACGCTTGCTGGAAGCGGGCGAGGTCACCGTGGGGGATTGGTCGGGAACTGCGAGTCCGGTCGAGCTCGGCGATGCCCGGGGACCGGTCACCGATGTGGCCTTTTCGCCGGACGGATCGTTGCTCGCGACGGCCTGGGGAGACGGCGTGGTGCGCGTGTGGAACGTATCGGACTGGACCCCGGCGTACGATCTTGCCGTGGATGATCATATCCCTTATTCCGTTGCATTCTCACCCGACGGCGCCCGTCTGGTCTCGGCCGGGGACGATTCCGGACCGGGGTTCAACGGCCACGGCGGCGTCATTCGCATATGGGACGCCATCGACGGAGAGTTGCTGTCATCGATGGATCTCGGCACTACACCCATCCATGCCATCTCCTACTCACCGGAAGGATCGCTCATCGCCGCAGGTGGAGATGCCCAGAAGATCATTGTCGTGGACGCCTGGAACTCGGAGGTGCAGTTCACTCTGCGGGGGCATACCGCGCCGGTCAACAGCCTGGATTTTTCATCCAACGGTCAGCTGCTGGCCAGCGGTGCCGACGACAACTTCATCAGGTTCTGGTACATGGGCGACATGATCGGGGAGACCTGCGATGACGGCATCGACAACGACGGCGACGGCTGGACCGACGCCGACGATCCTAATTGTACACCTGGCGACAGGGAGACCGGTTTCGGGGACAGCGAGTGCAACGACAATATTGACAACGATGACGACGGGCTCACCGATTCGGCCGATCCCGACTGCGTGGACGGCTTTGACGACAACGAGAGCGGCGACTCCGCAGACGCGGGTCCTGACAGCGGAGACGGTGGATAGAAAGGAGTGAGAGTGTGAAGAATTACTATAGAGCGTCTTTTTTGATGATGATGATCGTGTTGCTTTTCGCAGTGTCTGCCTGCCACGAGGAGGAGGAGGAGAGCATCTGCGATCTGTACTGCTCCGCTTCGGAGGATTGCAGCTACGTGAGCGGCCAGATGTTCAGCTGGAGTGAGTGCCAGGACCAGTGTAACGAGGCCATGGAGCGCCATGAATCGATAGGCTGCGGGGACAGGATGGCGGACTTGTACTACTGCCTGATCGATCTTCCGTGCCCGAGCTGGAACGATTACGGGGCAAGATGCGCCGCAGAGATCGATTACCTGGACCTCTGCGTGGGTGGGACTTCTTGACAACGCTCGCGGCCCTGTTCCGCGCATTCCTCATCGGCCTGGCGGGCATGCTGTTCTTGGCGATCCTCTGGGTTGCGTTCTGGTCCTTTTACAACCCGTTCGTGGACGTTCCAGCTCCGTTGAAGAAATCCTTTCAATCGGTTCGTGGAGACGAGACGGGGAGGGTGCTCTTTCTGGGTGACTTTGCGCCCACGGATCGCGCGCTCCCGTATCTCGAGAAGCACGGATACGGATATCCCTACTCCAAAACACTCGCGCTCCTTGCGTCCCACGACGCCGTGCTGGCAAATCTGGAAGCGCCGATCACGACCGCGCGGAGGCCCTGGCCGCTCCCCAAAAAATATACCTACAAGATCCATCCGGACGCGGTCCCCGCAATGCAGAGCGCCGGGATCGACGTGGTGACCCTGGCCAACAACCACTCCCACGACTACGGGCGACGCGGGCTTCACGACACCCTTCGCAACCTGGCCGGGGGAGGCATCGCTCACATCGGCGCGGGCATGTCGGAAGCGGCGGCGCGGCGGGGAATTGTCATCGAGACTTCCGGCGGGCGACTTGGGGTACTTTCCTACATGCAGGACCAGTTGCAGTGGCGAGTGTGGACAGGCGCCTTCGCCATGGACGCTCCGTTTCGAAACTGGTCCGGATCCGCCCGACTCGACTATTCCGATCTACTCGAGGATATCGAAAGATTGCGTTCCGCGTCCGACGTGGTCGCCGTGGTCGTGCACTGGGGCTCGAACTACAAACCGGTGAACGATCGCCAGCGTGCCATCGGGCGGGCCTGTATCGACTTCGGCGCCGATGTGGTGATCGGGCACCACCCTCATCAGTATCAACCCGTGGCAATGCACAGGGGACGGCCCATCGTCTACAGCGTCGGCAACTACGCATTCGGAACTATCGGCAACTCCAAAATGCGGTTCGGCATGGCTGCGGCGCTCCACCTGCGGGATGGTCGGGTCAGGGGAATCGAGTTTACCCCCTTGCTCACACAGAATCGGATTGTGAAATATCGCGTTCGCGCGGCCAGAGGTAAATACCTCAGGTCCTTTATGCATGATTTTATTGAAGAATCAGGGGCGGAAGGGGCGACCGTAGAAGAGCGAAACGAGGTCGCCTGGCTGGAACTCGAGCGACAATTAGAATAAAAAAACGACTTTCGTAGTATTTCCTTGAAAAGGAGTAAAACGAAAGTTGGCGAAAGCAAATGATTGTGGTAGGTTCCCACCCCGCTACGTTGACTTGGACACGTCAATAAAGACAGTAGACCGTTATAGGACAAGAGCGAGATGAAAAACCGAATTGCAGAAATCATCATCAACGAGCTTAAGCTCAAGGACGTCACCGCCGACACATTCGATCCCAACCTGGACCTCATCGAGGACCTGGGGATAGACAGCATGGAACTGACCACTATTGTGGTTGTCTTGCAGGATGAGTTCAGCATCAAAATAGATGAGGACGATTTCGGACAACTGACCACTCTGGCCAAGATTACCGAGTACATCGGGAGCAAGAAGGGCTAGCCGATCGTGGGCGTTACCTTCAAGCAGATCCTTTCCGATCCTGTAATAGACGAGCGCTGGAATAGGGTAAAAAAGTACTTTTTCCTGCGCGAGTCCACTTACGACATGACCTGTCGTTGCAACCTCAAGTGCGAGGGTTGCTATTACTACATCGGCGACAAACAGTACGCTAAGGACGAGATGGACACGGGCAAGTGGCGCGCGCTTCTCACTGCGGAGAAAGAGCGGGGAATCACATTCGTCGTCCTCGCCGGCGCGGAGCCGTCTCTCGTGCCCGAGCTTTGCAAGGTCTGCTACGATGTCATTCCCCTGGGCGCCATCGCCAGCAACGGGTTGAAGCCATTTCCCAAGGATATCGGATATCGGATTCACATCTCCGTATGGGGCGACGACGAGGAGTCCAAAAAGTTTCGTGGACGGGCCTGCCTCGACCAGCAACTAAAGAGCTACGGTGGTGACGAGCGGGCGGTCTTCGTCTACACGTTTACAAAGCGAAATATCGACCAGGTCGACTCGGTGGTGGAGCGAATTGCGGCGTGTGGTGGAAAGATTCACTTCAACATGTTCTCGCCGACGGGCGGCTACACGGGTGAGCTCACCATGGACGCAGACGCTTTTCACCGCACCCGCGACAAGATGCTGGAGATGCTGGATCGGTATCCGGAGACGGTCCTCTATTCCGGTTACAACGCCGAGGTTCACACGGATCCGGAGCGCTCGCTGCACGCCCGGTTCAAGTGCCCGTACCCGCGCTGCAACCCCGACACCAGGCTGGGGCTCGGTCGCAGCTTTCGCCAGTACCGATCGGACCTGACCTGGGATCGTTCCGTGGCCTGTTGTGTGCCGGATACCGATTGCCACGACTGTCGTCACTACGCGGCCGGATCGGCCATCGTGACGGCCCGAATGGCGCAACACGTGAGCAGCGAACTAGAATTCAAAAAGTGGCTGGACTATGTGGACACCTACCTGGCCGTGTGGGTACAGGGCTATGAAAAAGGGACCAATCTGTGCTGACCATAAACAATCTCATCCAGGACGAGGACACGCGTCGCAAGTACCATGATATAAAGACCATGGTCGGATCCAGCGGAATGCGCAGTTCCATCTACGACGTCAACAATATCTGCAATCTGCGCTGCAAGGGTTGCTTCTATTTTTCCAGCGACCAGCACAAACTGGACGACCAGAAAGATCTCGATGTGCTTCAGGCATTCATCGAAAGAGAGAAGGCGCGAGGCGTCAACTACGCCATCCTCATCGGAGGCGAGCCGTCCCTGACCCTGGATCGCCTCGACGTCTGGTACGCAAATGTAAAATGCTCATCCGCTACCAACGGCATCAAGAAGATCGAACGGGATCGCTATCCTGATATGCGCGTGGGGATTTCCCTGTGGGGCGACGAGGAAGACGAGATCAGGTTGCGCGGCAAGAACACTTTCCTCATATCCCGGCAAAACTATCGCAACGACCCGAACGTCTATTACCTGTACACCGTCACGGCGCAGACCATCGGCCAGATGGAAACCGTAACCAAGAAGATCGAGGAAGCGGGGCTGCGGGTTCACTACCAGCTGTTTTCCAACGATCAAGGTGAGGAAGGGATGGACTGGACCGAGGATCTTTACAAGGAGGTCCGTGACAACATGGACGCGATGCTCGACAAGTATCCGCACGTTGTCATCTCGTCCAAATACTATCACGAGGTTCTCACCACCCAGACAATGTTAGGTCGGCGTTTCGGATGGATGGAGTGCCCGTCAGTTTCTGATGCCGTGGACAATCGCGATCCTCGACCCAAGAGGCTCGCCGGTTTCAACTCCTACGGATCGGACTACAAAACTGTCCACCGTTGCTGCACCTCTGTCACCCGCGACTGCGCCACCTGTCACGACGGCGCCGCCACCATGTCGTGGGTAATGGTCAACAAGCGCGAGCACATGACCGACCCGGTGGACTTCGCCAACTGGGTGGACGTCACCCACATGTTTGCAAAGCTCTACGAGTATATTCCCTGGTAGTTATCGGCGGCCGCCATCATCTGAATTGTAAGGTTTACCCACCACCAAACGAGAAGAGCCCTCAATCTTTATCCCGCCCAAAACCTATAGGTCGCTTGCTTGATTTCTTTGTCGGGCTCACAAGCAGTCCGATGGCCTCGAAAACGACTTTGAATTGTTTGTCGTGGTTTTTCATTTTTATATCGATGTCGGCGAGCTTTTTTGCGAGGGCCTTGTTTGTGGACAGGATCTCGCGCAGTCGTACGAAAGTTCGCATGATGGCGATATTAACCTGGATGGCTCGTTGGCTGTTCAAGACGCTGGAGAGCATGGCCACGCCCTGCTCTGTGAAGGCGAGGGGATAATAGCGTCTACCCCCGTGTCCTTTTGAGGTGCCAGATTGGCACCTCAAGAATTCGTCCTTTGTGAGTTGAAACATGAAATCTTCGGGAAATCTGCCGATGTTTCGTCTGACAGCTCGATTCATGACTTTTGTTTCTACCTCGTAGAGTTGTGCGAGGTCAGAATCCAAAAGGACTTTCTGTCCGCGAACGATGCGGATCAGGCTGCCGACATGTTCAATTGGTACTATTTCGCTTTTACTCATTTCACGATTCCTACTGGTTTTTGTGAGCCCGACCAATATGGCCCGGAGACACTTCTATGAAAGTTGAGCAACATTTATGCCTGCGATGCATCCCGAGTAGAATGCTTCTGTGGAGGGGATATGCAGATCTCAATTGTTGGTCAAAAGCGGCGAAACATACGGCGCCCGCCGCCACACGCTGCCGGAACCGCCGGGGGATCGAGTGGGTGGACGTCACCCACATGTTTGCAAAGCTCTACGAGTATATTCCCTGGTAATTGACGGCGGTCGCCATCATCTTCCCCTTCCCCCTCGCAGGGGAAGGCCGGGATGGGGTTCATCGGCGTTGGTCCTGCAAGTGACGGCATACCAGCTGTACGAACGGGCTTTCGTGCTCCGGGTCCAGGTCTCCGGGGTTGCCGGTGAATACAATCCGCCCCCCGTCCATCACGGCGACATTGTCTCCCAGACGTTGGGCCTCCGAGGGGTCGTGGGTGACGTGAATGACCGTTGACCCATGTTGTTCAAAGAGCGACGCGAAGAGGTCCAGCAAGTCATCACGCAAACCAATATCCAGATTTGACAGAGGCTCGTCCAGAAGCACGGCGTCTGGTTCGAGCACCAATGCCCTGGCAATGGCAACCCGTTGCTGCTCGCCGCCCGAGAGCCGGGCAGGGTAGCGCCGGGCCATGTTCTCGAGATCAACCTCCGCAAGAACGCGGGCGATCCTCTTTTTCTGTTCGTCACGAGCAACGCGTCTGGATTGCAGGCCGAAAGAAAGGTTCTCCTCGACAGTGAGGTGTGGCCACAGCGCCAGGTCTTGCAAAACCACAGCGAGATTTCTTTCCTCCGGAGGTGTATGGACTCTTCCCTTATCGCTGACCACGTCGCCCCGCAGCCGTACCAGACCACGGCTCGGAGCTGCGAATCCCATTATAATTCTCAACAGAGTCGACTTGCCCGAACCCGATGGGCCAAGTAACGACAGCACTTCGCCCCTGGAGATTTCGAGTGATATGCTATCGAGAATCTGTGTCCGGTTGTAACCAAATGACACGTCTTGCAATGCGATGACGACGCTCATGTCCGTCTCCTTGTCCGCAGCAGAAATCCGCCCAACGCCAGCAATACGGCGGTAAGCCCGGCATGTAAGATCGACAGCGCAGCTACAACGTCTTCGGGTCCGTTGGCCTCCAGAGTGAAGATGCGAATGGGCAGGGTCTCATAGCCTGCGGGATAAAAGACCACAACCGTTTCAAGATCGCGCAGACAAAAGACGGCCGCGATCAACCACGCCACGAAGATCCTTCGTGAATGCATGGGTATGATGATCCGTCTCAGACGCCGCAGATAGCTGCCGCCGAATGCGCAAGCGGCGTCCTCGTAATCTGGTGAACTACTGCTCAACACTGCTGCGATGGTTCGCACGCCGATCACAGAATAGCGGGCAATCATCCCCACCACCATGATCGCCGCCGTGGCGTAGACGAATTGTGTGCCAGGGCGGTTCCAGGTCGCCACGAGTCCCACGCCCAGGACAGCAGCAGGGGTAACGAACGCCAGTACCGCAGCGCCGTCGAGAAAGGAGCTCCCGCGTTTGCGACGCGCCAACCGGTGTCCAATGATTGTTCCGAGCACGGTAATGCCGGTAGCGCCGGCCGAGGCCACGAGGAGGCTGTTGATCAGGCTGTCACCCATCCATCGGCCCAGCCCTTCGAACCCGCTCAGTCCAGCCCTTGATCCCAGCGCTGCTATCGGAACAAAACCGAGGCCGCATATTATCCATACGGCAATACTGGCCGGAGCTCTCCACCGGCCAAGGTGGAAAATATTCCCTTGCGCCGAGCGGACGCCCATCGAGGCAAACGAGCGTCGCCCGATGAAGCGGCGTTCGATGAGGAGCAGGAGCAGCGCTATCCCTAGCAATGGAAGAACCAGCGCGAAGGCCTCTCCGGGCGCATAGTCTATTCCCCCGAGACGTGTGAACACTGCGGCCGCGTATGTCTTGACACGCAAGAACATTGGCACGCCGATTTCGGAAATGCTGAGTGCAAACACTACCAGAGCCGCAAGGGCGATGACCGGCCACATCAGAGGTATGAGGATTCGCGTGATAACCCGCGCCGGGCGTGCGACGGATCGGGCAGCCTCTTCCAGGGATGGATCGATCCCTCGCAGACCAAGCACGGTCAACCCTGTTACCACCGGAGAAAACGCAAATCCCAGAGTGCCGATGAGTCCCGCCGGGCCAAAAAACAACTGCGAGGTATTTTGCGAACCCATCGCTCCTTGTTGACCGAACAAATGAAACCAGCCCAGAGCGACGAGGAACGGGGGGATGAAAAGTGGGAAACCATGCACAAGCAGGGCGATGGGGAGTCCCATGACGTCAGTTTTTCCGAGCAGCACTCCCATGGGAATACCGATGATGAGCGCGACTGCTGTGATCGCCAGTGCCAGACCAATCGTCCTGGCGAGCAGCGTCCACGTGCGAGAGGTCCCCAGTGTGGAATCGATCAGAGACAGCCAGTCGTCTGAAGCCAGAAACTCAACCATGAGAAGAACAAGAGGCGCAAGGACAAGGGCGAGCAGACAAACAACCGCAGACGAGGAAATCAACGGCTCTTGCGCCCTTTGCCATCGCGCGCTCAGAGCCCCACCCACTCTCGCAACCAGGGCTGTATCCTGTTCATCGTATTTGCCACTTTTGGATAGTCGACGCTCATTACCCGGATGTCTTGCGCACGCATGACACCGGGCGGTGTGGTGACGCCGCTGCGCAACGGCATATGAGCAGCGGATTCTGCCATCTTGTGCTCCACCCGGGCATCGAGCAGGCAGTCGATCAGGAGCCGGCCCGCCTTTGCGTTGGGACCATCCCTGATGAGCACTACCGTCGTGGGCATGAACAGGGTCCCCATACCGTCCTGGTCGGGATACACGATCGAAACAGGAACGCCTGATTGCACAGCCTGGTAGGCGTCGTCGGTGTCGGTCAATCCGAATGCAATCTCGCCTGCGGTTACAAGCCGTTTGACTTCTCCGTTGGAGCTCGCAATGCGCACGTTATTTTCTTTTATTGATTTGAGAAAGTTGCGCGCCTCATCATCACCCCACTTTGCAAACAGGGATGCCACATGCATGGTCGTCGTGCCGAAAAGCGGGTTGGCGATAGCTGTCTGTCCGCGCCATCGGGAGTCGGCCAGATCCCGTATGGACCGGGGCATGGCGTCAGCAGTTACAAGGTTGGTGTTTACCAGCAGAACGCGTGCACGCGCTGCGAAACCGGTCCAGTTTCCGTCCGGGGATTTGAAGGTTGCGGGAAGCCCCTGAGCCCGGGCCGATGTGTATGGTTCCACCAATTTCTTGTCGATGAGCACAAAGGGGCGCACCGGGTCACCGGACCAGAAAACGTCAGCCTGTGGTTGATTGGCCTCGGCGATCAGTCTGTTGAGAACACCGGTACTCTTGGTTTCCTCAGTGTCAAAAACCGCTTTCACATGCAGCCCCTCGGTCTCTTCACAGTGACGGAAGATGGGTTCGGAGAACACTTGATCCACTGATGTGTACACAACGACTTGCGCGCCCCTGCTGTCCTCGCCGCAACGGCAGCCATGCCCGATGACAAGTGCAAGAAATACAAGGAGGAACATGGATGCTCTCGTATTTGGCACCGATTTTTTCATGATCATTGCGCCGGAGATGGGGCTTCGCTTACCGAAAGATCATCAAACTGGGTTACTGCGTCTGCCTTTGTCCATAGCCCGATCTTGCCCGCATTGGAGAATGTAGTGTCGTGAACATCGAGATGTTTTTCGCCGTTGAGATAACACTCGATGTGGTCTTCCCGCATGACAATTTTCAGGACATGCCACGCCTCGTGATCGATGCGCAATGCAGCGCTTTCCAGTTGTTTTCGTTGGCCATCCACCACCTTGTAGACCCGGAAATTGTCCTCGAGGGGGTTGTAACGCGCGACGTAATAGTTGTTCACGTCTTGGGCGCGCCAGACAAGCCCACCACCCTGATCGACGCGGCCGGATACGGAGCGCAGCCGGACTGAAATATCAACATCCCGGTAGCTGGAATTCTCCACCAACGCGACGTTGTAGATATGGTCTTCACTTGCGGCAAGTTGCGCCAGAACATGCGATTTGCTCCGCGCGGATTCATCGGTAGCGATCTGCCACTTGCCAATCAAAGAAGTGAACCCGGCCGGCAGTTGTTCTGCAACGTCTTCTTCAAATCCCCATTTGTGGATAGTCGTTTCGTTTTCGCCGCTCCTGTCACCACCACATCCACCGCAGACCGACACGGTTGCAAACATTGTCAAAACCAGGACCTTCATCTTTTTACCCTTCCTTGGCCGAGAATGAAGCAGCCTACCAGTGATTGTGAAAGGACGCCAAGAGGGTGGATGGAGAGGGTGGATGAAGGATATCTTCCGGATGCTCGACCCGGGTTGCAAATCAGGATAAAAGGCCTATGGAAACAGCCTGATCGGCTTTGTTATTGGAGTAAATGTTTTGAGAGAACGTATGAAGACGGACATCGTTCTTTGCGGCTACGACATGATCACGCCGCTGGGCGAAGGTCTCGACGATCAGTGGGATGCGTTCGCCGCCGGAAAGTCGGGGATAGACCGGGTGGGTCGATTCGAAGTCTCGGACGACTATCCTGTCAGGGTTTCCGGCGAGGTGCCAGCGGTCGACTTTTCAAGGTACGATTTCTGGAGCGAGCGCAACGCTGCCAACTGGTTCTCGCCTGTCATTTTTCACTCAATGCTGGTGGCGCAAAAAGCGCTTTCCCATGCGGGCATGACCATCGACGACGACAACGCCGGGCGCGTGGGCATCACGTTCTCCTCGGCCATCGGCGGTCTGGATGCCATGATCAAGGCCGAGTCCAGGCTCCAGGAGGGGCTCACCCCGCACCCGTTCACCAACCCCAACGGATGTCTCAACCTCGTGGGCGGCAAGGTGTCCATCCACACCGGCGCCAGGGGGCCGATCTTCAGCCCGGTGGCGGCCTGCGCAACGGGGAGCGCATCGGTGGCGACGGCGGCCATGTTGCTGCAGACCGGCAGGGCGGACGCGGTGATCGCCGGGGCCTGCGATTTTCCGGTCATCCCTTCGCTCCTGGCTTCCTTCGCGTCCATGAACGGCGCGTTTCAGAGCCGCAAGACAGACGATCGCAGTCACGACGAACCCGCCAAAGCATCGCGTCCGTTCTCGGTCGATCGGAAGGGTTTCGTGGTCTCCGAGGGGGCGGCCGCTATCCTTGTCGCCACCCGCGGATTCGCCGACTCGAACGGCCTGCCGGTGAGGGCGGTGATAGAGGGCATCGGCATGACGTCAGACGCGAGGCACTACGTTGCGCCGGCACTACCGACCATCACCAAGTGTATTGAGGAGGCTATTTCCGACGCGGGTGTCAGGCCTCGGGACATTCAGGCCGTCAACGCCCACGCGGCGTCCACCGGAGTTGGAGATGCCACCGAGGTCAAGGCGCTTAAGGCGGTCTTTGGCGATGATTTTCAGCTCCCCGTTTCCGCCAACAAGTCCCAGATCGGACACACAATGGGCGCGTCGAGCGCCATCGAACTGATCATGACTTCGGAGGGTATCCGAAAATCTGCCCTGCTTCCCACGATCAATCACGAGCCCGATCCAAAGCTGGACATCGACGTTGTCTCCGAGGGTTCCCGCCCAATGGAACATCACCGAGTGCTCTCCAATTCCTTCGGCTTCGGCGGCTGCAACGTCTGCCTGGTCGTGGGAAAGGGCGACGTCTGACCGCAACATGAAAGACAAGAACAACGATCGGCTGGACGAGTTCCTGGAGCGTCCCAAAAGAGCCGTGTGGGTTGTCGCAGCCCCCATGATGGCCGGTTTCATGGTTCACGCATTCTACGCGATTGTCGACGCCGCGTTCATCGGCCGGTTGGGGCCCGAGGCCCTCGCGGCGGCCACGTACGTCGGGGCGTTCTTCTTTGCCGCCATAGCGTTCACCAACGGGCTCGCCACCGGGATAACGGCGACGGTCGCGCAGGCCATAGGCAGGAGGGACACGGAGAGAACCCACCGGCTGGCCTCCAACGGGCTCACCCTGGGGCTGTTGATCGGCGTGTTGTTCGCCGCTTCGGGGCTGCTGTTCGGCCAGGAATTGATCGCGTTGATGGGAGCGACAGGCAAGAGCGCCGATCTGGCGTGGGACTACCTGACTCCCATCTGCATAGGTATGCCGCTGTTCTTTATCTCCACCGCCGTCCGGGCCGTACTGAATGGAGAAGGTGACGCCAGGACACCGATGATCATCCTGACCATCGCCACCCTGGTAAACGTGGCCCTGGATCCCATCTTCATTTTTACGCTGGGCTGGGGTATCAGGGGCGCCGCTTACGCCACCGTGCTCGCCCAGGCCATAGCCCTGTCCTGTTTCGTCTACGTGGTCTTCATTCGCAGGCGTATCAACGCCCGTTTCCGGTTGTCTCTCATGCCGCCTAAGGCGACGTTCATCAAGGAGATCGCCGCCGTCGGTATTCCCATGACTGCGGGCCACATCATCATGGCGGCGGGGATGGGGCTCACCAACAAGGTGGTCTCGAAATTCGGCCAGATTGCGGTCACCGGCTACGGCGCGGGCAGCAAGGTGGACATGCTTGTGGCGCTTCCTGTTCTGGGGCTGGCGGCCGCATCGGTGACCATCATCGGTATGTTCGCCGGGGCGGGTCGGGCCGACCTTGTGAGATCCACCGCGCTGTACACATTCCGATGGGCCATCACAACGGCCGTCGTGATGGGCGCTTGCGCCTTCCTCGTCTCCGGGACGCTGATCGGTATATTCACCGATGATCCAACGGCGCTCCAGATAGGCAGGGAATACATCCACTTCACGGTGTTCGCCTATCCGTTCATGGCCTTCGGTATGACCTCGGGACGGATCCTCCAGGGGCTCGGCTTTGGAGTGCCCACAATGATCATCACGGCCCTGCGCGTCATTGTCGTCGGGGTCGGCGGATCGTACATCGCGGTGTACGGGTTCGACGCTCCCATCGAAGCGGTCTGGTTATCCTTCATCTGCGGGGGATTCTTCGCCAATGTCCTGGCCCTTTTCTGGGTGCGACTGTACGTGTGGAAGCGCGATCCCTGCGTCCTGGCGGAAAGAGCGAGAATGTAGGCAGGACCGAATTTTCTTTTTCCGAAATCCCGGCGTGCGATAATGATAGAGTTCAGACGAGAGAAAGAGAGGCCGGGATGTCCAGGGTTCTTGTTGCGTTGCAGCTGTGTGCGTTGTTGGTTTGCATCTCGTGTGACGACGGCGAAAAAGATCCGGGGCCGTTCGTGGCGCAGGGATGGATCGCGCGGTGCGAGAACCGCTGCGATCAAATGGAGAAATGCAATTACGATCAATTTGTTTTTGACCATGGGGATTGGGACAATTGCTACCGGGCTTGCGAATCGAGGTTGACCAGGGATGAGAATGTGCAATTCATCGAGCAAACCCCCGATGCCTGTCTACAAGCGCTGTACAGCGATGTGAAATGCGTCTTCGCCCTGAACTGCGAGAACCTGAGCGCGTGGGAGGATATGAGTGGCGACAGCTACCCGTGCTCGTCGGATGACAACGCCGCCGACAATGCTTGTGAGGGGATTGTTACCGATGATTTCCTGGAAGATTGTGGGTTTCCGGTGGAAACCTACACCCCGGAATAGGGGGCTTTTGTAGGGCATGAAAACAAATGAGGGAATGATGGGGATTAAATCTGAACGCTGTCTTTCAATGTTGACCATTTCAATACTGGCAATCGTGGCGTCCTGCGGGGCGAGCGCGCCGACCGATCTCGAGACAGGGCCCACCGGACTCACATGCGAAGAAACACAAGACACGGTGGAACTAATGATGGCGGGGTGGTCAGCCGCTCACATGTCGATGTTGCAATCCGCCGCCGACAAGAGTGTGCTGGTGGTCAGATACGACGGTTGCGAGCTGGAGCTGCTGCCGGACTGTCACCTGGAGGGCGGCTACCAGGACAGGGAGACCGCTCGCTCCAACCAGAAAATTATAATCAGAAATGTCGAGGAACTCCATGAGGAGCTTCCCCTGAACGCTTCGAGCCTGGAGGACGAGGTTGTCGATGACGCGAGCCTGGTGCTGTCATTTGTGACAGTCGGGACTCGCAGCGCAAGGATCAGCCCCAGCAGCAAGGGAATGATCGTGGGCAACTGCGAGAGGGCAACCCATTTCGTCCGCTCCATCGTGGTGGGCGCCTACGAGCTTGGTTCAATCAGCAGCGGCGGCGACCTGGAGAAGTGTCGAGACGGCGAGGTCGACATGGACGAGATGGACTGCCAGGGGGTGGTGCAGGTGTTGTTGACTCCTCTCTTTGAAATGTCGTCGGAACGAGACGACCTGTATGGGAACGTCTCGGATACAATGAAGATGGAGGCGGCGGTGAATGCGTTCCAGTCCATGATGAAGCTCAATCTGGAAAGCGATAAGGATAGAGGTAGTGCGCAGACTGATCTGGGGGCAAAGATCCTCCGGTTGCCGGACGGTGGTTCGGATGGATGGGATGGTCTGGTCAAGAGAATACTGGTGGAGGAGTTCGACAGGGACAACTCGGGTTCGATAGACACGACAAAAGAGGTGTCGTCCATATCTTGTGACGTGTTCATCTCCCTCGATCGCTCTATCCGGGCCGGCCGGGGAGAGTCCGCTTCGCTGCGGACCACGTACGGTTTCCCCCAGCGCTTCCGCTGGGTCGGCGGCGTCCTGGGATTTGACGAAAAAGCGCGAGTCGTTGCGGACGCGCGCCTGGAGAACTGCGGATTGTAAATGGCGCAAGAGGTTTGAGATGAAATGTCTTATTATTCTGGTGTTGACGGCTGTCATTGCAGGTTTGATACCGGCGTGCGGCGGCGGTGATGGGGGTTACGGCGTTACTGACACAGATACGGACACAGATACAGACTCAGATACCGATACCGACGCCGACACTGACACTGACACTGATACAGATACTGACACTGACGCAGATACCGACACTGATACTGATGCTGACGCCGGTATGGATGGAAGCACAGACACAGATACAGATACGGATACAGACACAGATACAGATACTGGTACCGACACAGGTACCGATACCGGCACGGATACAGGTACCGACACCGGTACTGACACTGGTACGGATACGGACACGGGTTCCGACACGGACACGGGTTCCGACACGGGTACTGATCCATCGGAGGCGTGTCACCCGTCGGCGTACGGGTGGGATCCCGCCTGGGCGGCGCTGGAAGACCAGGTACTGGTTCTGACCAATATCGAGCGTGCGGCGGGGGCGGATTGCGGGACCGAGGGGGTTTTTCCTGCGGCGGGGCCGGTCACCATGGAGCCCTATCTGCGGTGCGCGGCCAGGGTTCACAGCCTGGATATGGGCACGACCGACTACTTCAGCCATCTCAGCCCGGGTGGGCCCATCGGCGACGATCCGTGGGCGCGAGGCGCCAACGCCGGATACACGGGCACAATGGTCGGCGAAAACATCTACGCCGGTTCCTCGACGACCCCCGCGAGCGTTGTGGCCGGCTGGATGGCCTCGGACGGACACTGCGCCAACATCATGAATGGTACGGCCACCGAGATGGGTGTCGGGTACGCCTACGTGGCCGGTAGCACGTGGGGGCGGTACTGGACTCAAAATTTTGGATACTGAATGAAAATCACAATGAAAAAAAAGAAATCAGCTCTCTTCCCGTTGACTTGTGCTTTGTTACTCGCGGCCTTCGCCTGGAACGGGTGTGGCGGTAATGACGACGAGGGGCAAGAGGCGCAGGGCCACTCGGCTTCCATTGCGGACACGGCTGCCGGCGGTGACGCGTCTGTTTCTGTTAAGCAAAAAGGGACGGTACGCAACGATGCTGATGCGCAACCGAAGAGCGACAAGGTGATCATGGTGGTGGTCGACGCCCTGCGTGCGGACGGGCTCGGCTGCTACGGGTATTCAAAGGACACATCCCCCACCATCGACAGATTAGCGAAAGAAGGGATCCTGTTCGAGCGAATGCACTCGGCATCTCCGTGGACTGCTCCGTCGTTCGGCACTTTCTATACCGGCGTGTCACCGACCGTGCACGGGGCGGGAAGTATGCTCGCCAGGGGATCATCAAAGGGAACGACTCTGTTCGGCGTGACGGTGGGCGGCATCCGCAAGGACCTTCCAACGTTGCCTAAACTCCTGCCTGCGAAGGTTCGCAAGGGCGCCATTATCAACAACTCGTTCGTGTCAAAGGAGCTCGGGTTCGCGCGGGGGGTGGATGATTTCAACCACAAGATCGCTCATCTCACCAGGTATCGCACGGCGGACGAGGTGACCGACATAGCGGTAAAATGGCTGGAGGAGCACAAGGATGGCCCGTTCTTTCTGATGGCTCATTATTTCGATCCGCACATCCAGTACGGTCCTCCGAAGAAGTACCTGGCGCAGTTCGCGCCGGACAAACCGAGAAGGATTGCGTACCCCTTTGTGGATCACCACCCGGCGCGGGACGGCACGCTGAAGCCCAACGACGCCGAGAAGGCGTATATTCGCGGCCTGTACAACGGAGAGGTCAGGTTCACCGACGATCAGATCGGCGTGCTCATCGGGACCATGGAGAAGATGGGGTTGATGGACGATACCTGGCTCATCATAACTTCTGACCACGGAGAGGAGCACTTCGATCACGGAAGCTTCGAGCATGGCCACCGATACGAGGAGGAGGTGGTTCGCGTTCCGTTCATCGTGAGGGCTCCGGGCGGCAAGTGGAAGGCGGGCACGCGGATTGCGGACCCGGTCTCACACGTCGATATCCTGCCGACGGTCCTCGATCTCTATTCCGTACCCTCACTTCCTCACTTCGAGGGCAGCTCCATGCTTCCCCTTGTCGACGGAAAGAAGCGCCCGGATCGCACATCGTACATGGAGTTCAACCTGTTCAAGGGGCAGCAATGCGCACTGTTCGACGGGCGCTACAAGGTCGTCTGGGATTTTCGCAGAAATCGGGCGTTCATGTACGACCTGAAAGAAGATCCCGGAGAGCTGACAAAACTGGGGAAAGAGCACCCCATGTACGAGGGGATGCTGAAGCGCGTAAAGGCCAGGCGGGAAGAACTGACGCGACAGGCCAGGGGCAAGGTGTTCGACAAGGGCGAGCTCTCTCAGGAAGCCGCCGATGCCCTGAAATCCCTGGGATATATAAAATAGGGGAGGCATCACGGTGAGCCAGCCGGACGGACGTACAGGGATCGGGGCAATCGATATAGGAACCACGGGGGTTCGCTTCGTGTTGTACGACGGAGAGGCAAACCCTGTTGCGTCAGCGTATCGCGAGCTGCCGCTGGCAACGCCGAAGCCGGGATGGGTCGAGCAGGATCCGGAGGGTTTGTTGGCGGCCACATTTGCTGTGCTAAACGAAGTGCTGGGCCGGGATGATGAACAGGTGAGCGCTCTCGCCTGCATCGGGGTGACCAATCAACGCGAGACGGTGGTGGCCTGGGACAGGAATACCGGGCGGTCGCTTCACCCCGCAATCGTCTGGCAGGATCGGCGCACGGCGAAACGATGCGAGGAGCTTCGTCAACGTGGACAGGAGAGTAAAATCCACGATCGAACCGGCCTGTCTCTCGATCCGTACTTCTCTGCCACCAAGATCGAGTGGCTCATGGAGCACGTGCCAGGTTTGCGGAAGAGCGCCGCCGATGGAACCGCTCTGTTCGGCACGGTTGATTCGTGGCTTCTGTGGCACCTCACCGGCGAGCACGTTACCGACGACACCAACGCGTCGCGCACGATGCTGTTCAATATCGACAAAACGGACTGGGACGACGAGATCCTTTCGCTGTTCGGCGTACCGAGATCGGCTCTTCCGAAGGTTCTTCCCAGCTTGTCGGTCTTCGGACGGATAAAGTCCGGGATGGTGGCGGCCGGGGTCCCGATCGCAGGGGTGCTGGGAGATCAGCAAGGCTCCACGCTCGGCCAGGGTGTTGTCTCACCGGGGCAGGCGCAAGTGACGTGGGGGACCGGCGCGTTTCTGTTGATGAACACCGGTGAGCGACGAGCGCGAAGTCAATCAGGTCTCCTGGCGACGATCGCCCGGACGTCTCCGAATGAACCGACGGTCTACGCTCTGGAGGGGTCGATATTCGTCGCCGGCGCGGCGATACAGTGGCTGCGCGATGGTATGGGCCTGCTGGCCGACGCTGCCGAGTCGCAGGAGATGTCACTCAGTGTCGATTCAACCGACGGCGTGGTCTTTGTCCCGGCGCTGACGGGGCTGGGATCTCCGTATTGGGATCCGGACGCGCGCGGTCTCATCATCGGAATCACTCGCGGCACCCGACGTGAGCACCTGGTTCGTGCTGCGCTGGAGGCCATTGCCTATCAAACCCACGACGTCGTCCGCGCGATGGAAAACGACGCCGGCAGCCCATTGTCAGAGCTGCGGGTAGGTGGCGGAGCGGCTCGGAACGATTTTCTCTGCCAGTTCCAGAGCGATATTTTGGGAATTCCGGTCATTCGCCCGCGCCACATGGAGACAACCGCGCAAGGGGTAGCGTTCGCCGCAGGAATAGCCGTCGGCCTGTGGGACGGTGTCGAAGCCGTCGCCGACTTGTGGCAGGAAGATCGCCGGTTCGAACCCACCATGCCGCCTGAAGTTGCAAAGACACTACTCAATAACTGGACCCGCGCCGTGGAACGAGCAAAAGGCTGGGGTGGAGGGGAATAGTGTGGTTGGGGTCATACGGACCCCATCCACCACCTACATCAGGCTCTCCCCTTCGGCGCAGTGATACATATCAACATAGATTTCGTATTGCCCCTCGGGACATCTCGCCAGGTACAGGTCGATGATCCTGCCGCAGCTTCCCCCCGGTCCCATGCTCCCTACCCGTGCATCGCGCGCTTGCTCGACACTCGAGAACGGGTGGAAACCGTCGTCGCACGCCAGCTCCGCAATGTACTTGTACGAGTCAGCCGCGCCACAGATCTCCACGGGCACTTCTTTGGAGGACTTCACCATGGAGAACTGGTAAAGGCCGTGCCCCCAGCGTTGACTCGCCCTTTCGGACGTCCAGGGAATAGTGCCCATTAAACCCAGAGAGTCTGGATCCACCAGGCATGCAAACGGCCGCCCGAGGTCCACATTGCTCGTCGTCACGCCGTCTCTCGGCTGAGCGTCGGTCGCGGGAGGAGTTGTCTGCGAATGGGGAGTGGTCGTCTCTTCCCCTGGCGCGCCGCCGCATCCGATGATGATGGTCAGTGTCCCGAGAACCGCCGCCAATTGAATCCGTTTGAAAAAAATCATCTTCTCTGTCCCCTCTTTTTTTTCAAGGCCCATCCGGCCAGTCTCTGGCGCAGCGGAAGCCGGACATTATCATCCTCCACCCACCGGGATGATGAACCCTGTTGGATGCTCGCAATCCCCATGGAAAGTAATTGAAAGCGCCACCCCTCAGCACGTACTCGCAGTCGGTGGGGATGGGGTTGGAGCCGGTGAAGCCCTGCAGCCCTTCTTTTCGGAGCATGTCCTGGGTGCGTTTGATCTCACTACAATCGGCGGGGATTCCCCTGTCGGCGGTCGGTCGCATGTATGCGTGCGGATCGTAGTGATCCGATGTCCACTCCCAGACGTTTCCCGCCAGATCCAGATGACCGTACGGGCCGGCGCCCTTCGGTTTACTGCCCACGTTCGCAGTGACGTTTTGCAGGTGTACCGCGTGTCGTCCGGTGGGCTCCTCGTTTCCCCATGCGTACATGCGGTTGTCCGATCCTCGGGCGGCCCGCTCGAACTCCGCCTCGCGCGGCAGGCGCTTTTCCTTCCACTTGCAATAGGTGGCGGCGTCTTGTTGGGATACCGAGGATACGGGGCGCTTCGGTGTTCTGAACTCCGATTCCTGTGCGAATTTGGTTTTGGAGTTGTCGACCCTTTTGGGTTTTCGGCAGACGCCGGCGTCCACGCACTCCATGTACGCTTTGTTGGTAACTTCGGTCTTGTCCAGGAGGAATGGGGCGACGGTGACCTGGTGCTCGGTGCGTTCGTCTCTGATGGCGCGTTTGTGGTTGAGGCCCATTGTGAATGTTCCGCCGGGGACGCCGAGCATTCCCTCGGGTGTACTATCGCCCGCCCGCTCGACAGACGCTCCCTCCAGGCTTTTCGGAACTCTCATACCGACGCGGCCTACTATTCCCTTTTTTTGTGATACGGGCTTGCCCGCCGGTTCGACGTTTTTCTTTTCCTCGGGAGGTGGCGAACTGCAGGAGACCAGAAGAAAGACACACATTGCGAATGACAGTCTGGTGAGATGAAAAATCACTTCAGCGCTTCGGTGCCGGCCTTTGAGAAATCGCGTCCCCAGCAGATGCGATCGTGGGCCTCTTTTGGAAGCGAAGTCTTGCCGTCGACGGCGAGGGAGGCAACCTCCTGCCCGACCCCGGGGCCGAGCATGAACCCCTGACCGCACATCCCGACCGCCAGGGTGAGCCCCTCGATTTGTGGCACGTTGTCGATGATGGGAACCCCGTCCGGGGTCATTGGATAGCACCCCCGCCAGACGCGCCTGACGAGCAGGTGCCGCATCCTGGGGATCAGGGATATCATACGGGCGGCGAGGATCGGCAAGAACTCCGAGAGGGATTCCCGGTTGTTGCCGATGAAGAGATCCTTTGGGGTGTAGCAGAAGATGATCTGTCCCTCGTCGTTCTGGCCGAAGTAGAAGTTGACTGTCTTTCCATCCGGACCCGGCCGCATGTCGACCACCAGGGGTTCGAGAAAACGTTCCACGGGCGCGGTGATCCCCGCCTCGTGGGAGTCGGGTTGAACGGGGATGTCGATACCCAGAAACTCGCCGTCCTGCCGGGCGTCGGAGCCGGTTGCCACGATAACCATAGGCGCTTCGTAGCTCCCCTTGTCGGTCCTGACGCCGCGAATCTTTTTCCCGTCGATGTTGTAGCCGATCACCTTCTCGTTGAACCGGAACTTTGCGTCCAGTTCCATGGCCGCGCGCTGGAACGCCACCGGAACCTTGAGCGGTGAGAGCTGGCCGTCGTTGGGAGAGTAGGTTCCGCCTCGCAGACCCTTGCGCTCGATCCCCGGGACCAGTTCTGCCATACCGTCCGCGTCCACCCATTTAATTTCCAGGTTGTATTTGTGTTGAATGGGGAACAGCCCGCGAAGGGTTTTTTCGAGGGGTTCGTCGTAGACGGGGAATGCGTAGCCGCCGGTCTTCCAGCCCACGTCGCTTCCGTGGGTCTCCTTCCATGTGGACATCTGGGCGAGACTTCGACTGCAAAGGACTATCTTGGCCGGGTCGGAGTGGGTCGCGCGTATTCCGCCGATGGCTGTTTTGTTGTCCCCCTGGCCGACGGCGGGACGACGATCCAGGACCAGGACCTTCAGGCCGCGCAGCGCCAGGTTGTATGCGCTCGGGACGCCGACGCTGCCGCCGCCCACCACGATCGCGTCGTAGGTTTTAGTCGGCATCGCCATCTTCCTTGTGTGCAAAAGCTCCCAGCGGGATTTCAGCCACCAGGGGTCGGTTGGTTCCCGGAGTGATTTCGTCGAGGACCACGCCTTCCTCCCTGAAGATGCGGTAGACCAGCTCCGTGCACGTCTTCCCGCCGCAGCCGCCCATGCTCGGTCTGGCAAGGGCCTTGAGCTGGTTGATGTCCTTCACTCCGGCCCGGATCTCCTTGACGATTTCGCTCTTCTTCACGCGTTCGCAGCGGCAGACTATGGGGTCGTCGTCGTCGTCCGGGAGCAGCGGATCCACCGGGACGGAGGGCCCACGGATTGTGAAGCCGGCCACTTTGAGGCGCTCCTCGAACGGCACCTCTACCATCAACAGGCGTCGGCGATCTTGATCGGGACGCTCCCGAACGGCCAACACCTTGCCCTCGCCGATGATGTTGCCGTCGAAATCGACCGTCTTGACGTCGCCGCCAAGTGGGATCATGTCGTCGCTGTACTCGAAGGGAAGCATCAGCAAGGCTGTTTTCTTTTGTGGATCGTAGTCCTCGCAGACGAGGTTGATCGCCAGCCCCGGGCACAGGGTCACGCAGTTGCCGCAGCCGAGGCAGCCATCTGTGTAGCGCGGGAGCCCCATGATGCCCTCCATCTCGATGAGGTTTTCGGGGCATGCCTCCGTGCACGGGTTGCACGGAATCTCCTGGACGCATCGGATGACCGGGTAGACTCGTTCCCCGCCTTTCGGGATCTCCCAGGCTTCGACCTCTCCGGGCTTGCTGCGCAGCACCTCGGCCAGAGGTTCCCAGTGCTCGGGGATGTCCAGGGGAACCCCCAGATCTCTGGCTATCTTGCGGCCGATTATTCTGCCCGAGAAGATGGCGGCGGAGGCCTCGGCGACTTCTTCAGAATCTCCCGCGGCGTACACATTGAGGCCATACTCACGTGCCTTGATGAGGATCTCGTCCACCGACGCCAGCCCCACGGCGATGAGCAGGGTGTCGGCCTCGAAGGTCTTCTCGGTGCCGGCGATGGGTTGGAACCTCTCGTCCACCTGCGCGATGGTGACTTTTTCCAGATGCGTTTCGCCCCAGGCCTTGACCACCGTGTGGCTGGTCCAGATGGGGACGCCGAATCTCTTGAGCTTGTCCGCGTGAACCTTGTACCCACCGCACTCGGGAAGACCCTCCACCAGGCCCACCACGTCTATTCCGGCCTGGAGCGCGTGGTAGCCGCCGATGAGCCCCACGTTTCCGCCGCCGAGGATGAACAGCTTTTTGGATGCTCCGATCAGGTCGCGATTGACAAGGGTCTGGAACGCGCCGGCGCCGTATATCCCGGGGAGGTCCGCTCCGGGGAATGCCAGTGATTTTTCTCTGGCGCCCATGGCGATGAGGACGTTTTTCGGGGTGACGAGCTTGTACCCGCCGGGAGTGGAGACCCCGACCTTGCCGTCCCAGAATATTCCCACGGCGGTGGTGTCGGTCCAGATCTGGATGTCGGGTAGATCGTCCAGCGCGTCGGTCAGAAGGTGACCGATATCAATTCCACGGGTGCCCGCCCAGCAGTCGGCCACGGATCCGAAGAAACCGTGGGTCTGGAGGGTGAGTTTGCCGCCGAGTTCCGGCTTGTCGTCCACTATCAGAACGTCGATTCCCACTTTGCCCAGCTCCACGGCTGCGCTCAGGCCCGCAGGTCCGCCGCCGATGATGAGAACATCGACCTCCACGTCCGGGGGGCGATGAAGGGACTTCACCTGATCGTCTGCGGGAAGGGGAGGGTTCCCCTGCGCGCTTGCGACCTCCATGCCGGGCTTAACCGCGACCATGCACGACTTGACGGCCCGGCCGTCGGCCAGGACCGTGCACTGGGAGCATTGTCCGTTGGCGCAGAAGATGCCCTGCGGCCCCCCGTCGCGATGGTGGCGCCCGAAAATAGAAATTCCCGAGGCGAACAGCGCCGACGCGATCATCTCGCCGGGGCGGGCTTTCAAGGATTGCCCGTCGAAGGTGAAATCGACGGTTCCGTCTGGCAACGGCTCCAGAATCGGATGGGATTGGATGCGTCGCTGGGTCATCGGTCCGCCTGCCTTTCCGCATCAGAGGCAGCCGCCGGGTCGGAGGCCAGAACGGGTTGCACGTGAGAGTTTCTCCAGGAGCCTTTGCGCAACAGGAGGAGGTACTGGATCAACTCCGAGAGATCGCCCGTCTCGACAATATCGATGTCGTTGTCCTGAGCAGTTGTCAGGCGCTCGCGAAGGATCGCGATCTCTTTTGGGGGAAGCGCGAGTTGCAGATTGATCTGGGGCATCGGCCCGATGTGAACGCCCCTTGATTTGCTTGCCTCCAGATCTTTGCCGAGTATCGCCGGGAGTCGCGCAGGCTCAAGCAGGTGCCCCAACAGGATATCGAGATACGGAATGGCGCCTGCGTCGACGGAGCCTTTCGCCGATTTTGCTGCCGGGATCTCGTGGCTGTCGAGCCAGGCTTTTCCGTCGATGCTCAGCTCGTCGCGTTCGCATAGCCATCGGGTGACGGCCAGGGCGTCGTCCATTCCGTCCAGGGCATGATCGATCGGGAGAGTGGTTTTCAGGGGTGTTGGATCCGTGGCTTTTAAAAAATCCGCGATGGCGATGGTCGGCCCCTGCAGTCCGGGCAATGGCTCCACGAATTGCACACGTCCCTCGCCGAGGCCCACAAGACGGGCCAGGCGCTCCATCTGCTTGACTGTGTAACGCGCGTGTTTTTCCGATCCGTCCAGTTTGCATGTGGACTCGTGTCTCCCCATGACCAGTACCCCGTCATGACCTCTGGCGAGGGCGCCGATGAGCATTGCCGGGGTCACGCCCCCCACGCAGGGAAGCTCCATCACGTGTGCTCCGTCGGGGATAGTGGGCGAGGTCGGGATTTTGAGGGCAGACCTGCCGCACGCGATAACAAGGATACCCCCTGAGTTTTTGGGAAGATCCCTTGATGCGCGCGGTTGGGCTATTGCGCCGGTCGGGCACGCGGCCACGCAGACACCGCAGCCCCGGCACGCCTCCCGATCGATCGTGGAGACCGGCATTGCTCCTTTTTGCAGGACCACACGGGGAACTCGAAAGGGGCACGCCTCTTCGCAGGCGCCGCAACCCCGGCATTTTTCTGTCTCCACGCCGCAGACCGCGACGGGGAACTCCCGCTCCCAGATCTCGTAGACGCCGCCCTCGCGCCGATCCTTTATGTGCCCGGTGGGACACACGGAGGCACAGGATCCGCACCCGACGCAATCCTCGGGGGGCTTGTTGTCGAAGGTTCCGACCACCTTGTCGGAGCCCCGGTTAAGGGTTGAGATCGCGCTGGTGGCGTAGGTTTCGCAGACCCGGGTGCACATCCCGCACAGGATGCAGGTTTCGTCGCCCTCGGTGAAACGGGACTCGACGACGCCGAGCTTGAGCGCGAGCTTGCGAATCTCGGGGACGTTCGGGCAGCGGGCGAGCAGGGCCTCCATGGTCATGCGGCGGTATTGCACGACCTCCTGTGAGGCGGTGCGAAAGACCATCCCCTCGTTCACCGGGTAGTTGCACGCCGTGACAAATTTACTCCATCCGTCGCGAACGTGCTCCACGATGCAAAGCCTGCAGGCGCCCGCCGGTTCGAGGGCGTCGTGATGGCAGAGGGTGGGGATGGAGATTCCCATGCGAGACGCCACGCTCAACAGGGAGGCGCGGTACGGAGCGGATATTTTGTGACCGTCGATGGTTATGGAAACAAGCTTTGTGGATTTATTGTCCATCGTGTTCATTTTCTGCTGATCGCGTCCCTGGTACAGGCGGACAGGCATGCTCCGCATTTGATACAGCCTGTCGTGTCGATAGTGTGAGTCTGTTTCTTGTCGCCCGCGATCACGTCTTTTGGGCAGACCTTGACGCAGGCGTGACAGCCGTCGCACAGCTCGGGATCGATGGAGTAGGTTATGAGCTCCACGCAGATGCCGCCCGGGCAACGGCGCTCCACGATGTGCGCCTCGTACTCGTCCCGAAAGTGGAGAATTGTGCTCAGAACCGGATTCGCGGCGGATCCGCCGAGGGCGCAAAGGGATGAGGTGGACATCCACTCTCCCAGCTCCTCGAGGATCTCGATGTCCTTCATTTCACCCTTGCCTTGAGTGATGCGGTCGAGTGTATCGAGAGCTGTTTTCAACCCTTCCCTGCAGGGCACGCACTTGCCGCAGGACTCCTCCTTGAGAAAGTGGATGAAGTACCTGGCCACGTCCACCATGCAGGTGTCCTCGTCCATGACGATCATGCCGCCGGAGCCCATCATGGAGCCGACCTCGGTCAGCTTCTGAAAATCCACCTGGAGATCGAGCATGCTCTGGGGGATACAGCCGCCGGAGGGCCCGCCGGTTTGCACCGCCTTGAACTTCTTGCCTTTCGGGATTCCGCCGCCGATCTCGTAGACGATGTCGCGCACGGAGATGCCCATTGGCACCTCCACGAGGCCCGTGTTGTTAATCTTTCCCACCAGCGAGAAGATCTTTGTGCCCTTGCTCTGTTCCGTTCCCACCGAGGCGAACTTGTCCGCTCCGTTCTCGATGATCTCCGGGACGTTTGCCCAGGTTTCGACGTTGTTGAGCGTGGTGGGAAAATCGAACAGGCCGTGCTCCACCGTGTGAACATACTTTGCCCTCGGTTCGCCGGAACGACCTTCGAGGGAAGCCATCAGGGCGGTGGACTCGCCGCAGACAAAAGCTCCGCCGCCCCGACTGATCCTGATATCGAACGAGAAGTCCGATCCGAGAATATCATCGCCGAGGAGCCCCGCGTGGCGCGCTTCATCGAGGGCGTCGATCAGTCGCTCAACTGCCAGGGGGTATTCGTGGCGCACGTATACGATGCCCTCTTTCGAGCCGACAGCGCGCGCGCCGATGAGCATTCCCTCGATGACCGCGTGGGGGTTGCCCTCGAGGAGACTCCGGTCCATGAAGGCGCCGGGATCCCCCTCGTCGGCGTTGCAGATCACGAACTTGCGCTCGCCGAGCGCATCGAGGCACGACCGCCATTTCCGGCCTGTGAGGAACCCGCCTCCACCGCGTCCCCGGAGCCCCGATCGGGTAACCTCCTCGATAATCTCGTCGGGTTTCATCTTGAACAGGGCCTTCTCGATGGCCGCATATCCGCCAATCGAGAGGTAATCGGTGATGTCCGTCGGATCAATGTACCCGTTGTGAGCGAAGACCAGACGATGCTGCCTGGCGTAAAATGGGATGTCTTGCTCGTGGGCGATTCGATCGCCGCTCACAGGTTCCTTGTACAAAAGTTCATCGATGATCTCGCCTGCGGCCACGGTTCGTTCGATGATCTTCTTGACGTTGCGGATCTTGACCTTTGGGTAGAACACATTGCTCGGCCTTACCACCACGATGGGGCCCTGCTCGCAAAAACCATGGCAGCCTGTCACCACAAGCTTGAACTCCGAAGCGAGGCCCTGGGCTTTTAGCTCCTCGCGCACCTTGTCGGCGACCTCCTTGCATCCTGCGGCCTGGCAACCGGTTCCGCCGCAGACGGTCACACTCTTGCGCATGGATGGATGGGTGACGGACACTTTTTCCCTGATCTCCACGAGGGCTTTCGCGGTGGGGATCCTCTCGATCATGACTGCCCCTCGTCTTTTGCGGACTGCTCGAGCTTATCCAGCAGCTTTTTCATCTTGTTGACGTTCATGTGACCGTGATGAATGTCGTTGACCTCCACCACCGGACCGATGGCGCAGGCTCCCACGCAGCCGACGCTCTGGAAGGTGAACTCACCGTCCACCGTGGTGTCCCCGGGTTCTATGTCCAGCTCGCGTTTGACAGTTTCGAGGATGAGCGGAGCCTGACGAACATGGCAGGCGGTTCCCATGCAAACGCGAACCAGATTGCGTCCGCGGGGCACGAGGCTCAACACGTTGTAGAAGGTGGCCACCGAGTAGACCTGTGCGGCGGGGATCTGAAGCCGGGCGGAGACCTCTTTCAGCGCGTCCGTCGGCAGGTAACCGAACTCGGTCTGTACGTCCTGGAGAATCATGACCAGGCTGGTTCGGTCGACAGGGTATCTCGAGAAAATCCGTTCGAGCATCTGGTATTCCTTGCTCTTTGAATGCCAGCCGTATGTAGGGTCGTATATCAGATCGGACGCACGCTTGTCGTGATCATTTGACACAGGGGAAAAACATATCTGCTCGGTGATAATTGTATAAAACTTTGTGACTCTGTATCATTATTTACGCGTCCAATAGACAACTAATGTCCAGTGCTCAATTTGTGTTGGGAAATGGGTCGAGTCGCTTCCCGAATGGGAGCTCAAGGAGAAAATCATGTATCTGCGTGTTTTTATTCCGGTATTTCTGGGGATTATCGTCGGATGGATGGGGTGTTCGGACGGTGGTGGAGGGTTCGATTTCGACCTGGATGGCGGCGGTGATACAGACACCGACGGAGATACCGACGGAGATACCGACGGCGACACCGACGGCGACACCGACGGTGATACCGACACGGACACCGACACGGACACCGACACGGACACGGATACCGACACGGATACCGACACAGATACCGACACGGATACCGGCACAGATACCGGCACGGACACGGGCACCAGCACCGGATTCGACCCCACGGCTGATACAGACGGAGACGGAATCTCGGATGTGGACGAGGGGATAGCGGTGTTGCTCGACACAGACTCCGACGGAACTCCGGACTACCTGGACACGGACTCGGACGGTGACGGCATCCTGGACGTCGACGAGGCGGGCGACGGAGATGTGAGCACGGCGCCACTCGACAGCGATTCGGACGGCACGCCTGATTTCCAGGACACGGACTCGGACGGTGATGGCATCCTGGATTCCGTCGAGGGCAGCGGCGATAGCGATTCGGACGGAACTCCGGATTACCTGGACCTGGACTCGGACGGTGACGGCATCCTGGATTCGGTGGAGACCGATGGCGACGCTGACAGTGACGGCACGCCGAACTACCTGGACGACGATTCGGACGGAGACGGTATTCCGGATTCGGTGGAGACCGACGCCGATGCGGATTCGGACGGTACGGCCAATTACCTGGATCTGGATTCGGATGGCGACGGTCTGTGGGACATTGTTGAGGCGGGTTCGAATCCGCTCATCCCGCAGGATACGGACGGCGACGGCACGGCCAATTACCTGGACACGGATTCGGACGGAGACGGGTTGTCGGACAGCCTGGAGGTGATGTACGGCCTGAATCATCTGTCGATAGACACGGACGGAGATACCATCTCCGACACGTACGATGGTTTCATGGACACTGACAGCGACGGCACAATCGACGGCCTGGACATGGACACTGACGGCGACGGGATCCCCGATTCGGTCGAGGCGGGGGACTCGATCCTCTCGACCCCGCCGGTTGATTCGGATGGTGACGGCCTGCCGGACTTCCAGGATCTGGACTCGGACGGGGATCTCCTGCCTGACGCGGCCGAGCTTGCTGCGGGCACGGATCCCACCGACCCCGACACGGACGGCGACGGCGCCAGCGATTTTGTGGAGGTGGCCGCCGGGACGGATCCCCTGGACGACGCCGACAATCCTGCCGCCAGCGGGGACTTCGTGTTCATAATGCCATACAACGGCACCGCAACCCCGGCGTACGACACGCTGGACTTCTCCTCAGATTTGCAAAAAGCGGATCTCTACTTCCTGGTGGATGTGTCCGGCTCCATGGTCAGCATCCTTGACAACATCAAGACCAACATGGCCACGGTCATCACCGATGCCACCGCGACGATTCCGGACCTGCAGACCGGAATTGGATCCTTCCTTTACGCTGAATGCGCGAGCTACAAGGTCTACGATCATCGGCTGGACATTCAGGCGAGCCCGGCAGTGGCGGCGTCAACCTTCCCCTCGTATAGCACGACCTACGAGTCATGCGGTGGATGCTGCTCCGAGCCACCCCGTTCCGCAATGTACTGCGCGGCGACCGGGTTCGGCACCAGTGAGGCCGCTTCGGCGGGAGTTTCAGTTCCATCTGGAATTCCCAACGAAGTGAGTTGCGCCAACGAGCCGGGAGCGTGCGGGACAGGATACCTTGGCTATCCATGCTTCCGTCCCGGCGCGCGTCCCATCATTGCGGTTGTGACTGACGAGGGCTTCACCCAGTACACCGGAACCACCCAGGCGGCCACTATCGCCGCCCTCAATGCCATTGGAGCCAAGACCCTGGGGCTCTACGGCGTGGGTTCCTGGGGATATGCCGGGCGCGACGCCATGGAGATCTTCATGCTGGCTCAGGGGTCGGTGGACTCCTTCGGCAACCCACTGGTTTTTGATGCAACGTCTTCAGCTTCTTCGGTCATTGTAAACGCCATCGAGGCGCTCGCCGAGGTCCCGATGGATCTCTGGGCTTACGGGACCGACAATTACGACGGGATAGATAGCTACGGTCTGAACGACACGGTGGACACGGTCTCCGAGTTCATCGACTACCTGGAGACCACCGATACCGGTGTTATCTGCACTACCTGGCCCACGTACGATGATGACGGCGACAGTCACGATGACACGCACCTGCAGGTGGATCCGGGCAACAGGGTCTGCTGGGACATCCACGTCAAGGACAACGTGACGGTTCCCGCAACCACGTACCCGCAGATCTTTACCGCAACCATCCATGTGTGGGGAGACGGCGTCACCGAGGTGGACACGCGCACGGTCTTCTTCCTGGTGCCCCCGACTATCGGGTAGAGGATCCCGCACGCTTCAGTCGATAGATGCCCCAGATAACGAGGATTCCCCCCGGAATAGCCAGGAACACTCCGTTATTGGTTCCGATGAGCGCGAGCTTCCCGGACAGGCCGCCCACGATGAACACCAGGCCGATGATGATGTTGAGGATGCCGCCGATCTTCATGTTCTCAAGCTATAGGATTTTGGACGGGGCTACAATATGAGGCGGTTCTATTCCAGGTACCCCAGCGCCCGCAGGGCCTCCACCTCGTCTTCGTTGAGTTTTGCCCTGATGGGAGAGGGGGCGTCTTTCGCCGTTCTGGAGGCGCGTTCGGTTTTAATTATTCTGCTGAGCATGGTCTCGACGACGGCGAATCTGTTGGGACTTTTTCCCTTCGCGAAGGTGTGACTGATCAGGTTTTTGGCCTCCAGGGGGTCCTTTTTTATGTTGTACAGCTCTTTCTTTTTTGTGCGCTCATCTCGAATGAGCTTGAAGTCGCCGTGCCGCACGGAGACGCGATTGGACTTGGCCTGGGGGCGGTAGGTCTCCGACACCGCCGGGCGCATGCCGATGTCCCCCAACGGCCACAGATTTTTGCCCCGGATGTCGGGGGGCGACCCAAAACCGAAAAAGTGGCCTATGGTCGGAAGTAGATCGATGTGCCTCACGGGTTCCGAGATCCGCCTGCCGGCATTTGTTTTATTCGGGAGGGCAATGATCAAGGGAACGTGGACGAGGCTTTCGTAGAGACGCTGGACGTGCTCGAAAACACCGTTGCGTTCGCCGAGTTCCTCTCCGTGATCCGATGTGAGCACGACCATGGTGTTGTTCCACAGGCCCAGAGTGGTCATACGCTCGAAAAGCGCGCCGATCTGCTCGTCCACGTAGGCGGTTTCTTCCGCGTAGCCCTGTCGTTTTTGCTCCACGGAAAGCATGAAGTGACTCTTGACGCGGATGGTGTGGGTTGCGGGTTTTTGCCCGTTGGTAACTATAATGGCAGCGCTTGAACGGGCCTCGAGAATCCTGCCGTCACCAGGTTTCTTTGCCTCGCGTCCCCATTCGTCGCTGAATTTTAGCGAGAGGCTCTTTGGGAACTTCCAGCGGGACAAGTGTATCCTGTGATCTCCCTTCGACGTGAACACCACCGTGTTTTCGCCGGGGCGAAGAGCGAGCTCGATGTGGTGGTATCTGCCGTCGATGAGAATCGGTTTGATCGGATTTTCGTTGAGGGTGATCTCCGCGTTCTGGTACCAGCTCGGCGGAACGTACGGGCCATGGGGATCGGAGTAGTGAGCGAGGAGGAAGAACGGCCTGGATGAATTGTCGTCGAGCCACGGGAGCATCTCCGCGTTCATCTCACCGGCGGTCTTCCACCAGTAATGGGGAAACTCCTCGTGTATCGTGTCGAAACCCTGGAGAACCTTGTACTTGCTCTTCAATGCTTCGAGGCTGATGAACGCGGTGGTTGCGCAGGAGCGACCTTTGAGGATCTCCGCCAGGGTATCGTATTTCTGTCGCAGTACGTCGGCGTTGTTGTGCACCCCGTGTTGCGACGGCAGCATTGATGTGAACATGGATGCGTGGCTCGGTCCCGTGATGGGTGCGTGGGCGTACGCCTGTTCGAACAGAACACCCCGCTTCGCGAGGGCCTCCATGTTGGGGGTCGCGGTGGGTCCGCCGTGAAGCGCGATCTGGTCCGCGCGCAGGGTGTCGACGACAATGAGGAGGAGGTTTGCGGGGCCGTTCTTGGGAGGAAGGTGGTTTTCACCGCCACCGCATGACGCAAGGGCCGAAGCGGTCAGCATTACCATGGCCGTAAGCAGCTTTGCACCGACATGTGTGCGAGCGGGACAAGAGCGTTCGTTCCGGGTAGTCATCATTGAAGTAGGTGTATCTTACCGCCGCTTCGGATTCCACTTCTTTGGAGGGGCCGGCGTTTTACTAGATCTCGGTGAAGGTGACGCTGAGGGCATTCACGGTGTTTGCCGCGGCCTCGCTTACCACCAGGTAGGCGTAGGAATCCGAGCTGCTAGTTCCGAGGATCTGCAGCAATTCGGGATTCTCGGCCGATTGTACGCAGGAATTGGCATTGCAGGAATCGACCTCTCGCAGGGTCACGTTGGAGGAAGTGGTCTCGGCCACACCGACTGATAATCCGGCCGGAATGCGCACCAAGAACCAGATGTCCTCGCCGCCGCCGCCATCGCCGCAGTTGGTCCCTCCCGAGAACGTTCCCGTGAAGTCGGTCCAGAGACCGCTCCATGTGAGTGGATACGTGCCCACGTAGATGATCTGCTCACATCCCTCGGACAGACAATACATGTAGTTGCTTGACGAGACGTATCCGCAGGTGCCGCTGCAACTGAGAACTGACAGCGAACTCGTGGTGCTGTTGCACCAGATCGTCTGGCTCAGATCCTGGGTGCAGCAGCCGTAGTACCAGGGGTTGGGAGAGATGGGCGAGAACGCCCAGGCCGCAGCGTCGCAGGCGGATGGGGGCGGTTCGGGACAGCACACGACCTCGGTCTCCACCAATGCAGTCATTTCACACTGTGACAGCGTCGTATCCGTATCTGTATCTGTATCGGTGTCCGTGCCTGTGTCCGTGCCTGTGTCCGTGTCGGTGTCTGTGTCGGTGCCTGTGTCGGTGCCTGTATCGGTTCCGGTGTCTGTTCCGGTGTCCGTGCCGGTATCTGTGCCTGTATCCGTGCCGGTGTCCGTGCCGGTATCCGTGCCGGTGTCTGTTCCGGTATCCGTGCCGGTGTCCGTGCCGGTATCCGTGCCGGTATTTGTGCCCGTGTCGGTATCGGTGTCCGTGTCGGTATCTGTATCGGTGTCCGCGTCGGTATCCGTATCGGTGTCCGTATCGGTGTCCGCGTCGGTGTCCGTGTCGCCGTCCGTATCGGTGTCTGTGTCGGTTGCTCCTGCATCCATTTTGAACGACGGGAGCTCCCCACTACATCCGATCACCAGGAGCCAGACAAAGAAGATGGTGAAAATACGAAAAAAAGCTTTCATTGCACTCCTCCTGGCGCCGGCCTCACGCGAGGCTTATAGAAATTCCATTTCAATGATAACACAATATTTCAACGCCGTATCCACATAGCGAGCTGGAAATGGCAGGCCTCTCATGATATCCATCGAGCAACAGCCCTACAAAACAGAAGAAGCGGTAAATGGAAAAACGGGAACACGATTTGCTGGTAATCGGTGCGGGGCCTGGTGGTTATGTCGCCGCCATTCGCGCCGCTCAACTCGGAATGGATGTGGCCTGCACGGAGAAATACGAGCGCCTCGGGGGAACGTGCCTCAATGTGGGGTGCATACCGTCAAAGGCGCTCCTCGAATCCAGTGAGCGGTATCAAGAAGCGACCGCGGGCATGGATGCTCACGGGGTGGTGATCGAGGGAGTTCGCCTCGATCTGGCCGCGATGATGAAGCGGAAGGAAACGATCATCGCCAACTTGACCAAGGGCGTGGCGTTCCTGTTCAAGAAAAACAAGGTGAGTCGCTATATCGGCAGGGCGCGACTGACCGCCGATCGCGCCGTGATCGTCGATGGAGAAACCCCCGTGGAGATCCGCGCCAGGAACATCATTATCGCGTCCGGAAGCATGGCGTCGACAATACCCGGGGTGGATCTCGACGACGATCTCATCGGCACGAGCACCGAGGCGCTGTCCTATTCGAGCGTTCCCAAGCGGTTGGTGGTAATCGGTGCGGGAGTCATTGGGCTGGAGTTGGGTTCCGTATGGAATCGCCTCGGTTCGAATGTGACCGTAGTGGAGTACATGGATCGCGTGCTGCCCGAGATGGATGCGGAGATCTCCAGACACGCCCACCGATTGCTCAAGAGGCAGAAGATCAATTTCCTTCTGGGCGCGCGGGTCACCGGGGCAAAAACGAGTGGGGACGAATGTGTGGTGGATATCGAGGGTGCGGAGCCCCTGCGCGCCGACCGGGTACTGGTTGCGACGGGACGGTCGCCTCGCACGGAAGGTCTCGGGTTGGACGAGGCCGGAGTGAAGCTGACCGACAATGGCCGTATAAAGGTGGACGGTGATTTCGCAACGAGCGTGCCGGGTGTTTTTGCGATAGGTGATGTCATCGGGGGAGCGATGCTGGCCCACAAGGCGTCCGTCGAGGGCGTCGCGTGCGTGGAGCTGCTTGCGGGAAGAAAAGGACATCTGGACTACGGTGTGATCCCTTCGGTGGTGTACACGCGGCCGGAGATCGCGTCGGTGGGAAGCACCGAGGGACGCCTGGAGGAGGAGAGGATCCCGTTCAAGAAGGGGGTTTTCTCGTTCAAGGGGAATGGCCGGGCCATGGCCCACGGCTTGAATGATGGTCTGGTAAAGGTGCTCGCTCACGGTGAAACCGGCGCGCTGCTGGGCGTACATGTTATCGGTCCATGGGCCGGAGAGTTGATCACCCAGGCTGCTGTGGCCATGTGCGGGGGAATGACGGCAGCGCAGCTGGCGGGTATCTGCACCGCTCACCCGACCCTGTCGGAGGCGATTAAAGAAGCCGCGCTTGACGTGGACGGCGAGGCTATTCACGCGTAGACTGCCGGGGCGAAACAAAAGGAGTGAACGATGAGCAATCTTGCAAAGGTTTCGATTGTGATGCTGGTGGGAGCCCTCTTTGCGATTTTTTTCGGGTGTATGTCGAGTGGAACCCGCGATGACATAGAGTGGGAGGATGCGGCCGTCGACAGCGGATCCGATATCGATACTGATACTGATACTGATACGGACACGGATGCCGATGCGGGACCGGATGCCGGGTGATATGGGGGCTACGTGAACGATTTCCAGCCTATCGTACCCGGTATTGTGGAAAGCCCAGGAGACAGTTCAGCATCAGCGCAGCCCCCGTACAATCCCTGGAAGCGCCCGCGCCCCTACGTGGTGTTCGGTCTCGGAATGGGCGCCGCCTCTATGCTTTTTCTGTGCATATTGCCCCACGCAGTGATTGCGGGCTGGTTCGCGCTGGCGTTGGGGATCCCGGCCGTGCTGGTTGCAAAAGAGGAAATTCGGCGACATCCGGAGGCGCAGAGTGTGCCGTTCATTGTCTGGGGAAAGCGCACGGGCAAGGCGGGTATCATCATCGGGCCGGCGACCGCACTGATATGGATACTGATCATCGCGGTGGCGGGCATTAATTTCTGAGAGGTTTTTTTATGGATGTATTCGAAGCCATGGCGGATCGCCGCAGCGTTCGTAAGTTTACATCGGCGCAGGTGGACCAGGCAGATCTGGACAGGATCCTGGAGGCGGGGCGGATGTCCGCTTCATGGGCCAATACCCAGTGCTGGGAGATCGTCCTGGTGCGAGATTCAAAGATGAAAGAGAAACTCGCCGACACTCTGTCGGAGCACAACCCGGCGAGGAAAGCGGTGGTCCAGGCCCCTGTCGTGATCGTGGCTTGCGGCAAAAAAGGAAAGTCCGGATGCAAGAAGGGCGAGCACACAACCGTGCTGGGTGACTGGCTCATGTTCGACGTGGCCTTGTTCCTGAGCAATGTGACTCACGCGGCCCACGCTCTTCGGTACGGCACAGTTCACGTTGGTTTATTCGATCAAGATGAGGTGGCTCGATTGCTGAGCGTCCCGGACTATGTGCAGGTTGTAGAGATCGTTCCCCTGGGCAGGCCACAAGATCCTTCAAAGAATGCGCCGCCTCGAAAAGACATCCGTGAGTTTTGCCGCGAGGAGAATTTCCAGGGAAGCTCATAAGCGCCATGATGAAACTACGCAGACTGGCCCCGGCATTTATTGCACTCTCTTTGGCGGTGTTTGCCTTCGCGACCCCCGCATCGCGAGCGCAGAATCTACCGGCGGGTTCGCGAAACACGGATGCGCTGCGACAGACCCTGTCCAGGATCGCGCAGAGAGTTCCGGGAAACGGTGTGGTTGGCGTGGCGGTGATGGATGTAACGACCGGCGCGGAGATCTTTGCCAGGAACGGCGACGAGTTGCTCAACCCGGCGTCCAATGCCAAGATCGTCACCGCGGCGTGTGCGCTGAAGATCCTCGGTCCCGAGTATCGGTTTGAAACGAGCCTTCACGGAAAGAGAGACGGGGCAGCTATTCGCGGGGCGATTTACATCAAGGGCCACGCGGATCCCACCCTGTCCACCCTGGATCTGCGCAAGATGGTCGACGTCTTGCGGGAGATGGGAGTCCGGCGGGTTGAGGGCGGTGTGGTGGTGGACGACACTTACTTCGACGGTGAGAATCTACCGTACGCGTTTGACCAGCAGCCCAGGGAGGACAACAAATTCCGGTCTCCGGTGGGCGCGGTCTCGCTGAACCATAACGCATTGAGTGTTGTCATTCGTCCCGGTCCGACCGGAATGGTCAAGGCGCGGGTCAAGCTGGATCCGCCCGGGTACGCCGTTCTGACCAACGACACAATCACGGTGGGGCAGGGTGCGCACAATCCCAAGATATCGGCGATTTCTTTCGAGGGGCGCACCCGGGTGCGCGTGTGGGGTTCGGTTCCCCTGGGCGCCAGGCCGGTAACCTATTTTCGGAGAATCGACAATCCGTCCCTGTTTACCGGGCATGGATTGAGGAATGTGCTCGAGAAGGCGGGGATCTCGGTAGGCGGCGACGTTCGCGTGGGACCTCTTCCCCCGGGGACGCCTCGGCTTGCATCAAATTTGTCGGAACCCCTGTCCTCGATCCTGTTGGAGACGGGCAAGATGTCCAACAACTTCGTCACCGAGATGGTGCTCAAGACCATCGGCGCGCAGACCGGGGAGATGCCCGCCACCTGGGACGCCGCCACGTCGGCGGTCGAAAAGGTGCTCGAGGAGTGGGGTCTTCCCGCCGGCAGCTACACCTACCGAAACGGCTCGGGACTATTCGACGCAAATCTGTTTTCCGCGCGGCAATTCGTCAAGGTGTTGAGGAGTGTTTATCTGGACAGCGGGGTGAGGCCGGAGTTCTTGTCGCAGCTCGCCACCGGCGGTGTGGACGGGACCATCAAGTCCCGGTATCGCAAGGAGTCAGTCAAGCGACGTGTGCGGGCAAAGACGGGAACCCTCTCTGATGTCGCGGCCCTGTCGGGTTATGTGATGGATCACCAGGGGCGCAACCCCATCGCCTTCTCCATTCTGGTCAACAAGGCTCCTGGGTACGTCTCGGCATCGCGTGGCTACCAGGAAGATATCGTCACCGCGATTGCAGAATATCTGAATCCTTGAGGCAACTCCGGTCTTTATGCCGCGCCCTGAATAGGGCGCGGTCAGGATGACTGAAGCCCGGTGGGCTTGCGCGGAGCGCATCCTGACCGCAGCATTCATGCTGCGGGAGAAGGGCTTGGTACGCTTCCTCCGTCTCAGTGATCGTCTTCCGGTTCGCCCGGTAGCTTTATTGACTTGTAGAATCCGCCGCGCTCCTTGACGATACGTTTTCGCCAGTGCTCGGGATACGGGGGATGAGTGGCCTTGCCGTTCGCGTCTTTAACGTTTCCGTCGAGGTACTTGTAAAGGAGAAATTCTCCGAGCTTCCTCCACTTCGACAAGGTCTTCTCGGATTGTTTTCTGGAGTACCTGGTGAGGTAGTTTCGCGCCGCGTCGGGCGCGTTTTTGAACATGCCGACGGCGGTTCTGTCCACGCGGGGTATATCGGATAAGAAACCGCCCTCCAGTTCGCGCTGCACTTTTTGGATGTCAACGATCATGTCGCTGTATCGCAAGTACGCGAAGTTGGAGACGAAGTTGAACACCCAGAACGCCGAGTCCCAGGTGAAGTGATGGAAATCACCGTTGCCCACGGCGAAGGGTTTGGGGGCCTCCTTGATGCCGCAGTACATGGGGACGTAGACTGTGCTGTAAGTGTCATCCACGCTGAACCACAGGATCCCGCCGATGGGATCCGGAAGCCACGATCGCGCCTGGGCGATAAAGGAGAACCCGGTTTGCTGGGTGGATGTGGCCCGCTCGTTGAAGTACTCCTCACCTTCGTGCTCCCAGAAGAGCGGTCGCCATCGGTAAGGAAGGCTGTACGGTCCCGCGCCGACGCCCTTTGTGAGATCCAGATCCGTTCCCTCGAAATGATCCCTCATCAGCTCCATCACATCCCTGGCGGACAATTTCTTGTCGGGAGTGATCCATAGCGGCAGCGGCCTGGCGCCCTTCTTTCCCTTGACGTAGTTGGAGGAGAAGTTCTTTGACGGCGCGATCCTCTTGAAAAACGCCCACACCCTTGCTTCGCAGATTCGCAGTTTCCTGAAGGTCATGGGCGAGTAGGCGTCCATGAAGCTGAAGTCCTTGTCTACTCCGTCAAACCAGCCCATGTCCCGGGCGAAGGAGATCACGTCTCGCGCGTACAGGGTGTTCTTGTTGTTGAGCGGGAACTTCCCGATGCGCGCCTGGTTGGCGTGGGCGCTCACGTATCCGTCCGGAATCCTGCGGGCGACCCACACGGCTCCCCTGTCCTTTTCGCCCTTGCCGATCATGTCCATTATCCAGACCTCGTCGGGGTCCGAGATGGAGAACGACTCCCCCGAGCTGGCGTAGCCGTACTTCTCCACGAGGCCTGTCATGATCTTGATCGCCTCGCGGGCGGTTTTGGCCCGCTGCAGGGTGATGTACATGAGGCTCCCGTAGTCGACGATCGCGTCCGGGTGGATGTGCTCCTTGAGCTCCTTGCGCCCGCCCCAGGTGGTTTCCCCAATAGCGACCTGGTGCTCGTTGATGTTGCCCACCACCGAGTAGGTTTGCGGGATCTGGTCGATCACCCCCAGAAACTTGCCCGTGTCCCACTCGTAAACCTCGAGCTTTTCGCCCGGAAGGTGCAGGGCGGCGGGGGTGTAATAGAGTTCTCCGTACATCGAGTGGGAGTCCGCGGCGTAGGAGATCATCGTGGATCCGTCGGTGGAGGCCTTTTTTGAAATGAGGAAGTTGGTGCACGCCCGGGCGTCGTTCGTCCAGAGGGTGGCCAGGAGGAGAACGCCAATAATTGTGGATATGGTGATGTTCTTCATGGGGCAGACCTTAACTTGGGGGAAGGATGCTTTTCAAGGCCTGGTAAGCACAAAGGCGCTTGAATACTGCCTGCTCCCCGGCGTCCAAATTATTGAACGCACAAGGCGGGAAATGAAAGGGATTGCCATGAAAACCGGTCGAATGGAGGTCTTTGCCAGGGGGTTGAAACGAGCGGGGACGCTGGGAACTTTCGGGGTCTTTTTCGCGTTGCTTTGTGGTGCCCTGCTTGTAAGCGGTCAGGTTTCCGCCAATGGTCACGCGATCATCGGTAGAGATGCGGTTCTCGATGACCTCGACGACGCGCTTGCGATCATAGGCCAGCTGGAGTTTCAGTCGCAGGCTTGTCACGGTGGCTCTTGCGTGCGCATGAACAAGAATATTTCAAAGCTCGAGCGCAAACTTCGAAGACTCAAAAAGCACATTCGCCGTGCCCCGTCTCGTCGACACAATGCCAATGTCGATCTTCGCCACGACGTTTTTCCATATGGCCAGCCTGCCGCCGGGCCGGTGCATCGTGTTATCGACAGGGCCTCGTTTTCTGCCCTCCTCGCAGTCATGCGTGACGAAAGTTTTGCCGACGACAAGCTGCGTGTTGTCAGGCAAGCGGCCCGCGACTCCTACTTTATGGTGGACCACGTTCTTCGCATTCTCGACCTCTTCTCTTTTGGAGATGACAAGCTCAAGGCGCTGAAGATGTTGGCGCCACGCATCTACAACCCCGCGCAGAGTTTTCGTGTTTACGAGGCTTTTGATTTCGACAGCGACCGCGACAGGGCCGCCGAGATTCTCGGGCGCAACGCCCATCGACATTAGCGCGTTGCTCGAAAAATGGGGTCACGAAAAATGGGGTCACGAAAACGAAAAATGGGGTCAAAACCCTCCACTTGACATATAGGTTTTGAGAACCTACCCATCTAACCGATTGGTCATTCTTAAGTGTCTGTGTTCATACACTAAACAAACGTTTAGCTCGGATTCTTGGAAATTTTGACCATGAAGATCTACGGTTAATGCCACTTTATATGTCAAGTGGAGGGTTTTGACCCCCCCCTGGCGAATAGCTCCTACGGACAATTAGCCGGAACCGGCGTGCATGTGTCGTTGCGGTTGTCGTGGATATTTATCGTATTGGGCACGTAATCGAGCTGGTCCAGCAGGTCGCACGTTTCGCAGTCGAAAAGGTTATCGTTGTGCCGGATCCAGATCTCCTTACCCACCGAGGTGATCCCGCCAAGACCATCCAGGTTGGTAATGGCGGGGCTGCTTGAAATTTCCAACGCCCAACCCACCGAGGTGATCTCGCTCAGGCCGTCAATGTCGGTCAGGGCGTAGTTGTCATCCATCCGCAAGCTCCCGGCCACCGAGGTGATCCCGCTCAGCCCGTCAATGTTTTCGAGAACTTCGTTGAAATAGAATTCCAGGCGCCCGACCACCGAGCCGGTAATGCCGCTCAGCCCGTCAATGTTTGTGAGGGCAAAATTATACCAAATACTCATGTCTCCATCCAGCGAGCCTGTGATGTTGCTCAGGCCGTCAAGGTTGGTGAGGGCGTAGTTGCATTCAATCCACAAGCCCCCGCCTACCGAGGTGATCCCGCTCAGGCCGTCGAGGTTTGCAAGGACCGGGTTGCCGCCGTCCGGACTCATTTCGCCGCTGCTGCCGGAAAAACAGAATCCAATTGTCAAGTTCCCACCCACTGAGGTGATGCCGCTCAGGCCGTCCAGGTTTGTGAGGGCGTCGTTGCCATCGATGCTCAGGCCCCCTCCAATCGAGCCGGTGATCCCGCTCAGGCCGTCCAGATTGGTGAGGAATCTGTTGTCGCCGATGCTCAGGCCCCCGCCCACCGAGGTGATGCCACTCAGACCGTCCAGGCTTGTGAGGGCGTTGTTCCTTGAGATATACAAGCCGCCCACCGAGGTGATGCCACTCAGATCGTCAAGGTTTGTAAGGCCTGGGTTGCCGCCGCTATAATAACCATCAATTACCAGGCCCCCGCCCACCGAGGTGAGGCAAATCAACTCGCTCAATTCGGTGCACGAAGGGCACTCGATTGTAAGGTTTCCCGAGATCGATGTGTATCCCGCGAGGGTTGCGACATCAGAATAATTGATTATCTCAAAATCGCCGCTGTACTCTCCCAGGTTGCACTCGATCGGGCCGGTATCGGTATCGGAGTCGGAGTCAGTGTCGGTCGTCCCACTGTCTCCGATGGACGAAACGTGCGAACAGCCGGCGAAAACCAGCGCCAGGATCAACAAGAGATATTTGATATCGATCATCACGGCCCGCCTCCATCTGTCGGGATGATCATATCATTTTTGGGACACAAAAAACTGATTACACGCCGATGACGGCAAGTCCCATGGCTCGTGCGGCGCTTGCGAGCATCTTGTCGTGGGTGGCCATGGTCAGCTTGATGCCTCTAATATCGCGATAGGCGAGCGCAGTTGAAAGATGGATGGCATCCAGAGTGCCCAGGGGCGTGGGAAAAGACGACGAGGCTCTGGAGAAGAATCGAGATAGACCTTCATCGATCAGAACGTTCTTTCATGAGCGCCTGCAGGCTGCGAGGGGAGGACATCGTTCTGGTCGGAATGCGGTATCAACCTGGCCACCACAGGTCAATAACGGTCTCGATCAGGCCGGGATCTTTCGAAGGCCGGTCGCCGACGGTATCGCATCCGCAGCCGTCATCGCCGCTGCCGGGGGGACTCTCGATGACGGAGATGTGCGCCAACGCTTCGGCGAAGAGGCCCGTGTCATCCCGAACCCTGGCCTTCAGGATATACTCGCCGATCTCTTCGAAGGTCACCTCTCTGTTGGAGGCGGCGGTGTAGTCGTCATCCCAGGTGCCGTCGTAGTCGTCATCCCACTTGATCTGGAGCTGGCTCTCATCGCTGTCTTCGTCCTGGACCACAACTTCAATTACCATTGGCTTTCCTGCAAAGGCTTCCCCCGGGACCAGGCTGACGGTGGGCGCCACGCCGTCATTTGATACGCCCAGCGCGCCGGCGGCGTTCAGTCTCCCCCAGCCGTAGGCATAGTTGGGAACATCGCCCACCATGTCGTCCACGTGCGCGCCGTCCCTGATGGCCTGCGTTGCGTCGTCGCCTACGATTCCGATCTGTGCCAGCATCGCCGTGACGCCGGTTACGTGGGGACCGGCGCCGGACGTTCCACCGAACGGAGCTACCGCGCCGTGCGGGACGACGTCACCGCCGGAGGCCTGTCCGTGGGCGGTGGCTGCCCATGGGTTGTCAGGGGCGGTGATGTCCGGCTTTTGTCGTCCGTCGATGGTCGGCCCCTGGCCGGAGTAGTAACGCACTTCACCGGGATCACCCTCCGCGTAGAACCACGGTTCTTCCGGTGTGGTGGGGTGTCCGGTATGCGCGCCGATGGCGATGCAGGTCTCCGAGGTCGCGGGCCAGCCGATGGTCCTGTCATCTGTGGCGATGCTCTCGTCCCATGCCACGCCTACTCCCCAACTGGAAGTGTTGTCCGACAGATATGCATCGATATTCAGATCGCCAGCGCCCTGTTCGACTGCGCTCAGCAACCAATCGCCCAGGGGGATTTCACTGGCAGAGCTATCCGCATACAAGATGACCTCATGAAAACGGGTCCCCTTCACCGTCTCCAGATAGCTATGATAATACTGCGCGCCGCCGCTCAGCGGGCCGGTCTCCATGGTCGTTGTCAGGACGATGGGATCGCCGACGGGCGGAGTCAGGGTCAGGAGTGCGTCACCTATCCCTCGGAGGTTGATCGAGAGGTTGATGTAGTAGAGTCCTTGAAGGTTTGAAACTTCGAAGGCCGCCTGCTGCGAACCTCCCGATGGGAGTTCCATGCGCGTATGCTTGCGACCGCCGCCGGTGTTTCCGACGGGGCAGGTGTGCGTCACCCCGTCTGATACGGTGGATTCATCGACCATCACGGAGGTGATGTCCGTTCCGTCGAGTGGCTCGCCGTACCAGTTGGCCCGCTCGTGCAGAACCACGTCGGCGCCCTCCGAGAGCACCCATGTGAGTCCCGTGCCGCCGTATCCGGCGTCCATGTCAACTGCGAGCATGAGATCCACGCCCGGCGCCACGCCGACCCATCGCCGGCCTGCCAGGGGAACATCGCCCGCGATGATGGACATCACTCCGGTGGCGTGCCCTGCCGCAGAGAAGACATCCGATTCGTTCAGGAAGTTGGTATCAAACTCCGCCAGATCCACACCCCGTTCGTAGACGCGATCAATCGTCTCGTAACCGGAGTAGTTGAAGAAATGGAAAACCTTTGCGATCTTCGAGGTGCCCAGCCGCGCAACCCGCTCGCCCTTGTCGAGGATCCCGTTCGCGTTGAGATCATCGGGTACGAAGAGCGGTTCTCCCAGTGCAGGGGTTTCGTCGTCAAATCCGTTGGCTGCGCCGTAGTCGCGCTCGCCGTTGGCGTTCTCGTCAATGTAAAGCCAATCGATGGCGGGTTCAAAGCCGTCCTCCCGCGCATCGACAGGGTAACCGTATTGGAGCATGACCGTCTCCGAGCGCAGCAGCAGGCCGGTTTCGTTCAGCGCGACGCCGTCGCCGTCAAGGTCGATCGCGTCGATACCGGGGGTAAACGCCTCGTCGCCGTCCACGTCGATCCAATCGAAATACCCCGCGTCGGCGCGGAAGAACTGGGGGTGAAAGATATCGGCGTTCGTATCTATGTTCGCCACGAGGATTCCTTCTCCGGTGAGCAAGTCCATGGTCGGTTGGCTTCCCCAGGCGGCCTTCAATCCTATCAAATCCGCGCTGTGATCCATCGGAGCAGGCCCCCGTGCCGGCGCGGACACTATTTGTTGCACGTGGGATAATCGGGACAGCGCCTGCAGGGCGTCGCGGTCCACTGTCGCCGGGACGAACTGCCTGTAATGTAAAATGCCTTTAAAGCGGTCTCCATCATCTTCCCCTTCCCCTACCTCAGGGGAAGGCCGGGATGGGGTTAGTTTTCGGAGGTGCGCGCCGGCCGCCTCCAGTGAACAGAGAATTTCACTAGTGGCCGGTGTGTCCAGACGGATCACCACCGGTACCAGGTTCGCGTAACGCACACATGCAGCTTCGTCTATGGACGGACCGTGCACCATCCGGGGCACAGCGTGCTCGATTTCGAGCAGAACCCTCGAATCCACCTTTGTCTGGATCAGATTCTCGGCGTCGGACTGTGCCCATGCTGTGTTTGCGGCAAGTAGCAAAATGGCTGATAAAGCTAGGTTTTTGTGCATCGCTGACAACGCGTTCTGCCAATGTGGGGCGAAAATGCCCCAATGTTTGGCTTTAATTCAACATTTGCATAAACCGTTCCACGGGCATTTAGATTCTTCGATACACTTGGTTTACCATTAGGGTTTAAAATGCTGGTATCGATGTTGGTGCGAACAATGCAATTTTGGGGAAGGTAGCAATTATGAAAATACTGTTTTTGCATTTGTGTCTGGTTGTTCTCGTGACCCTGTCTGTTTCCTGCGCTAAAAGCGTGCTTGAGCCTGGATCGGGCAGCTCCGATTCCGATTCGGACAGCGATTCCGATTCTGACACCGACACCGACACCGACTCTGACTCCGACACGGACACGGATTCGGACACGGACAGCGACACGGACACCGACACCGACTCCGATACGGACACGGACACAGACACCGACACGGATACCGACACAGACACCGATACCGATACCGACACGGGTACGGATACCGGCACCGACACCGGTACGGATACCGGCACCGACACGGGTACGGATACCGGCACGGGAACGCTGGTCTGCATAGATTTCGATGGTTCATCCGCCCCGAGCACATTCTCTTCGACAACCGCTCTGAGTACGGCTTATTCGGGCCTCGGTGTGACCTTTTCGGGGCCATCCGTCGGAAGTGGCGGGGCCATTTTGAATGAAGCAGGAGGTTTTGGCGTTTCCGGACACAGTTCGCCAAACTTCGTGGCTTTCAATTCGGGCGCGCCTCTTTCGGGCGGAGGAATTCCCATTGGGCCCGAGACGATTCAGTTCACTACACCCGCAACTTCAGTCAGTGTCTGGGTGGCTGCCAGTAGTGGAGGTACAGTTACGATGACGGCATACAATGGTGTCGGCGGCGTTGTGGACACCGATACAGGCTCGCTTTCATCCAGCGTAACCGAGTACCAGACGGCCGGAGCAGGAATCGACCATGTTGTTCTTCAGACTACTGTTGCAGTCTGGGTTTTTGACGACCTGTGTTTTGTCAATTAGTTGTTCGGTTACTTTAAATAAAAGTAAGGCACGTTTTGGTTGGGGCGAGGGGAAAGTAGCTGTACACTTTCCCGACGGTAAGAATGCTGAGAGCTGTTACTTTGGAAGCAGACTCAAAAAACGAGGCCCGCAAAGATCCCAATGAAAAGGGGCTCCTGCGTCGCATCGTGTCGAAGCTCCTGGATATCGTCAGGCAGAAGGATCCTCCACACAAGATTGCGCTGGGCCTGGCCCTTGGCATCTTTGTGGGGTTCCTTCCGATCATGGGGATCCAGATGGTGGTTGTGTCCCTCATCGCGATCCCGCTCCGGGCCAACCTCAAGGGCGCCCTGGTGGGCGTATGGATGAGTAACCCTCTCACGTTCATTCCTCTGTACTACGGCAACTACCTCTTTGGTCGAATATTCGTTTCAACCCAGGCGGTGGGGTGGAAGGAGTTCGCCGGGACTATCACCCACGCCTCCGACTGGAGCTGGACGACCATCCGATCGAGTCTTGCAAATCTGGTGGACATGGGCTCCGATATTCTATTGCCCTTGTGGGTGGGCTCCGCCATCCTGGCCGTGCTCTTCAGCATTCCCGTTTACTTTTTTACATACCGTTTTGTAGTCACGTATCGCGCACGCAGGGCGATTTAGAACGAGGAGGGATACCAAGACATGCTGCCCACGAAAAAGGAAATCACCATCGACGCGGACAAGTGCACCGGCTGTCACGGTTGCGAGATGGCATGCTCCATCAAGCATTTTCTGGTGTGCGGAACGCACTACTCCCGGATTCGCATCCAGGAGTTTCGCGAGGTCAACACTTTCGTCCCAATCAAGTGTCAGGCATGTGAGGACGCGGCGTGTATGGAGGTCTGTCCGATGACAGCGCGCGTTCGACAGGAGAACGGCGCCGTGGTGACCGATCCGCTCAAGTGCATCAGTTGTCACGTGTGTATCCAGGCCTGCCCGTTCGGAGCGGTGGTCGTGAATCCCACCGACGGCAAGACCATGAGCTGCGATCTCTGTGACGACGACCCCATGGGACCCTGGTGTGTCAAGGCGTGCACCATGCAGAAGGCGTTGCGGTTCGTGGACGCAAGGGACGCGGCCCGGGGCAGAGCCAGGGAATGGGCTTCAAAGTTGAAGGTCGAGTTCCAGCCGCCGGGATCCGCGCAGGAGGAGACGGAGTTCGAGTTTAGTTTCTGCACGGATGGGGGGAAGGAGCAATGATGCACGGATTTATGGGACGCAGACTCAGGCTGGATATGACCAGGCTAACATACGAGATCGAAGATCTCCCCTCCGACTATTACCAAAAATGGATCGGTGGGCGCGGCATGAACTCGGAGGTTGTGTACAACGAGACGTGGCAGGGCATGGATCCGTACGATCCGGCCAACCCGCTGTGCTTTGTGTGCGGTGCCCTCGGAGGAACCTTCGCGCCGTTGTCGGGCAGGGTAACGGTGAGTACGCGCTCGCCCATGACATGCTCCGTCATGGGGACCGATATTCACGGGCACGGCGACACCAACATGGGCGGTTCGTTCGGGCCAATGATGAAGTACGCCGGCTACGATCAGATCATCGTCAAGGGGCGGGCGGACAGGCCCACATGGGTAGTCGTCAACGACGACAAGGTCGAGTTCCGCAGCGCTCACGGTCTGTGGGGAATGGAGGTCAAGAAGGCCACCCTCAAGATCATGAAAGAGCTGGACGATCCGGACGTCCGCGTCTCCATTATCGGCCCCGCCGGGGAGAAGATGGTGCGATTCGCGTGCGTCATGAACTCCTTCAGCGCTTCCGGCGGAAGGACCGGGATGGGTGCGGTGATGGGGTCCAAGAATCTCAAGGCCATCGCGGTCAAGGGTTCGAAACCGGTGACCATCGCGCAGCCCGATGAGTTTATCAAGGCGGCCTGGGCGTTGCGCGAGAAAGTTCACGTGTCGCCGTCGGCCATCCGCAGGCGTTACGAGGGGACCATGGACCTGTTCGACGCGGGCAACGACATCGGTATCAGCGCCCACAAGAATTGCTCCACGGGCTACATGAAGGACATCGAGAAGATATTCGGCGGGGTCCAGTGGGCCGATGAGTTCCTGTTTCGGCGCAAGGCGTGCTGGTCGTGCCCGGTGGCGTGCGGCAGGTACACCTACATAAAGGAAGGCAAGTGGGCGGGCTTCCATTGTGGTGGCCCCGAGATGGAGAGCGTATGCGCTTTCGGACCGAGAATCGACTCCACGGACGTGGCGGGGGTAAACGTGCTGTGCGGTCAGGCAAACGAGCTGGGCATGGACAGCATCTCTGCGGGCGCGGCTCTCTCGTGGACCATGGAGGCGTTTGAGAAGGGCTACATCACAGAGAAGGATACGGGTGGAATCAGGCTGGAGTGGGGGGACATCGAGACCTCCATGAAGGTGCTCGATATGATAGCCCGCAGGGAGGGTTACGGCGATCTACTGGCCGAGGGCAACATTCGCGTGGCCGAGAAGCTCGGCGTGGGCATGGATATCGTGCCCCACTGTCGCGGTCTCGAGCATATCAGCGTCGATCCGAGGATCGCGCTGGGGTTCAGCCTGGGATACGCCATGTCCACCCGCGGATCGGACCACCTCAAGAACTACTCCTGCCTGGAGTTTCCCGGTTGTGCCCAGAGCCGCGCGTACCAGATCGATGAGATCTTCGACGCCGACGGGGCAAAGAAGTTCTGGGACAACTTCCCTTCCCAGATGTACGAGATCGACACCAAGCCCGAGTTGTGCACCTGGTCCGAAAAGAACAAGTGCGTGTCCGATCTCGTGGGATGCTGCTGCCAGGCCATCGGATCGTGGGGAGGCGCCGGAGATTGGAAGGAGGCGTACACCCCCATGTTCCGTTACGCCACGGGTCTCGATCTGAGCGACGAGGAGATCTTCCTGGGCGCGGAACGGGTGATCAACATCGAGCGCGCTCACTGGTGCAGGGACGGAAGCGCCCGGCAGGACGACACCCATATCGACCGCTATTTCGACGAGGGCGTGGCGGATGGTCCGTACAAGGGGATGAAGCTCGATCGCGATGAATGGGCGTGGGCACAAACCGAGTACTACAAGTTCCACGGATGGGACAGGGACGGGTTCATCAGTCCTCAGAAGGCCACAGAACTCGGCATCGAGAACATCATTCCCGACATGGAGGTCGGCAAGAAGATCTACAACGCCTGGCTGGACGAACACGGCCTTCGGCCCAAACCCAAACCCAAACCCAAGGCCAAACCCAAAGCCAAAAAACGTACCCGCAAGTAGGGGCGATGCCGGCAAACATATTCCCAATTCGTGCCCCCCTGAATGTGTTAATATCGTCAAATACAAAAACAAAGATGGTGGCGACAGGAATTCGCCGCGCTTCATGGGGAGGAAATCTCATGTCTTCGATTTTCCGAAACACGATGGTCCGGTTGTCCGTGCTCGGGTTGGTGTTGGCGATGGTGGGATGCGCGGACGAAGAGGATGACGGCTCCACTGGCGGCGGTGCCGTCGGGGGCAGCGCGGTAGTCGACGACCAGGCGCTCGCGGATGCGCCGGACGTGTCGGCGCCGTTCGACATCTCGGCGGTGATCCGCCAGGTGCACTTCGCGTTTCGACCCGACGGCGACGGGTTCAAGGGTGGGCACGACACCTACTCGGTACGAGTGGATCGGAAGGGCGCGATCACGGTGACACCGTACATCGCACAGGAGAACATCGTCGCGGGTGCCCCGGCCACCTTCGAGACCGTGTCCGTGGAACGGCGCCAGGGTCGGCTCGACTTCGTCGCCGCCTCGCCGACGGGTCGACAGGACGGCGGGCTGGAGATGCCACGCGGCCCGGCGCGGGAGATGCTCAAGAACTCCGAAGAAGGCGTCGAACAGAGCTGGAGCTTCGAGAGCGAGCCGGCAGGGGACGGCGATCTGACGATACGGGTTCGCGTCACCGGCATGGATTACTCCGACCGAACCGAGCACGGACTTCATTTTCAGGACAGCGGGACCGGTCTGGGATTCAGGTACGGCAACGCGACCTGGATCGATGCCGAGGGAAACGAAACCCGTGTGATACCGGGGTATCGAAACGGTGAGGTCGTGATGTCGGTGCCGGCGGAGGTGCTCGCTGTCTCGAGCTATCCGGCAGTGCTGGATCCCGTGATCGGTCCAGAGTTCGGGATGGACCAACCGGTTTATACTCCTACGTACTACGATCAAGACTTTCCCAAAATCGGGTCGGACGGGAGCGATTATTTCGTCGTTTGGCGGGACAACCGTGCCAACGACAGGTCGATTATAGGGACGCGAGTTACTCCGGCGGGAGTGGTTCTCGATCCGTACGGAATCGATATATCGCTGAGCACCCAAGGCCAGAATTCCCCTGCCGTCGCCTTCGGCGGAACTCACTACCTGGTGGTCTGGAGGGATTCGCGCAATCCGAGTTATGACATCTACGGCGCCCGGGTCGATACCAACGGTGTCGTGCTCGACGAGGAAGGTATTCCGATCTCGACGGCGCCGGGCCATCAGGACTTACCTCGTATCGCCTACGACGGCTCCAGGTTCCTGGTGGTCTGGGAAGACCAGCGAGACTACGCGACTACCCAGGATGACATCTACGGCGCCCGGGTCGATAATGCCGGTGTCGTGCTGGACACCGGCGGGATCGCCATATCGACGGACACAGACTATCAGCGGTCCCCGGCAGTCTCGTGCGGCGGGACCAGCTGCCTGGTCGTCTGGAATGACAACCGCGCCGACTCCAATTCGAGCTGGGATATCTATGGGGCCAGGGTGACCACCACTGGAACCGTCCTCGACCCCGCAGCCTTCTCCATCTGCGAGCATGTGCACGACCAAGACAGCCCAACCGTTGCGTTCGACGGGACCAACTACCTGGTGGTGTGGAGGAGAAACAGCACCGTGTATGGGGCCAGGGTGGCCCCGGACGCCAGCGTGTTGGATAGCGATGGTTTCGTCATCTCGACGCTGTCGACCGGCTATTATCCAGCCGTCGCGTTCTCAGGAGTTGTCTATCTGGTGGTCTGGGTTTGGGGCGGTGATATTCGCGGAGTCCGGGTCAGCACCGGCGGCAGCGTGCTCGACGCGGCAGATATCGTCATCTCTGCGGCGCCCAGCACCGAGCTATATCCGGAGGTCGCGTCGGCCGGAGGCGGTTTCCTGGTGGTCTGGCAAGACGACGACGGCTTCTGGCCCACCGGGCTCGACATTTTTGGAGCGCGGGTCGGCGCCGACGGCGCCGTCCTCGATCCGACGCCGATCGAGATCGCACAGGGTGCCAACGACCAGGAGAGCCATGCGGTGGCCTACGGCAGCGACATGTATCTGGTCGTCTGGAGGGACAACCGTAACTACCCGGTCACCGACGACGATATCTACGGCGTTCGCGTCGACAGCTCCGGGACCGTGCTCGATCCCACGGGAATCGCGATCTCGACTGCGGCCGACGAGCAGGACAGTCCTGCGGTGGCCTTCGACGGGGTAAACTTCCTGGTCGTCTGGGACGACAATCGGGTCGGATACCAGGTCAAGATATACGGGACCCTGGTCGGCACTGACGGGGTCGTCGACGAGGTGGACGGCTTCTACATTGCACACTACAGCAGCGTCTTTGATGCCGACTGTTTCAACCCTGACGTGGCGTTCGACGGAAACGTTTACCTGGCTGTCTGGCAGGTAGAGAGTGCTCTAGTGTATGGCAGGACGATCAGCACCGAAGGCGCGCTTCTCGGAGAGCATTTCCCTATCAGCGATAGCAGCGGCGACGACCAGTGCAATCCCAGGGTCGCGGCCAACGGCGCGCAGTTCCTGGTCGTCTGGGATGACGAGCGCAACTTCTCGACCAACGGCTGGGACATATACGGCGCCAGGGTGAGTTCGATCGGCGGCGTCCTCGACACCGTCCCGATTCAGATCTCGGACGTCATGAGCGATCAACTGTCACCATCGATCGCCGCCGACGGAACCAACTACATGGTCGTCTGGGACGACAAGCGCTTCTCGGCCAACCCCGACATCTACGCCGGCAGGCTCGACACCAGCGGCAACGTTCTGGACGGTATCGGGGTCGCCATCGCGGCCACCGTCGGATCACAGACGTCGCCCACCGTCGCATTCGACGGGACGGATTTTGTCATCGCCTGGCAGGACGGACGCAACTACAATACCACCGGGTACGATATCTGGGGGGCCCGAGTCGATTCGTCGCTGACGGTCCTCGATCCGGCGGGGATCGAGCTCTCGGCGGAGAACTTCATGGAGTACCATCCCGAGCTCGCCTCCAACGGGGCGGGCACCTCGCTGCTCACATACAAACGCCATCTGGCGGACCTATTCAACCAACGCGTCAGGGCCAGGTTCTTCGACAACCAGAGCAACCTTCCCAACGGCGATTCGTGCTCGGGCGACGGGATGTGCCTCAACGCCCACTGCGTCGACGGGGTCTGCTGCGACATCGAGTGCGGGGGCAACGATTTCACCGACTGCCAGGCGTGTTCGATCGCGACTGGAGCGGCGGTCGACGGCGTCTGCGCCACCCTGGCGATCACGCACGAATGCCGTCCCTCCACCGGAGACTGCGATGTAGCAGACTATTGCGACGGGACGAACACGGACTGCCCGGCCGATGCGATCCTGGAAAGCGGAGAGAGTTGCGACGATAGCGACGATTGCACCCACACCGACGGCTGCCAGTCCGGGGGCGTCTGCCAGGGGACGGCGTACACCTGCACCTCCGAGGATTGCCTGGCGCGCGCCTGCGATGGTGTCGGTGGCTGCAACGATACGCCGCTACCCGATACCACTATTTGCGGCACCGCGGCCTGCACGGCGGATTACTGCGTCGGTTTGACGTGGCATGATTATGGCGCCACCTGCGACCTGTACTGCGACGGGTTCGGAGCATGCGAATCCACCTGCACCTGCACGCCTGCAGACACGGTCTGTGACGTGGGATCGAGCAACGAGTGTTGCGCTGCCCAGTGCGACGACGTGGCCGGCTGCTCGACAACGGCCGGGGCATGCGCCGACACCTGCGGCACCACGCTGCTCGCGGTCGGACGCACCTGCGCGGGGTGCGGCGCCAATAACGCCGACGGCACGTGCGGCGGCGGCACGGCGTACGACTGCAACGGTACCGTTCACTCTCTGTGTCAGGAGATCTCGTGCGGCGGCACGACCTACTACTGCACCGAGGTGGGGAGCGTCTGGCAGTGGCGCACGGCAACAGCGTGCGACGACGGCGACGATTGCACGTTCACCGATATCTGCAGCGCAAGCGCCTGTAGCGGCACCGCGTACACCTGCACCTCCGAGGACTGCCTGACGCGGACCTGCGATGGCGTCGGCGGCTGCAACGTGACGCCGCTACCCGATACCACCATCTGCGGCACTGCGGCCTGTACGGCGGATTACTGCGTCGGTTTGACGTGGCACGACTATGGCGCCACCTGCGACCTGTACTGCGATGGGTTCGGCACATGCGAATCCACCTGTACCTGCACACCGGCAGACACGATCTGCGACGTGGGATCGAGCAACGAATGTTGCACGGCCCAGTGCGACGACGTGGCCGGTTGTTCGACAGCGGCCGGGGCCTGCGCTGACACCTGCGACCCCGCGCAGCTCTCGGTCGGAAGCACCTGCGCGGGGTGCGGCGCCAACAACGCCGACGGCACCTGCGGCAGCGGCGCGGTGCTGGAGTGCAGCGGAACAACCCACACCGAGTGCGAGTCGGCATCGTGTGACTCCACGACCTACTACTGCACCAACCTTGTATCCACCTGGGAGTGGCGCGATGCGCCGGACTGTGACGATGGCGATCCGTTTACCTACGACGACGTCTGCGGCGACGGAGGTGTCTGCGCGGGTGAGGTGGACGCCGGGACGGACACAGACACGGACACGGACACAGACACGGATACAGACACCGATACAGATACGGACACTGACACCGACACAGACACCGATTCCGACACAGATACCGATTCCGATACGGACACCGATTCCGATACAGATTCCGACGGCTGCACCAATGGCGCCACCCGGTGCGCCGAGGACATCGTCCAGCATTGTGAGAACGGAACCTGGAACGACTGGAGCGACTGCGTCGTCCAGGGGATGACCTGTGTCATGATCGATGGTGTGGCCCAGTGTGTAGGCGACGACGGCAGCGGCAAGGACTCGGACTCCTGCGGATGCCGTGCGATCGGTGGTGGTTCTTGGGAAGGCAAGAGCTTCAACCTGATTACCTTACTGCTGCTGGTGTTGTTAGGAAACTGACAAGGCCAAGAGAAGAACCCGCAAGAAGTAGGGGCGAACCGGAGCCTGCCCGCCCTGATCTCGCCATTGTGAACCGCCCCAATTTTCCAACCCGAGACCTGCGCCGTGGTCAAACGATTCTTCGTCGTGAGGTCTGGAAAGACGACCAAGCTGATCGTCGACATGCCCACAAATATCGAATAGTTGCAGTGTTATCATCCCCTTCTTTTTTTTGGTTTTTCTCGTGCATGTTTTCCCGAAATGAACGTCAAAGCATTTTATCAACATTACGGTGGCAAAGGTATTCAACCATGTGCATTTTCCATGTTGTGGGGTCGTTTTTTATGGCTGGAATTCGTAGTGCTATCGCAAAAAAATGAGCGAATCTGATTTTTGATCTATTAAATTTTTCAATGTGAACAATATTTATTTGATATATTGTTTCCATGTTTTGGGGAAAATAATTGGGGTAAGATGACTTTGTAAAAGTCAAGCAAAGGAAAAACTGATGTTCTGGAATCACTTGAATGGTCAGCTGGTTGGTGGCTTGCTCGCAGGTCTGGCGCTCATCCTCGCGGTGGGTTGCATCGAAGACGACGAGTTCATTGACGGTGATGGATCTTCTGCGGGCGCGGCCGCCGATGCGGCGCAATTGTGCAGCGAGGTCGATGGCGCCGGAGATTGGGATGCCGATTGCGTGGCCATTGACGATTCACGCGCGACGTCCGGCGTTCTCCCCGATCTGCCGGATCTCGGCGGTCGCAGCCGGGCCATCCCGGCGCCTATGGACCAGGAGATGAGCTTTGGTAGCGAACAGGTGGTCGAGTTGGGTGAAAAGGCCAACATTCCGCCCACGGCCGACGCGGGTGACGATCAGAACGTTATTGAGTGGGAGGACGTCACTCTGGACGGGACCGGTTCTTACGACACGGACAGCGGCCCGGGCCCGATGTCCTACCAGTGGACGCAGACGGGCGGCACGTCGGTCACGCTGACCGGTGCCACCACCACCACCCCGACTTTGGTGGCGCCGCTGCTGTTGACCGGCCCCGAGACCCTCTCGTTCCAGCTCGAGGTCTGCGACACCGAGGACTGCACCACCGACAGCGTTGCGATCAATGTCAATTATCGTCCGACCGTCTCGCCGGATTGGTACGAGGGGTTCGAAGGTGCCGGCTTCACCGACGCCAGCAGTTGGGTGACCTATGCCTCGTCCACCTACGGTCGGATTCAATTCCCCACTTCGTACACGCCGTACAGCGGCGCGCGCCACATGGTGATGGACTCGACCACGTCCGGCGGCTACGCGATGAACGAGGCGGTCGTGTTCGCAGACCTGGATGGCGTGACCAACCTCTACCTGGACTTCTATCAGAAGGAGGTCGGCAGCAGCGAGTCGTTGAGCTCGGTGCCGTCGACGTTCACCAATCACTACAACGGTGACGGTGTATCGATCAGTGTGGACGGGACTAACTGGTACGAGGTGATCCAGTTGAGCACCTCGACGGGGTGGGTGAACCACCAGGTGCGGCTGGACACGTGGGCCAGCGGCCTGGGGCTCACGCTGACCCAGAACACGTTGATCAAATTCCAGCAGTACGACAACTACCCGGCGGCGACCGAGGGCCGGGCGTTCGACAACATCCAGCTGTTCTACAACCAGGCGCCGACGGCGGACGCGGGTCCGGATCAGTCGGTGGACGAGAACGCGCTGGTGACGCTGGACGGCACGGGGTCGAGCGACCCGGACCTGGACACGCTGACCTACAACTGGACACAGATCGTGGGCACGCCGGTGACGTTGAGCAACACCACGATCGCGAACCCGACG